>NZ_JBFBFP010000059.1:0-41169 GCF_040684275.1 Streptomyces sp. NPDC091371
GCGGAAGGAGATGTCGTCCAGGCCGGCCGCGGCCAGGAGTTCGGCGGCGCGGGTGTCAAACGCCGGCGAGGCTGAAAGAACCGCCGGCGTTTGAGGCGCGGGGGTCCGGAGGACCCCGCGGGCTACCCCTTGGCCGTGGCCACCTCCACCGGGCGGACCCGCAGCGCCACCCTCCCCGGGAGGGAAGTGGCGACCAGGGCCAGCAGCCCGGCCACCCCCACCACCACCGCGTAGGCGACGGGCAGCACGGCCGGCGCCGCCACCCCCGTCATGCCCACGCTGAACGCGGTCAGTACGGCCAGGGCGATCCCCGACCCCAGCACCGCCCCCATCAGGACCACCCCGAGCGCCTCCGCCCGCAGCATCCCCAGGACCTGCCTCCGCTGCGCCCCCGCGAGCCGCAGCAGCCCGAACTCCCGCACCCGTTCGGCGGTGGACATCGCGAGGGTGTTGACCACCGCGATCGCGGTGAAGGCCAGCACCAGCCCCATCGCGAGCAGGTTGATCTCCGCCGCGGCGTCCTGCCGCTCGGCCCGCGCCCGGTCGGCGTCCGCCGCGGACAGCACCGCCACCCCCGGGTAGCCCTTCACCGCCGCGGCGAGCCGCTCGTACCCCGCTCCCGACCCCGGCTGCGTCGCCACCAGCACGCTGCCGGCGAGGGGGTTGTCCACGTGTGCGGCCACCAGCGCGTGCGGCAGCGTCAGGTCCCCGAAGCCCAGCCCCCGCGCGTACACGGCGGAGACCTTCAGCGTGACCGGGGTCCCGTCGCCCAGCGTCAGCTTCAGCGGGCTCCCCGGCTTCAGCCCCAGCTGATCGGCGGCGAGTTCGCTCACGGCCGCGGTCCCGTCGCCGAAGCCGTCCAGGCTCCCGCCCGTCACCCGCGGGTCCCAGGTCCGGGTCAGCCCGGCCGGGGTCACGCCCTGCGCGGCGTACTTCGCGAGCCCCACCCGCACCGACGTGTGCACGATCTCACTGGCCGCCACGACCCCGGGCGTACGCCGGATCCGCTCGGCGGCCTCCGGCGTGACGCCCGGCCCCCGCGCGGTCAGCACCCACTCGGCGCGGACCCCCTCGCGGGCCTGCGCCCGGGCCGCGTCGCCGAGGGTGGGGGTGATGAAGAGCACGGTGCAGGTCATGCCGACGAGCAGGGCGAGCGGGGTGACGGCGGAGGCCATCCGGGTGGCGTTGCCGCGCAGGTTCGCACCGGCCAGCTTTCCGCCCGCCCCGGCCAGCCCCAGCGGACCGGCGAGCAGCGCGGCGGCGCCCCGTACGAGCAGCGGACCGAGCAGCGAGACCGCCCCGGCCAGGACCACCACGGCCAGGAAGGTCACCGGAGTGGAGGCGGGCTCCGTGCGCAGCGAGCCCAGTACGACGACCAGCACGGCGCCGCCGGCCAGCAGGAGCAGGCCGAAGGCGGTCCGGAGCCGGCGCGGCCGCCCCTGCTCGGAGGCGGCTTCGGCGAGCGCCTCGGTGGGGCGGATCCGGGCGATGCGCCGGCCGGTGATCCGCGCGGCGGCCCAGGCGCCGAGCAGGCTCGCGCCGACGGCGGCGAACATCGGGAAGATGCCCGCGGTGCGCTCCAGGGTGGCGGGGACGACCCCGCTGTCGACGAACCGGCCGTGCAGCCAGGCGGCGAGCGGCAGTCCCGCGAAGGCCCCGGTGATCCCGGCGGCCAGGCCGATGATCAGGGCCTCGCGCCCGATCAGCTGCCGCAGCTGGCCGGGCGTGGCGGCGATGGCCCGCAGCAGGGCGAGTTCGCGGTAGCGCTGCTGGACGGTGAGCGAGAAGGTGCCGACGACCACGAGGATCGCGACGAGGAGCGAGGTGCCGCCCATCGCGCCGCCCATGGAGACCAGCTTGGTGCGGGCTCCGGCGGCGTCGAGGAACTCCACGGGCCCGCGTTCGTCCCCGGTGCTGACCTGCGCTCCGGTGCCCCGCAGGGCCTGCTCGACCCGCCCGGCGAGCTCACCGGCGGTCACGCCGGGTGCGGGCAGGATCCCGATGGCGCTGACCTGTCCGGCGCGGGCGGCGAGCCGCTGGGCCTCGGCCTCGCTGAAGAAGAGGGCGCTCTGCTGCGCGAGGTCCCCGTGGGCGCTCGCCGCGACTCCGCTGACTCGGTACGTCTTCGGCTCTCCGGTGGACTGCACGGTGAGCTCGGAGCCTGGCTTCAGCCCGGCGCGGGCGGCCAGCGCCCGGTCGACGACGACCTCGGCGCCGCTCTGCGGGGCGCGCCCCTCCGCGAGCGTGAAGGGGGTGAGCGCGGCGGAGGTCCAGGCGTGCCCGTACGAGGGCTTCTGCCCGCCCGGGGCCGCCGGCAGCGGAACGGCCTGGAACGTGAGCTCGGGCACGGCCCGCTCGACTCCGGGCACCGCGCGGACCGTGTCCACGGTGGAGGCGGGCAGCCAGGCCCGCTCGGCGACGGGCTTGGCCTTGTGCTTCGTCTTCGTCTTGCCCTTCTTCTCCTTGACCGTGGTCTCGTGCACATTCTGGTCCGCGGAGACGAGGACCGGCGTGGCCGCGTACCGCTCGGTGCCGATCTTCCCGCGGAGTCCCGTTTCCAGGAGGGTGCCGCAGGCGGTGACGAGGGCGGCCGCGCACAGGAGTGCGACGAAGGCTCCGAGGAAACCGGCTTTGCGGTCCCTGATGGTCCGAAGGGCGTAACGCAGCATCATGCCGTCAACTCTGGCGCCGGGCCCGCCTCCTGACATTGGCGCATCCCGGCGTCCGTACCCGGGGGTTACCCCCACCCCGGGCGCCCCGGCTCACTCCCCCGAGTACCCCGGCCGGAGCTCGTCGGCGTCCTCGCCCTCCGCCTCCAGGGCGCGCCGGACCACCCGCAGGGCCATGCCCTCCGGGTATCCCTTGCGGGCGAGCATCCCGGCGAGGCGCCGGATCCGCTTGTCCCGCTCCAGCCCCCGGGTGGCGCGGAGCTTGCGCTCCACGAGCTCGCGGGCGGTCTCCTCCTCCTGCTCGGAGTCCAGCTGCCCCAGGGCCTCCTCCACGAGGGTGGCGTGGACCCCCTTGGTCCGGAGCTCCTGGGCGAGCGCCCGGCGGGCCAGGCCCCGGCCGCGGTGCCGGGACTCGACCCAGGCCCCGGCGAAGGCGGCGTCGTCGATCAGGCCCACCTCCTCGTACCGGGAGAGGACCTGCTGCGACACCTCCTCGGGGATGCCCCGCTTGTGCAGGGCGTCCGCGAGCTGGCGCCGGGTGCGCGCGCTCCCGGTGAGCAGGCGCAGGCAGATGGCCCGCGCCTGCTCCTCGGGGCTCTGGGGCGGCAGCTCCTGACGGCCCTCACGGCCGCTTCGGCTCCCGCCGCCCCCTTCCTGCTCCCGCACGGTCAGCTCTTGGACGCGGCGGCCTTGGCCGTCGTCTTCGCCTTCGTCGCGGGCGCGGGCACGGCTGCCGCGGCGTCGGCCGGCGCTGCCGCCGCCTCGTCACCCGCGGCGTCCTTGCGGACGCCCACGCCCAGCTTCTCCTTGATCTTCCGCTCGATCTCGTTGGCGAGATCCGGGTTGTCCTTGAGGAAGTTGCGGGCGTTCTCCTTGCCCTGGCCCAGCTGGTCGCCTTCGTACGTGTACCAGGCACCGGCCTTGCGCACGAAGCCGTGCTCCACGCCCATGTCGATCAGGCCGCCCTCGCGGCTGATGCCCTGGCCGTAGAGGATGTCGAACTCGGCCTGCTTGAACGGCGGCGCGACCTTGTTCTTGACGACCTTGACGCGGGTGCGGTTGCCGACCGCGTCCGTGCCGTCCTTCAGGGTCTCGATGCGGCGGATGTCGAGACGCACGGAGGCGTAGAACTTCAGCGCGCGGCCACCGGTGGTGGTCTCGGGCGAGCCGAACATCACACCGATCTTCTCGCGGAGCTGGTTGATGAAGATCGCGGTGGTCTTGGACTGGTTGAGCGCACCGGTGATCTTCCGGAGGGCCTGGCTCATCAGACGGGCCTGGAGACCCACGTGCGAGTCGCCCATCTCACCCTCGATTTCCGCGCGCGGCACGAGGGCCGCGACGGAGTCGATGACGATCAGGTCGAGGGCACCGGAGCGGACGAGCATGTCCACGATCTCCAGTGCCTGCTCGCCGGTGTCCGGCTGCGACAGGATGAGGTTGTCGGTGTCGACGCCGAGGGCCTTCGCGTACTCGGGGTCGAGCGCGTGCTCGGCGTCCACGAAGGCGACGGTGCCGCCGGCCTTCTGCGCGTTGGCCACGGCGTGCAGGGTCAGGGTCGTCTTACCGGAGGACTCCGGCCCGTACACCTCGATCACGCGGCCGCGGGGCAGCCCGCCGACGCCGAGCGCGATGTCCAGCGCGGTCGACCCGGTCGGGATGACCTCGATGGGGTCGTTCGGCTTGTCGCCGAGGCGCATGACCGCACCCTTGCCGAATTGCCGTTCAATCTGTGCGAGCGCGGCGTCGAGAGCCTTCTCGCGGTCGGTGCCTGCCATGGGTTCCACCCGGTTTGCTTGAGTCGATCGCTTCACGCCATTGACGCTAATGCCTGCCACTGACAATGCGCCTCCACGACCGGTTCGGCTGTGGATAACCCATCAGAATGGATGTTCGATTTCCGTGTCAAGCGCGCCACGCCCGCCCCACCGGACGACCGCGGCTTCCCCTCCGAGACGGCGCTCGCGCGGACCCGCCGATCCCGTGGCCGGCGCGCCCTGCGATCGTGACCGGATGCTGTTGACTCCTGAGAACACCCTGTTCGTCCGGGGCACCGTCCCCGTGCTCCTGCTGTCCGACGCCCCGGTCCACGAGGCGCTGCCGGTGCTGGCCGCGCGGGACGGGGCGGTGCCCCGGTGCGAGGGATGGAGCATCGTCCCCAAACTCACCCTGTGCGTCGTGGACGGGCCCGGCGAGGCCGGGCTCGTCGTCCCGGCCTTGGCGGCCCCGGTGATCGACACGACCGCCGGCGACGCCGCGGCCGGCGACATGGGCGACTGGTGCGAGGACGCCGTGCGAGCGGGTGGCGCGGTCGTCCTGTCGCTCGACGAGCTGCCCGAGGTGCTCGACTGGGACCACCTGCTCGGCTCCGGTGCGGCCCGCGGCGGGTTCGTGGCGAGCCTGGACTGACGCCCGCCACGGGCCCCGCCGACACCACGGACGGGACGGACGTCACAGGGCAGAATCCACCCCTGTGACGATCACCGCGCGCGAACTCAACCGGGCCACCCTCAGCCGCCAGCTGCTCCTCGAACGTGAGCCGCTGTCCGTCCCCGACGGGCTGCGGCGCGTGGTCGCCCTCCAGGCGCAGCACCCGGCGTCGCCCTACGTCGCGCTGTGGAACAGGCTCGCAGGCTTCGATCCGGCCGGGCTCGATGCGGCCTTCGCCGGGCGGTCGGCGGTCAAGGCGACCCTGATGCGGATCACGCTGCACGCCGTCCACGCCGACGACTACCCGGACTTCCGCGCGGCGATGCAGCCCACGCTGTACGGCGCCCGGCTCGGCGGCCGCTTCGCCGGCGCGGGGCTGACCCCGGCGGACGCCGACGCGCTCGTGCCCGACCTGCTGGCCTTCGCCGACCGGCCGCGCACCTCGGCGGAGATGCAGGCGTGGGCCGGGGAGCGAGTCGGTACCGAGCGGAAGGACGCGGCGTGGTGGGGGCCGAAGGGGTACGCGGCGCTGCACCACGCCCCGACGGGCGCGCCGTGGTCGTTCGGCCACCGCCCGTCCTTCGTCGCGGCCGGGACGGCCGGAACCGCGGGCACCGGCGCGGTGCCCGCGGCCAAGACCCTGGACCCGCACGCGCTGCGCGCCCTGATCCTGCGCTACCTGGCGGGGTTCGGGCCCGCGTCGGTCGCGGACGTGGCCCAGTTCGCCATGGTGCAGCGGGCCCCCGTCCGCGCGGCCCTCCGCGAGCTGGACGGAGCCGTCGAGGAACTCCGGGGGCCGGACGGCGACATGCTGTACGACCTGCCGGGCGCCTCCCGGCCGCCCGCCGGGACCCCCGCCCCGCCCCGGCTCATGGCCATGTGGGACAGCGTCCTGCTGGCCTACGCCGACCGCGGCCGGGTGATACCCCCGGCCTACCGCCCCCTGGTGATCCGGCGCAACGGCGACGTACTGCCGACCCTGCTCGTGGACGGCCACGTCGCCGGGGTGTGGCGCCCGACGGCCGAGGGCATCGAGGCCACCGCGTTCCACCCCCTCCCGCCCGCCGCCTGGGAGGGACTCGCCGAAGAGGCACGGTCCCTGACGGCCTTCCTCGCCGGCCGCGAGACGGAGGTCTACAGCCGCTACCACCACTGGTGGGCGAAGCTCCCGACGTCCGAGGCCCGGCTGCTGTGACCCGCGACTCGCGGCCCCCGTCGCACGCCGCGCGCACCGCTCAAAGGGAGAGCGCGGTCCCGAGGGATTCCGCGGCCAGGGCCTTCGGCGCGCCCTTTTCGTAGAAGACGTCGAGCGCCGTGATCGTGAACCCCGCCGCCCGCAGCATGTCGGCGGTCGGCCGGGTCAGGTGACACCCGCCGAGGAGCCGTTTGTTGAGCGGTTCGAGCCGTCGCTGCCAGCGGCGCACGTTCCAGTCCCCTTCCGGAGCGAGGCCGTGCTCGACGAAGTGCAGGGTCCCTCCGGGCTTCAGTACGCGCCGCAGCTCCCGCAGCGCCGCGCCCGGGTCCGGGACGGTGCACAGGGTCCAGGTGCACAGGGCGGCGTCGAAGCTGTCGTCCTCGAAGGGCAGCGACTGGCCGTCCAGGCCGGCCCGCCGCACCGGGACGGGTGAGGCCCTGACGCGGTCGGCGGCCAGCTTCCACCCGAGGTCGGAGGGCTCGACCGCGGCCACGCCCGTGACCTCCGGCGGGTAGAAGGGGACGTTGTGTCCCGTGCCGAACCCGATCTCGACGACCTCGCCCCGCAGACCCTCGCAGACCCGGCGCCGCAGCGGTTCGGCCATCTTGGCCCCGCAGGCGACGTTCACGATCCGCGGCACGATCCGGTCGGTGTAGAACCCCATCTCGGCCTCCGTGTCTCGCTCTCAGCCGCGCGTCCCGCACAATCGTGGGTCCGACACGATCTCAAGGGGATGGCATCACGTGAACAGGGTGGGGAACGGAAGGGCGCGCCGTACGGCGGCAGTCGCGCTCGGCGTGGCGGCGGTACTGGCCGGCGCCGCGGCCTGCGGCGGGACGGGCGAGGGCGGCAAGGGCGGCAAGGACGGCAAAGCCGCAGCCACCGCGAGTGCGAGCCCGGGCGGATCCGCGTCCGCGTCCGCATCCCCGGGAAGCCCCGCGGGGCCGGGCGTCGAGCGGCTCAAGGCCATGGCGCTCGCCCCCGGCGAGAAGGCGGGCCGGTACGAGGTCTCGGAGCCCGTCCTCGACGAGCCGATGAGCGAGCTCTACGACGTCGAGCCCGCCGTCTGCACCCCGCTGAACAGCCTCGGCAAGGCCGGCCACACGGCCCAGGCGTACACGGCGACCCATGTGCCCGGCGAGTGGCAGGCCGTCGGGACCGACATCCTGCTGCGCTCCTACAAGGACGGCGGCGCGGCCTCGGCGATGAGGAGCCTGGCCGAGGCGGGCCGGCAGTGTGCGGGCGGGTTCACCGAGGAGCGCTGGGCCGTGTCGGCGAAGGTCCTCAAGGTGGAGCCGGTCAAGGCTCCCGCGCTCGGCGACGAGGCACTCGCCTACCGCATCGTGACGCAGGACGTGAAGGACAAGGACATCACGCTCTACGACTACCTGACGGTGATCCGCTCCGGGTCGGTGACCGTCTCCTTCCGGTCGGACGCCCTCGACACGAAGGACTTCGGCGGGGTGCCGGAGGAAGTGGTGGCGGCGCAGTGGGAGAAGTTCACGAAGGCCGGGGGCGCGGGCTCGTAGCGGCCGCCGGGGCGACACCCCCACCGAGTGACAACCGCGGGTTGACACCCATTCGACTGTCAACCTACGGTTGCACCTATGACGAACCCTTCAGTGGAACCCGTTCGCATGACCAATCCGGTACGCCTCGACGACCTCATCGCGGCCATCAACAAGGTCCACACCGACCCCCTGGAGCAGCTCAGCGACGCCGTCGTCGCCGCCGAGGCGCTCGGGGACGTCGCCGACCACCTCATCGGCCACTTCGTGGACCAGGCCCGCCGCTCCGGCGCCTCCTGGACCGACATCGGCCGCAGCATGGGCGTCACCCGCCAGGCCGCCCAGAAGCGCTTCGTCCCCAAGGCCGACAAGGAGGGCGAAGCGGCCCTCGACCCGAGCGCCGGCTTCGGCCGCTTCACCCCCCGCGCCCGCAACGTCGTCGTCACCGCGCAGAACGAGGCCCGCGCCGCCGGCAGCGCCGAGATCGGCACCGCGCACCTGGTCCTGGGCCTGCTCTCCGAGTCCGAGGGGCTCGCGGCACTGGCCCTGCGCGCCCAGGGCGTCGCGGAGCAGGACGTGCGCGCCGCCGCGACGGCCGCACTGCCCCCGCGCCAGGAGGACGTTCCGGCCCTCATCCCCTTCGACGCGTCCGCGAAGAAGGCCCTGGAGCTCACCTTCCGCGAGGCCCTGCGCCTGGGTCACCCGTACGTCGGCACCGAGCACATCCTGCTCGCGCTGCTGGAGCAGGAGAACGGCGAGGGGCCGCTCAGCGGCCTCGGAATGGACAAGGGCGCCGTCGAGTCGGCCGTCACCGAAGCCCTGGCATCCGTACTCGGCGACGGCGCGGACGGGCAGTAGAGGCGGCCGCGTCCTCCGTCAGCTCGTACCTCTTCACGTACGCGCCGAGGAAGGCCTGCAGAGTGGCGACGGCCGGGATCGCGATGAGCGCCCCGACCGCGCCCAGCAGGGCGGTGCCGGCGATGACCGAGCCGAAGGCCACCGCCGGGTGGATGTCCACGGTCCTCGAGGTCAGCTTCGGCTGGAGGACGTAGTTCTCGAACTGCTGGTAGACCACCACGAATCCCAGGACGTACAGCGCGTACCAGGGGTTGACGGTGAAGGCGATCAGCATCGGCAGCGCGCCCGCGAGATAGGTGCCGATGGTGGGGATGAACTGGGAGACCAGCCCCACCCACACGGCGAGCGCGGGCGCGTACGGCACCCCGAGGGCCGCCAGCAGGATGTAGTGCGCGATGCCGGAGATCAGCGCCATCAGCCCGCGCGAGTAGAGGTATCCGCCGGTCTTGGCGACGGCGATCTCCCAGGCGCGCAGCACCTCGGACTGCTTCGCGGGCGGCAGCACGGAACACAGCGCGTGCCGCAGCCGGGGGCCGTCGGCGGCGAAGTAGAAGGAGAACAGACCGATCGTCAGCAGCTTGAACAGTCCGCCGAGCACGGTGGCGGACACGTCGAGCACGCCGGTCGCGCTGTTCTGCACGTACTTGCGCAGCCAGTCGGAGCGCAGCAGGCTCTCCTGGATCTCCAGCCGGGAGAACTCGGTGCGGAAGGTGGAGTTGATCGAGTCGATCACCGAATCGAGGTAGCGCGGGAAGCCCTCCACCATCTCGATGATCTGCCCGGCGAGCATCGAGCCGAGCAGGGTGAGGAATCCGGCGGCCGCGACGAACACCCCGAGGAACACCAGGAAGGTGGCGAACCCGCGGCGCATGCCGCGGGCCGCCATCCGGGACACGGCGGGTTCGATCGCGAGCGCGAGGAAGAACGCGATCAGGATGTTGACGAGCAGCCCGATCAGCTGGTGGAAGGCCCAGCTGCCGAGCTGGAAGCAGGCGACGAGGGCCAGTACGAGGACCACCGCGCGCGGCAGCCAACGCGGCATCCGCGCGTCGCCCGCGGCCGGGCCGGCCCCCATCGGCGGGCTCCCGCCCCCGCGCCGGTCGGCGCCGGAGCCGTCCTCGTCCGGGCCGGAGGGGGACCCGCCGGCTCCGGCCCGGGGGGGCGTGCGGCCCGTGTCAGCGTGGTCCTGGACGTCCTCTCCCAGCCGCGCGTCCGGGTCCGCCGGGCGGGGCCCGGGTACTCCCCCGGCGGCCTGCGGGCTCCCGCCCCCGGGCCGGGCAGAGCCGGAGCCGTCCTCGGCCGCGTCGGGGTGCGGGGCATCCGGGGAACCGCCGGCTCCCGCCGCCACGGGCTCGTCGGCACGGCCACGCGGGGGTGTGCGGGCGGGCCCGGCCCCATCGGCGGGGTCCCCCGCGTCAGCGGCGCCGGCGGCGTCGGCCGGTGCGGTCGGGTCCGCCCGCCCGGGCGCGTGGGCTCCCCCGGCGGCAGGGGGCTGGTCGGTCGTCTCTTCGGTGGCTGCCACCCGGCCAAGTCTGGCCCACCCGGGCCCCGGAGCACGAAGCGATGGGCCGCGCCCGGCGGCGCCCTCACCTCGAAGCGGCCGCCGCGACGGCCCCTGCCGCGCACCGGTGCGCCCCCGGCTCACCCGGCGGAAGTCTCCGCAGCCGGCCGCACCCCGCGGGGGGTCACCGCAGCGAGGCCGGGACGTCCATGGCCGAACACACCGCGCGCCACACGTCCTTGGTCTCCCAGCCGGCGTCAAGCGCCTGGTGGACGGTCCGCCCGCCCAGCTCCGTCATGACGTGGTCCCGCGCGAAGGAGTCGGCGTAGGCCTCGCCGAAGTGCTCCGCCATCCGCTCCCAGAAAATCGTCAACCGCATGCCCCCAGTATCCCGCCCCGGGAGAGTGCACCGGCCGCGTTCGGCCCTCGTCGCCCCGGTACCGCGTCCTACGTTGCACGCATGCCCGGAGACGAAGCTTCCTCTCTGATCCCGCCGGCCCCGTCGGCCCTGGCCCGCGCCGAGCAGTTCATCTGGCTCACGGCCCGGGTCCTGGAGCAGCGGCGGTTCGCGTTCCACTTCCTCGGCGGGGACGCCGACTCGGTGGACTCCGCCCTCGGCGCGTACCTGGGCGGCGACGGCGGCTACGGCCACGCCCTCGACCCGGACCTGCGCGGCCCGCTCAGCCATCCCCTGCACACGGCGCACGCGCTGCGGGTGCTGGACAGCCTGGGCCGCTGCGCCGGGCAGCGCATCGAGCGGCTGTGCCGCCACCTGACCCGGGTCTCCACCCCGGACGGCGCCCTCCCGGTGGTCTTCCCGGCCCCGCGCTGCTACCCGGCGGCCCCGTACCACCCGATGCACGACGACCCGCCGGGCGAGCTGCTGACCACGGGTCCGGTGGTCGGGGTACTGCACCGCAACCGGGTCTGGCACGCGTGGCTCTTCCGGGCCACGGATTTCTGCTGGGACCGGGTCGAGAGCCTGCGCCACTCGCATCCGTACGAGGTCCAGGCGGCGGTGGCCTTCCTGGACGGCGCCCCCGACCGGGCCCGTGCCGCGGCGGCCGCCGACCGGCTCGGACGGCTGGTGCGCGAGCGGCGCCTCGCCGTGCTCGACCCCGCCCGGCGCGAGGAGTACCCGTGCGCCCCCGGCTACGCGCCCGGCGAGCAGCTGTTCCCGCACGACTACGCGCGCCGGCCGGAGTCCCTGGCCCGGGGCTGGTTCACCGACGAGGAGCTGCGCCGCTCGCTGGACTTCCTGGCGGCCGAGCAGCAGCCCGACGGGGGCTGGCCGGTGCACCGCAGGGCCTGGGCGCCGGGCAGCTCGCTGGAGCGGCGGCCGATCGCCACCCTGGAGGCCCTGCTCACGCTGCGGGCGTACGGCCGCCTGGCCGCGCCCGGAGCTACCCGCCCAGGGCCCGCACGCCCGCGGTGACGACCACCGCGGCGGCGACCACCAGGAGGAACGGGGCCCGCAGGAGCAGGGCGATCCCGGCGGCGGCGAGGCCGGCGGCCCGCGCGTCGAGGACGAGCTCCTGCCCGGTGCTGAAGGTCTGCTGGGCGGTGAGGGCGGCGAGCAGCGCGACCGGCAGCAGCGCGGAGAGCCGGCGCACGAGCGGCCGCTCCAGGGCCCCGGCGGGGACGAGCAGCCCGGCGAGCTTGACGGCGTAGCAGCCGACGACGGTCAGCCCGATGGCGATCCACACATTCATGGCGTTCATGCCGTTCATCCCGTTCACGAGCGGCGTCCCTTCATCCAGAGCACGACGGGGGCGGCCAGGGCCGCGATCAGCACGGGCACGCCCGCGGGCAGCACGGGCAGGAATCCCAGGCCCAGCACGAGCGCGAGGGCGGCGACGGCCCGCTCGGTGGAGGTCTTCAGCATCGGCGCGAGCAGGGCCAGGAACACGGCGGGCCCGGCGGCGTCCAGCCCCCATGCCTTGGTGTCCCCGATGGCCTCGGCGCCGAGCGCGCCGAGCAGGGTGGTGAGGTTCCACAGCACGTACAGGGCGAGCCCGGTGACGCCGAAGCCGAGCCGGGCGGACTTGCGGTCCGGCTGCGCGAGCGCCACGGCGGTGGTCTCGTCGATCACCCAGTGCGCGGCGAAGGGCCGTACGGCGCGGGGCAGCGCGAGCAGCTGCGAGAGCCGCAGCCCGTAGAAGGCGTTGCGGGTCCCCAGGAAGAAGGCCCCGGCGGCGGCGGTGAAGGGGTTCCCGCCGGCGGCCAGCGCGCCGACCAGCGCGAACTGCGAGGCCCCGGTGAAGACGAGCAGGCTGAGCACGCAGGCCTGCAGCGTGCTGATCCCGGCCCCGGCGGCGGTCACCCCGAAGGCGAACCCGGACAGCCCGACGGCCACCCCGACGCCGAGCGCGTCCCTGATGACGGCCGCACGCGGCCGTTCTTCCGTCGCCGCCCGCATCTCCGGCGCTGTGATCATCCTCTGCTCTCCCACGCCCCGAAACTATGCGGGGCCGAGCCGAGCCGTCTTGTACGTTCTTGCGCCTATGTCCTGCGCAGCGGCTCCCCGAGCAGTCCGGTCAGCTCGGCCTCGACGGCGGCGAGCAGCGGCTCCCCGAAGACGGTGAGGGTCTGCTCCCAGGGGTGTCCGAAGGTGCCGAACCGCAGGTCGGGGTGGAGGTAGAGGTAGTAGTCCCCGTTCGGGTAGACCTCTCCGGGCCAGTCCGGCCGGCCCGGTCCGCCGACCCTGTGGGGGTCGAAGTCGTAGCCGGTGTGCTGCCAGTCCAGCCAGACCAGTCGCCCGCCGGGCCGAGTCAGCGCCGTCAGTGCGGGGCGCACGATCCGGTCCAGTTCGCCGGTGAGGGGGTCCGTGAGCCGCCAGGTGGCACAGGCGCCGGGTGGGGCGAAGCCCGGGAACTTCTCGATGTCGGGGTCAAAGCCGTACTCGCGCTCCAGCCGGTCCCACAGCAGGTCTCCGGCCCCTGGGCCGATCAGGCCGACCGGCCGGTCGGGCGCCGGGAGGCCGGGCGGGTCCCAGCGGTGGGTGCGTACGGTGGTCAGTTCGGCGAACCCGGCCGCGAGCAGGGCGGTGCGCAGCTCGCCGTCCGCTTCGGCCGCGCAATAGGGCACGGGGCGGTGCAGGTGGCGGTGGTAGTGCTGCGGCGGAGCCACCAGCTCGCGCCATGCCCGGGGGAACTCGGGGTACGGGCCGGTCACGCCGCCGATGAGCAGGAAGTCCGTGCCCTCGGCCACCTCCGCCCACCCTGCGCCTACCACCTTGCCGCGCTCCAGGAGCACGGCGGCGTCGCGCTCCCCCCACCAGCAGCCGCCGTCGGCCTCGAACTCGGCGAGCGGCTTGGCGTGCGGGCCGGTGGCCCGGGCCAGCTCCAGCGCCGCCGCCCACCGCGGGGCCTCCGGACGGCCGCTGTTCAGCGTGTGCACCCCCGCCCTCCGGGTGCTCCGCTCCACCGGATCCAGCCGCGCGAACTCCGCGACCAGCAGCGACCGCTCCTCGTCGGCCACGAACCCGGCGGCGGTCAACTCCTCGGCCAGGCCCGCCGGGTCGTTCCCGTGGACCTTCCACAGCGCGGGCTCACCGCGCCGGGCGAACTCCGCGCGCTGCCGCAGGACCAGCTCGGCCGGCCGGGCGCGCGGGATGTGGGCCAACGGCCGGTGCGCCACCGTCCCGTGCGTGCCGTAGTGCGTCCGCACGAGCGGCCCGTCCTGCTCGACCACCGCCCCGACCGGCGCCACCCTCGGCACCCGGCCCCGCACTTGGGCGTCGTACAGCTCCAGCAGCCCCCCGGTGTCCATGGCGGCAGCCTAACCGGCCTGACCGGCCCGCTCCCGCCGGTAGGCCCCCGGCGGGACGCCCACGATGCGGGTGAAGTGCCGGTTCAGGTGCGGCTGGTCGGTGAAGCCGACGGCGACGGCCGCCTCCGCCGGCGGGGTGCCCGCGTCGAGGAGCCGGCGGGCCCGCCGCACCCGGGCGTCGGTGAGCCAGGTGTGCGGCGGCATCCCGTACCGCTCGCGGAAGGCCCGCAGCAGGGCGAACGGGCTGGTGCCCAGTTCCGCGGCGAGCTGCTCCAGCGAGGGCGGGTCGGCCATCCGCTCCTCCAGCGCGGCGCGGGCGGCCGCCGCGTCGAGGCCCCCCGCGCCCCGCACCGGGCGGACGGGCAGGGGTCCGGCGTGCCGGGTCAGCATCCGCGCCACTACGCCCCGCAGCAGCGTGTCGGCGGCCAGTGCGTTCCCGGCCTCCGCCGCCCGGTGCACCTCCGTGATCGTGCGGGCACCTTGCGCGTCGGCGACCATGTCGGCGGTGAAGCCGGGGGTGCCCCGCAGGCTGCCGATCTCGGCGGCGACCTCGGTGATCAGTGCGCGGGACGGGTAGAGGGTGGCGTACGCCCAGCCCTCGGGCACCCCGGCGCGCGCGGTGTGCGGCACCTCGGGGTTGATGAGGACCACGCTGCCCGGCCCGGCGCGCACGGCTCCGCCGGGCAGGCCGATCTCCTCGATGCCGCCGGTGACGGCCGCGATGACGTACCCGTCGTGCGCGTGGCGCGGGAAGGTGTGGCGTACGTAGTGGGCGCGCAGCAGGTCCAGCCCGGGCAGCTCCGGGTACTGCCAGTGCCTGGCCCACTCGCGGCGCCCGTCGTCCGTCCCCATCCTCCCATTCTGCGCCCCGCCCCGGGCCCGCGTTTCCCCAGGTCCGAGCCGGCTCCGGCCCGTTGTCAGTGGCGGGGTGCACGATGGGGGCATGTCCGGCTCCGCGCTCGATTCCTTCTCCCCGGCGACCCGCTCCTGGTTCACGGGGGCCTTCGTCACGCCCACCTCCGCCCAGGAAGGCGCCTGGCGGGCCATTGCGGAGGGCTCGGACGTGCTCGTCGTCGCGCCCACCGGCTCCGGCAAGACCCTGGCCGCCTTCCTCGCCGCCCTCGACCAGCTCGCCTCGGCCCCGCCGCCGGCCGAGCCGAGGAAGCGCTGCCGCGTGCTGTACGTGTCCCCCCTCAAGGCCCTGGCCGTGGACGTCGAGCGGAACCTGCGCAGTCCGCTGACCGGGATCCGCCAGGAGTCCGTGCGCCTGGGCCTGCCCGAGCCGGAGATCCGGGTCGGGATCCGCTCGGGCGACACCCCGCCCGCCGAGCGCCGGGCACTGGCGACCCGCCCGCCGGACATCCTGATCACCACGCCGGAGTCGCTGTTCCTGATGCTGACCTCGGCGGCCCGCGAGGCCCTGGAAGGGATCGAGACGGTGATCCTGGACGAGGTCCACGCCGTCGCGGGCACGAAGCGCGGGGCGCACCTCGCGCTGTCCCTGGAGCGGCTCGATGAGCTGCTGCCGCGCCCGGCCCGCCGGATCGGGCTGTCGGCGACGGTCCGGCCGGTGGACGAGGTGGCCCGGTACCTGGCGCCGCGCGGCAAGGTCGAGATCGTCCAGCCGCCGTCGGCCAAGGAGTTCGACCTGTCGGTGGTCGTCCCGGTGCAGGACATGGGTGAGTTGGGCGGCTCGCCGGCGAGCGAGGGCAAGGAGGGCGGGGACAAGCCGTCGATCTGGCCGCATGTGGAGGAGCGCATCGCGGACCTGGTGCAGGCGCACCGCTCGACGATCGTGTTCGCCAACTCCCGGCGGCTCGCCGAGCGGCTGTGCAACCGGCTCAACGAGATCGCGTACGAGCGCGCCATGGGCGAGCGGCTTCCCGAGGGGAAGCCCCCCGCCGAGCTCATGGCCCAGTCGGGCGCCGCCCACGGCGCCCCGCCGCTGCTGGCCCGCGCGCACCACGGCTCGGTGTCCAAGGAGCAGCGGGCGCTGGTGGAGGAGGACCTGAAGGCGGGCCGGCTGCCCGCCGTGGTCGCCACCTCCAGTCTGGAACTGGGCATCGACATGGGTGCGGTGGACCTGGTGGTGCAGGTGGAGTCGCCGCCCTCGGTGGCCTCCGGGCTCCAGCGGGTGGGCCGGGCCGGGCACCAGGTGGGCGCGGTCTCCACCGGCGTCGTCTTCCCCAAGTACCGGGGCGATCTCGTCCAGGCGGCCGTGGTCACCGAGCGGATGCGGACCGGCTCGATCGAGTCGCTGCGCATCCCTTCCAATCCGCTGGACGTCCTCGCCCAGCAGCTGGTCGCGATGACCGCGATGGACACCTGGCAGCTGGACGACCTGCTCGCCCTGGTGCGGCGGGCGGCGCCCTTCGCGGCGCTGCCGGAATCGGCGTTCACGGCCGTGCTGGACATGCTGGCGGGCCGCTATCCGTCGGACGCGTTCGCCGAGCTGAGACCCCGCGTGGTGTGGGACCGCGTCGCGGGGACGATCACGGGCCGGCCGGGGGCGCAGCGCCTCGCGGTCACCTCCGGCGGCACCATTCCCGACCGCGGCCTGTTCGGGGTCTTCCTCGCCGGATCCGACCCGAAAAAGGGCGGCGGCCGGGTCGGCGAGCTCGATGAGGAGATGGTCTACGAGTCCCGCGTCGGGGACGTCTTCACCCTGGGCACCACCTCCTGGCGGATCGAGGACATCACGCGTGACCGGGTCCTGGTCACCCCCGCTCCCGGGGTGCCGGGCCGGCTGCCGTTCTGGAAGGGCGACCAGCTGGGGCGTCCGCTCGAACTGGGCCGCGCGGTCGGCGCGTTCCTGCGCGAGCTCGGCGGCCTGACCGACGAGGACGCCCGGCTGCGCCTGCTGGCGGCCGGGCTGGACGCCTGGGCCGCGGAGAACGTGCTGGCGTACCTCTCGGAGCAGCGCGAGGCCTGCGGGCACGTGCCGGACGACCGCACCATCGTCGTCGAGCGGTTCCGCGACGAGCTCGGCGACTGGCGGGTCGTCGTCCACTCCCCCTTCGGCGCGCAGGTGCACGCCCCGTGGGCGCTGGCCCTGGGCGCGCGCCTCGCCGAGAAGTACGGCATGGACGCGCAGGTGATGCACTCGGACGACGGCATCGTGCTCCGCCTCCCGGATGCGGACCTGCTGTCGATGGACCTCCTGGACCACGATCCTTCCGCTTCCCGCTCGTTCGAGTTCGACGACGAGCAGGCCCCGCTGGGCGCCGCGGACGTCGCCTTCGACCACGGCGAGGTCAACCAGATCGTCACCGACCAGGTGGGCGGCTCGGCGCTGTTCGCCTCCCGGTTCCGCGAGTGCGCGGCGCGCGCCCTGCTGCTGCCGCGCCGCAGCCCCGGCAAGCGCACCCCCTTGTGGCAGCAGCGCCAGCGCGCGGCTCAGCTGCTCCAGGTGGCCTCGGAGTTCGGCTCTTTCCCGATCGTGCTGGAAGCCGTACGCGAATGCCTCCAGGACGTCTTCGACGTGCCCGGGCTGACCGAGCTGATGGGCGACATCGAGGCGCGCCGGGTGCGGCTGGTCGAGGTCACCACCCCGGAGCCCTCCCCCTTCGCCCGTTCCCTCCTGTTCGGGTACGTCGCCCAGTTCCTCTACGAGGGCGACTCGCCCCTCGCCGAGCGCAGGGCGGCGGCGCTGTCGCTGGACTCCCGGCTGCTGGCCGAGCTGCTCGGCCAGGCGGAGCTGCGCGAACTCCTCGACGCGGAGGTGTTGGAGGAGCTGGAGCGGGAGCTCCAGTGGCTCACCGAGGACCGGCGGGCCAAGGACGCCGAGTCGGTGGCGGACCTGCTGCGGCTGCTGGGCCCGCTGACGGACGCCGAGCTGGCCGAGCGCGGCGCCGATCCGGACTGGGCTCCCGGCCTGGCCGCGGCCCGCCGCGCGATCCGGGTCCGGATCGGCGGCTCCGACCACTGGGCGGCCGTCGAGGACGCGGGCCGGCTGCGGGACGCGCTGGGCACAGCGCTCCCGGTGGGTGTCCCGGAGGCGTTCACGGAGCCGGTCAAGGACCCGCTGGGCGACCTGCTGGCCCGCTTCGCGCGCACCCACGGACCGTTCACCTCGGCGTCCGTCGCCGCCCGCTTCGGCCTGGGCCCGGCGGTGACCGAGGGCGCCCTGAACCGGCTCGCGGCGGCCGGCCGGGTGGTGCAGGGCGAGTTCCACCCGGCGGGCATCGGCCAGGAGTGGTGCGACGCGGCGGTGCTGCGCAGGCTCCGCCGCCGCTCGCTGGCCGCGCTCCGGCAAGAAGTGGAACCCGTCCCGCCGACCTCGCTGGCCACCTTCCTGCCGCAGTGGCAGCACCTGGGCGGGGCCCTGCGCGGCATCGACGGCCTGGCCCGTGCGGTGGAGCAGCTCCAGGGCGCCCCGGTGCCGGCGTCCGCGCTGGAGCGGCTGATCCTCCCGTCCCGGGTGGCGGGGTACTCCCCCGGCATGCTGGACGAGCTGACCACCACCGGCGAGGTGGTCTGGGCGGGCGCCGGGGCCCTCCCGGGCAAGGACGGCTGGGTCTCCCTCTACCTGGCGGAGGCGGCCCCGCTGCTCCTGCCGCCGCCGCACCCCCTGGAACTGGGCCCCCTGCACCAGGCGGTGCTGGACGCCCTGGCCGGCGGGTACGGGCTGTTCTTCCGCCAGCTCACCCAGGCGGTCCGCGCCGGGCATCCCGAGGCCACTGACCTGGAGCTCTCCTCGGCCGTCTGGGACCTGGCCTGGTCGGGCCGGCTCACCAACGACACGCTGGCCCCGCTGCGTTCCCTGCTGGGATCGGGCCGCACGGCGGGCTCCACCGCCCACCGCGCCCGGCGCACGGTGCCCCGCGGCCGGTACGGGACGCTGAGCGCGACGGTCTCGCGCACCGGCCCGCCCACGGTCTCGGGCCGCTGGTCGCTGCTGCCGTCCCAGGCGCCCGACCCGACGCACCGGGCCCACGCCCTGGCCCGCACCCTGCTGGACCGGCACGGGGTGGTGACGCGGGGCGCGGTGGCGGCGGAGGGCGTCGAAGGGGGCTTCAGCGCGGTCTACCGCGTCCTGTCGGCCTTCGAGGACAGCGGGCAGGCCCGGCGGGGCTATGTGGTGGAGGGGCTGGGCGCGGCCCAGTTCGCGATGGACGGCGCCGTGGACCGGCTGCGGGCCGCCGAGCGGACCCCGCCCCCGCTGGCGGCGGTGGTGCTGGCCGCCGCGGATCCGGCGAACGCGTACGGCGCGGCGCTGCCCTGGCCGGAGCCGCCGGCCGGGGCCACGCACAAGCCGGGCCGCAAGGCGGGCTCCCTGGTGGTCCTGGTGGACGGCGAGCTGACCCTGTACCTGGAGCGCGGCGGGAAGACCCTCCTGGCGTGGCCGGAGCCCGCCGACCCCCGGCTCGCCGCTGCCGTCACCGCTCTCGCCACGGCCTCCCGCGCGGGCACCCTCCCGGCGCTCACAGTGGAACGGATCAACACGGCCGCCTCCCTGACCTCCCCGCTCGGCCCCGCCTTGGAGTCGGCCGGTTTCCACGCCACCCCGAGGGGCCTGCGCCTGCGCTCGTAAGCCTCCCGACTGCGGCAACCGCGTACCGACTGTTCCGCACATGTCCTGGCCATGTCACAGAACTGTGGTCGAACGCCTCTGAGCTGGAACGCGCGCTTATCCATCCCTTATCAAGAGTCCACAGGCATCACATTGGTGATGCACAGTCATGGGGGAGTAGAAGAGTGAGCACCATCAGCATGCGCAAGAGCACCCTGGTCGCGGTCGCCGTCGCGGTCGCCGGCACCATGGCCCTGACCGGCTGCAAGAACGGCAACGAGGACCCGGTGCCCGCCCAGCCGACCACCTCCGCCCCGGGCGGCGCCCCGGCCAGCCCCAGCGCGGCGGCCAGCCCCTCGACCGGCGGCAGCGAGGCCTCTGCCGGAGCCGCGGGCACGGCGAAGTCCGGCCAGGCCTTCAAGCTCGGCGAGACCGCCACGGTCCCGTTCGACTACGGAAGCAACAAGGGCGGCACCATCGCCCTGACCGTCACCACCGTCGAGCAGGGCAACCCCGCCGACCTGGACTCGCTCAACCTCGGCGACAAGGTGAAGGGCATGGTCCCCTACTACGTCCGCTACACGGTGAAGAACGTCGGCACGACGGACCTGTCGTACTCGACCGTGGGCCACATCAAGGGCCTGTTCCCGGACGGCACCGAGGCGCAGGGCGTGTCGGTCATCGGCAAGTTCGAGAAGTGCAAGGGCGACTCGCTGCCGAAGGGCTTCACCAACGGCCAGACGCAGGAGGGCTGCGCGATAGCGCTGGCCCCGTCCGCACAGACGAAGGTGTCCGGTGCCCAGTACTGGGGCAGCCCGTACAACTCGCTGAGCAAGGGCAACCCCCTCACCTGGAAGTAGCGGTCAGCGCATCACCTTGATGCCGAACCGGGCACCGCCCAGCGCGAACTGGATCGCACTGTGCATGTGGGAGTACATCTCCATGCCGCGCGAGCAGACAAGCGGCCCCAGATCGAGGACGTCCTGCCAGCCGTAGGCCCGTAGCAGGGCGGTGACCTCCGCTTTTGCATCGTCGTGGTCACCCGCGACGAACATCGTGTGGTCTCCCCCTGCCACGGCCTTCGGGTCGACGACGGTCTCCTGCTCCTGCGTGACGCACGCCTTGACCACCTTGACCGCCGGGAGGGCGCGCTGGATCCGCTCCCCCAGGCTGTCGTGGTCCACCGGGTCCAGAGCGGGCATCACCCCCCAGGGCGTGGGCCAGGGATGGGCCTGCTCGGGGTTGTAGACGAACGGGACGGCGTAGTCCATCAGGGTCTTCCCGGCCAGGTGCTCGCCGATCCCGCTGAGCACGCGCACGGCGCTGGCCCCGTCGATCCCGTTGATGACGAAGTCGCCCGCGGCCGCGGCCTCGTCGAAGTTCCGGAGCTCGATGCCCGGATAGTCGGCAGCCCATTGCCCGAAGGGCTCGATGCCCATGAAGTCGGGTTCGCTGCGGCCGAGGGTGACCCGGGAGTCCCGGGTGCCGACGTACACCTCGTGCCCGAGCTCCAGCAACCGGGCCGCATGCGCGCGACCCCCACCGCCGGTGCCGAGGACTGCGACCTTCATGCGGATGCTCCGTTCTCAACGCCCATGCACGCAGAGACTCACGAGGAACCCGCCCCCCGGCGGCGGACGCGCAGGCACACCCCGAACCAGCACGAGCGGATCGCCCGAGTGGCCCAGCCCGGCCGCGCCGACCCGGCCGGCCGGGGTCGGGTGTGCGTCGGGGTGCCCCCGCAGGACTCCGAACCGGGCCACCCTCGGCCCACCGACCCGTGGAAACCTTCGGAGCCCGACGAGACGCCCCGGCGCGCGCCCGGCCCCGGCGCAACCCCAGCCCCGGCCGCACCCGCGGCCCCCGCGGCCCCCGCGGAACCACGCGACCCCGACACACCCCGCCGCCACCCCACCCGCCCCACAATGAAGGCATGCCCGAAGGAGACAGCGTCCGCCGCGCAGCGACAAGGCTGCACGCGGCCCTCGCCGGCAAGCCCCTCACCCGCAGCGACCTGCGGGTCCCCCGCTTCGCCACCGCCGACCTCACCGGCCGCGTCACCCTCGACGTGACACCCCGCGGCAAGCACCTCCTCGCCCGCTTCGAGGGCGGCCTCACCCTGCACAGCCACCTCCGCATGGACGGCGCCTGGCACGTGTTCCCCGCGGGCGAGCGCTGGCACGGCGGCCCCGCCCACGAGATCCGGGCGATCCTCGGCACCGCCGGCCACACCGCCGTCGGCTACCGCCTCCCCGTCCTCGAGCTGATCCGCACCGCCGAGGAGGGCCGCGCCGTCGGCCACCTGGGCCCCGACCTCCTCGGCCCGGACTGGGACCCCGGCCTCGCGGCCGCCAACCTCCTCTCCGACCCCGCCCGCCCCCTCGGCGAGGCCCTCCTGGACCAGCGCAACCTGGCCGGGATCGGCAACGTCTACAAGGCCGAGCTCTGCTTCCTCGCCCAGGTCACCCCCTGGACCCCGGTCGGCGCGCTCCCCGACCCCGAAGCCACCCTCCCCCGGCTGACCGCCGCCGCCCACCGCCTGCTCGCCGCGAACGCCGGCGACACGCCCCGGCGCCGCAACACCACCGGCAGCCGCCGCCCCGGCCAGGACCTGTTCGTGTACGGACGCACGCACGCCCCCTGCCTGCGCTGCGGCACCCCCGTCCGGGAGGCCCCGCAGGACGACCGCCCCACGTACTGGTGCCCGCGCTGCCAATCGGGCCCGACCGACTAGTTGACGCCCCGTCAGGTCCGCTCGTACGGTCCCGGCATGCCCACACCCAGCCACACACCCAGCCCCGCTCCCACGCCCACCGCCCCCTACGACCTGACCGGCCGCACCGCCCTGGTCACCGGCGCCGCCAGCGGCATCGGCCGCGCCACCGCGGCCCTCCTCGCCGGAGCGGGCGCACATGTGCACTGCGCCGACCGCGACGAAGAGGGCCTCGCCGAGACGGCCGCGCTCATCTCCAAGGCCGGATCCGGCGCGGCCACCGTCCACCCCCTCGACGTCACCGACCGGGCCGCCCTCCGCGCGGCCGTCACCGCGGCCGGCCCGCTCGACATCGCGGCCGCGATCGCCGGGATCATGCACAGCAGCAGCGTCCTGGAGACCACCGACGAGGACCTCGACCGGGTCCTGGACATCAACTTCAAAGGGGTCCTGCGCACCTGCCAGGAAGCCGCCCGCGCCATGATCGCGGCGGGCCGCCCCGGCTCCATCGTCACCATGGCCTCCGGCGCCGTGGACGCCGCCCAGCCCGGCCTGCTCTGCTACAGCGCCGCCAAGGCGGCCGTGGTCCAGCTCACCAAGACCCTCGCCACCGAGGCCGGCCCGCACGGGATACGGGTCAACGCGGTCGCACCCGGCTGGATCCGCACCCCGATGACCGGCCGGCACAGCCCCGAGGTCCAGGAGCAGACCGAAGCGGCCATGGTCCGCATGTCACCGCTGCGCCGGGTCGGGGAGCCCGAGGACATCGCCCAGGCCGTGCTCTACCTGGCCTCGGACGCCTCGTCGTTCATGACGGGGCAGATCCTTCGCCCGAACGGCGGAGTGTCGATGCCCTGGTAGCGCCCCCACCGGGCTCGCAGGCCAAACTGCCGGACTCCCCGTCCGGCGCCCGCCGGGCCCTGCGCGCCGGGCGCGGTACACAGTGCACCGGCAGCAGCCCCAGTCCCCAGCCGCCCACGGCCACCGCGCCCTCCACGGGCCCGGCCTGCGCCGGTTCGAGCACCAGCCGCAGGACGGCCCACCACCACAGCACCCCCACCGCGAGGGCCAACGCCACAGGAATGCGCAGTAACCGCCGCACGGCTACCTCCCAGGGGCCGGGACCCGGACGGCCCCATCCTCCCGCACCCCCCGCGACCCCGCACCCAGAACGGCCGGGAGCCCCGGCCGGCGCCTGACGCACCGGCCGGGGCTCCGGCCACACTCACACACTGACGTGCACGCTCACGCGGCTACGACATTCACCGCTTCCGCAGGCGCCTTGATGGTCACCCGCTCCGGTCCACCCGTGACCGAAGCCATGGAGACCGAATTGAGCATCGGGCGTACCGGCACACTCACCGGTTCGCTTGCCGCGGCCGACTGTGCCAGCTCGGCCAGCGACAGTTCATCGCTGACTTCGCGCATCAGCTCGGACATCCGTACGTCCAGCGCGTCGCAGATCGCGGAGAGCAGCTCGGAGGATGCCTCCTTCTGCCCCCGCTCCACCTCGGAAAGATAGCCGAGCGAAACTCGGGCCGACGAGGAGACTTCGCGCAGAGTACGGCCCTGGCGCTGGCGCTGCCGACGCAGCACGTCACCCAGCAGGCGACGGAGCAGAATCATCGGTGGCTCCCTCCTCTGACCGTGTAGCCGCATCCTTCACGCCCCACCGTACCGCCTCGCGCCGCGGCCGTGCGGGGAGCGATGTCGTGTTCACTCAGGGCTGCAAACATCAAATCCCCCCGTTCTGTTCCGTATCCTGCCTCCGCGCATTCTCACGGAGTTGGCTTGAGAGAAGTTCGAGCACTGTGCGTGCACTCTCCCTACGGATTTCCGCGCGGGAGCCGTTCAACCTCAGCCGAGCCGTTTTCCTGCCTGTCGGACCGGCCACCGCGACGAAGACGGTGCCCACGGGCTGCCCGTCCTGCGGGTCCGGGCCGGCCACTCCGGTGGTCGCGATCCCCCACGAAGCCCCCAGGATCCGCCGCACTCCGGCCGCCATCTCCTCGGCGACCTGCGCGTTCACCGCGCCTTCGGCCGCCAGCAGCCCCGCGTCCACTCCCAGGACCAGGTGCTTGAGTTCAGTGGCGTACGCGGTGACCGAGCCGCGGAAGGACCGCGAGGCCCCGGGAACGGCCGTCAGCTCGGAGGCCACCATTCCGCCGGTCAGCGACTCGGCGACGGCCAGCGTTTCGTCACTCTCCGCAAGCAGGCGCAACACCTCCGTGGCCACGCCCGCCACACCGGCATCGCCACCGGCTTCGACTTCCGCCCCCACGGAATCCGTCACGCCGCGGCCCGCTCCTCGGCGAGACCCTTGCGGCGCAGTACGACCGCCTGCCGGATGTAGTCCAAACCGGTGAGCACGGTCAGCACCACCGCGAGCGCCATCACCCAGAAGCGCATGGTCGCCAGCGCCCCGGTCAGCGCGAGCACGTACATGCCCACGGCCGTGCCCTGGGCCAGGGTCTTCATCTTGCCGCCGCGGCTGGCCGGAATCACTCCGTAGCGGATCACCCAGAAGCGCATCAGCGTGATCCCGAGCTCCCGGCCCAGGATCACCCCGGTCACCCACCAGGGCAGATCACCCAGCCAGGACAGGCAGATGAGCGCCGACCCCATGATCGCCTTGTCGGCGATCGGGTCGGCGATCTTCCCGAAGTCCGTGACCAGGTTGTACGTCCGGGCGAGGTGCCCGTCGAAGATGTCCGTGATCATGGCGACGGCGAACGCCGCCCACGCCCACGCCCGCCAGGCCGGGTCGTACCCGCCCTCGGCCAGCAGCAGGAAGACGAACCCCGGCACCAGCACGAGCCGGATCATCGTCAGGATGTTGGCGATGTTCCACAGGCTGGCCTGATTGACCGCCGCGGCTCCCAGCTTCGCGCCGGGCGCGGGCCGGCGGCCGGTCCCGCCCGCCGCAGATGCCGGGACTCCGGTCATCCGGCCGCCTCCTCAAGATCCGCGCCCAAGGGCTCGGCCACGAGGTCCACACCCAGGGTGCCGACCACCTTCGCCGTGACGATGCGCCCGGGGACCAGGCCCGTACTGTCGGTGAAGACCACCTGGCCGTCCGTCTCGGGCGCCTGGTGCGCGGCACGCCCGTAGGCGCCGTCGCCGTCCTCGTCCACGGCCTCGACCGACTCGACGAGTACTTCCAGGGTCTCCCCGATCCGCTCCTCCGCGCGCTGCGAGGTGAGCTC
The DNA here is from genome assembly GCF_040684275.1 of Streptomyces sp. NPDC091371. NCBI lineage: Bacteria > Bacillati > Actinomycetota > Actinomycetes > Kitasatosporales > Streptomycetaceae > Streptomyces > Streptomyces sp. NPDC091371. Next base: position 25,364 of record NZ_JBFBFP010000059.1, read on the forward strand.
CTCCGCGAGGCGCTGCATGTGGGCGAGGCGCTCGGCGATCGTGTCCTCGTCCAGCTTGTTCTCGTACCCGACGGCCTCGGTGCCGTCCTCGTCCGAGTAGCCGAAGACGCCGATGGCGTCGAGGCGGGCGTGGGTGAGGAAACGCTCCAGCTCGGCGAAGTCGCTTTCCGTCTCGCCGGGGAAGCCGACGATGAAGTTGGACCGCACGCCGGCCTGCGGGGCCTTGGAGCGGATGGTGTCCAGCAGCTCCAGGAAGCGGTCGGTGTCACCGAAGCGGCGCATGGCGCGCAGCACGTCGGGGGCCGAGTGCTGGAAGGACAGGTCGAAGTACGGGACGACCTTGGGGGTCGAGGTGAGTACGTCGATCAGGCCCGGGCGCATCTCGGCGGGCTGGAGGTAGCTGACGCGGACGCGCTCGATGCCGTCCACCTCGGCGAGCTCGGGCAGCAGGGTCTCCAGCAGGCGGATGTCGCCGAGGTCCTTGCCGTACGAGGTGTTGTTCTCGGAGACCAGCATGATCTCCTTGACGCCCTGCTCGGCGAGCCAGCGCGTCTCGCCCAGCACGTCGCTGGGGCGGCGGGAGATGAAGGAGCCGCGGAAGGACGGGATGGCGCAGAAGGAGCAGCGCCGGTCGCAGCCGGAGGCCAGCTTGACCGAGGCCACGGGGCTCTTGTCGAGCCGGCGGCGCAGCGGCGCGCGCGGCCCGGAGGCGGGCGCGAGGCCCTCGGGGAGGTCCGAGGGGGCGGCCTCGGGCTCCTGGGCGTGGCCGGGCAGGGCCACCGCGGTGTCCTGGCGCTCCGCCGGGCTGATCGGCAGCAGCTTGCGCCGGTCGCGCGGGGTGTGGGCTTCCACGCTGCCGCCGCTGAGGATGGTCTGGAGGCGGTTGGAGATGTCGGCGTAGTCGTCGAAGCCGAGGACTCCGTCGGCCTCGGGGAGCGCTTCGGCGAGTTCCTTGCCGTAGCGCTCGGCCATACAGCCGACGGCGACGACGGCCTGGGTCTTGCCGTGATCCTTGAGATCGTTGGCTTCCAGCAGGGCGTCTACGGAGTCCTTCTTGGCGGCTTCGACGAAGCCGCAGGTGTTGACGACGGCTACGTCCGCATCGGCGGCGTCCTCGACGAGCTCCCAGCCATCCGCCGCCAAGCGGCCTGCGAGCTCCTCCGAGTCCACCTCGTTACGGGCGCAGCCAAGAGTGACAAGGGCGACGGTACGGCGTTCGGGCATGGACTCAAGACTACTTCGTCCCGGCGCCGACCCCGGCCCCAAGTCCCCTTACATCAAGATCCCCGGGGTGCGGTAGGGCACCCCGGGGATCCGGATTCATACATTCCGCCCTAGGGCGGCCCAGGCTCAGCCCGCCTGGGGCTGATTCTGGAGCGGGTCTTCCTTCGTGTATGTGAGACGTTCCACCTGACCCGGCTGGAAGTCGTCCTTGATCTCCTTGCCGTTCACGAACAGCTTCACGGCCCCGGCGTCGCCGAGCACGAGGTCGACGGACTCCTTGTCCGTGAAGGTCTTCGACTCGCCCTGCGCGAGGGTGCCGTCGAAGAGCAGCCGGCCGCTGTGGTCCTTCGCGGAGATCCAGCTCTCGCCCGTCTCGGCCGTCAGGACGACCGTGACGATGTCCTTGGGCGCCTGGGCGATGGCGCTGTCCGAAGGCTCCGGCTTGGGCGCCTGAGGGGTCTGCTGGGGCTGCGCGGCGGGCTTTCCGCCGCTCTGCTTGGGTGCGGGCTTCGGCGCGGCGGAACCTTCCGCCACCGGCCGCTTGCCCTTCTCGTCGCCGCCGCTGAAGGCGGTGAAGCCCACGAAGCCGATCACGGCGACGATGGCGGCGACCATGGCGGCGGTCCAGTTGGGCCGCTGCCGCTCGGGGCGGATCCGCTCGGCTTCGAACATCGGCGCGGCGGGGGTGGGTGCCGGCCGGCCGCCGTGGGCCGCGTCGTAGCTCTCGATCAGGGGTGCCGGATCGAGGTGCACGGCGCGGGCGAGCGTACGGATGTGACCGCGGGCGTAGACGTCGCCGCCGCACCGCGTGAAGTCGTCCTCTTCGATCGCGTGCACGATCGGGATGCGCACGCGGGTGGTGGAACTGACCTCGTCAACTGTGAGCCCGGCGGCGATCCGGGCCTTCTTGAGGGCCGTCCCGATGGACGGCTCTTCGACGGTACGTTCGACGATGCGGTCCTCGGACCGGTCGTCGGTCGAAGGCCGCTTCTCTTCGGGGGAGTTGGAGTTGCCGATGGACACGAGGGCGCCTTTCGAGCGTGTAGCCACCTGCTGGATGTCCAGTCTAGGGGGGTGACGAAAGGGTGGAGCAACCGGAGGGTGCACTTCCTACGCCATCCGAATGGCGAGGGAAGCTACCCTCCGTTCAACTGGACGCGGGGCCAAGGGAAACGGTTGCCCCGCGTTTCCTTACGGTCCGGTCTCGCCGCGGATGACGGCGAGCACTGCGTCCAGCTCGTCGGCCTTGAGCAGGACGTCGCGCGCCTTCGAACCCTCGCTCGGGCCCACGATGCCCCGCGACTCCATCAGGTCCATGAGCCGGCCGGCCTTGGCGAAGCCCACGCGCAGCTTGCGCTGGAGCATCGAGGTGGAGCCGAACTGGGTCGAGACCACCAGCTCCGCCGCCTGGCACAGCAGGTCCAGGTCGTCGCCGATGTCCTCGTCGATCTCCTTCTTCTGTTTCTGCCCGACGGTGACGTCGTCCCGGAAGACGGGCGCCATCTGGTCCTTGCAGTGCTGCACGATCCCGGCGATCTCGTCCTCGGTGACGAAGGCGCCCTGCAGGCGGACCGGCTTGTTCGCGCCCATCGGCAGGAACAGCCCGTCGCCCTTGCCGATGAGCTTCTCCGCACCCGGCTGGTCGAGGATGACCCGGCTGTCGGCGAGCGAGGAGGTCGCGAAGGCGAGCCGCGAGGGCACGTTCGCCTTGATCAGACCGGTCACCACGTCCACCGACGGCCGCTGGGTCGCGAGCACCAGGTGGATGCCGGCCGCGCGGGCCAGCTGGGTGATGCGGACGATCGAATCCTCGACGTCGCGCGGGGCCACCATCATCAGGTCCGCGAGCTCGTCGACGATCACCAGCAGGTACGGGTAGGGGCTGAGCTCGCGCTCACTGCCCGGCGGCAGCTTGATCTTGCCGTCCCGGATCGCCTGGTTGAAGTCGTCGATGTGCCGGTAGCCGAAGGCGGCCAGGTCGTCGTAGCGCAGGTCCATCTCGCGCACGACCCACTGCAGCGCCTCGGCGGCCCGCTTGGGGTTGGTGATGATCGGCGTGATCAGGTGCGGGATGCCCTCGTACGCCGTCAGCTCCACCCGCTTGGGGTCGACGAGCACCATCCGGACGTCCTCCGGGGTGGCCCGGACCATGATCGAGGTGATCAGGCAGTTGATGCAGGAGGACTTGCCGGAACCGGTGGCACCGGCGACCAGCACGTGCGGCATCTTCGCGAGGTTGGCCATGACGTAGCCGCCCTCGACGTCCTTGCCCAGCGCCACCAGCATCGGGTGGTCGTCCTCGGCCGCGTCAGCCAGCCGGAGCACGTCGCCGAGGTTGACCATCTCCCGGTCGGTGTTCGGGATCTCGATGCCGACCGCCGACTTGCCCGGGATCGGGCTGATGATCCGCACGTCCGGCGAGGCCACCGCGTAGGCGATGTTCTTGGTCAGCGCGGTGATCCGCTCGACCTTGACCGCCGCGCCCAGCGTGACCTCGTACCGGGTGACGGTCGGCCCCCGGGTGAAGCCGGTGACGTCCGCGTCGACCTTGAACTCGGTGAACACGTTGCGCAGGGAGGCGACGACCGCGTCGTTCGCGGCGCTGCGGGTCTTGCCGGGCCCGCCCTTCTCCAGCAGGTCCAGCGAGGGCAGGGCGTACGTGATGTCGCCGCGCAGCTGGAGCTGCTCGGCACGCGGCGGCAGGGGCTGGGTCTCGGGCGGGGCCTTGGTCAGGTCGGGCACCGAGAGGGTCCCGGACGCCGCCGCGGTGGTCGCGTGCGGCTGCTCGGCCGCCGGTACGGGACGCTCCTCGCGGGCGGGCGGCACGGGAGCGGTGACCTCCGCGCCCTCCCGCTCGACACTGATCCCCTGGGTGAGGTCGGCGACGAGGGGCGAGGGCGGCAGCCCCCCGTAGACCACCCCGTCCAGCGCCGCGGCGGCGGCCGCGGCCACGTCCACGGCGTCCATCTCCCGGTCCATGGCCGGCCGGGCCGCGGACCTGCGCGGGCGCCGGCGCCGGGCCAGCGCCTCCTCCTCGGCGGCGTCCGCCGGATCGCCGGAGCCCGGGCCGTCGCCGTCGCCGGTACGGGCCCGCCACTGCGCGGCGTCGTGCCGGTCGCGCCGGCCGGCCGGGGCGCCGTCCTCCTGCTCCCCGTAGCCCTCGTCGTACTCGTTCGGGGCGATCACCCCGAGCCTGATCCCGAGCCGGCGCAACCGCTGCGGGATCGCGTTCACCGGGGTCGCCGTGACCACGAGCAGCCCGAAGACGGTCAGCAGCACCAGCATGGGCACGGCCAGCGGCGCGCCCATGGTGAAGATCAGCGGCTTCGAGGCACCCCATCCGATGAGCCCGCCCGCGTTCTGCATCGCGGTGGTGCCCTCGTCGCGGCCGGGGGCTCCGCAGGCGATGTGGACCAGGCCCAGCACCCCGATGACGAGGGCGGAGAGCCCGATGCCGATGCGGCCGTTGGCGTCGGTCTGCTCGGGGTGGCGGATGAAACGTACCGCCATCACGCCGAGCAGGATCGGCACGAGCAGATCCAGTCGCCCGAAGGCACCCGTGACCAGCATGGTGACCAGATCCCCGACGGGACCGCTCAGATTCGACCAGGTCCCGGCGGCGACGATCAGCGAGAGCGCGAGCAGCAGCAGCGCGACGCCGTCCTTGCGGTGGGCGGGGTCGAGGTTCTTGGCCCCGTGGCCGATGCCGCGGAAGACCGCGCCGACCGCGTGCGCGCAGCCCAGCCACACGGCGCGCACCAGCCGCACCACACCCCCCGTGGGGGACGGCGCCGGTTTGGCCGCGACCTTCTTGACCGGGGCGCGCTTGGCCGCCGCGGCCTTCTTCGCGGCGGGCTTGCGCGAGGGCGCCGCCTTCTTCGCCGGCGCCGTCGTACGGCCGGTGCGGCCCTTCGCGGTGCCCGCGGTGCTCTGGGAACCCTTGCCGGACGTACTTGAGGCCATGCGCCCGAGGTTACCGGTGCGCGCCCCGGTGGACACGCGTGCCCACCCCTTCACCCGTTCGTGTCGCGTACCCCGTACGCCCTTTGACGCCCCGCCATACCTGACGAAGCCTCAGCAGGCGCCCGGGGCGGCAGCGTCCCGGCGTACTCAGCCCTGCGCGGGCAGCACCGCTCCCCCGCTGCCGGGCTCCAGCGCGTCCAGGGCGCGCCGCAGTCCGGTCAGCTTGCGCTCCAGGTGCGCCGCGGTCGCCACCACACCCGCGTCGGCGGAATCCTCGCCGAGCTGCTTGGTCAGCGCCTCGGCCTGCTCCTCGACGGCCGCGAGCCGCGCGGAGAGCTCGGCCAGCAGCCCGGCCGTCTCCTTGCTGCCGTCGCCGTTGGAACCGCCGCCCTCCAGCTGGAGCCGCAGCAGCGCGGCCTGCTCGCGCAGCTTGCAGTTCTTGGTGTACAGCTCCACGAACACCGAGACCTTGGCCCGCAGCACCCACGGGTCGAAGGGCTTGGAGATGTAGTCCACCGCACCGGCCGCGTAGCCGCGGAAGGTGTGGTGCGGACCGTGGTTGATCGCGGTGAGGAAGATGATCGGGATGTCCCGGGTCCGCTCCCGCCGCTTGATGTGCGCGGCCGTCTCGAAACCGTCCATCCCCGGCATCTGCACATCCAGCAGGATGACCGCGAAATCGTCCGTCAGCAGCGCCTTGAGCGCTTCCTCCCCCGACGACGCCCGGACCAGTGTCTGATCGAGCGCGGAGAGGATGGCCTCCAGCGCCAGCAGATTCTCCGGCCGGTCGTCGACCAGGAGGATCTTGGCCTTCTGCACCATGCCCTGTCCTCCTCGCCCCGGCATGGGGCCTCCCCGGCTCAAGGCTCCGGCCTGTGCGCCGGGCCCCGCCCCAGAGGACGGCATCCTTGCGCCGTCCGTCCTTGTGCCGGTCATCGTAGCCCCAGTCCCGAGATCGCCACACCCTGTCACCGAGATGTCACTGTGCACGATGCGGAAACGTGGCGGAAGGGCAGAAGGTTCCCTCTGCGCCTCCCGGTCACGCCCGCCCGTTGATCACTTTCCGCGCATGTGCCCTTCCATGACCGACAGTAGGTAATCGGGCTCCACCGGCTTGGTCACGTAGTCGGACGCACCGGACTCGATGGCCTTCTCCCGGTCGCCCTTCATCGCCTTGGCGGTGAGCGCGATGATCGGCAGCCCCTCGAACTGCGGCATCTGCCGGATCGCGGCCGTCGTCGCGTACCCGTCCATCTCCGGCATCATGATGTCCATCAGCACCACCGCCACGTCGTCGTGCTGCTCCAGGACCTCGATGCCCTCCCGGCCGTTCTCCGCGTAGAGCACCGCCAGCCCGTGCTGCTCCAGCACGCTCGTCAGCGCGAAGACGTTGCGCACGTCGTCGTCCACGATGAGCACCCGCTCACCCCGGAAGTCGTACGCACGCGGCAAGGCCGGCAGCGCCTCCTCCACGCCCCACGCGTCGGCGTCCGGCTGGCCCGGCACCTCCAGCCGCGGCAGCGGATCGCCCAGGCTCTTGCGGCGCCGCCTGAACAACGCCGAGGAGCCCTGCCCGGCCGGCTCCGCGGCCGGCAGCCCCGGCCGGGCCTGCTGGGCCTGCTGCGCCTGCGCCTGCGCCGCCGGTACGGGCACGGGCACGGACGCGGCCGGCGGCTGCGGCAGCGCGGGCCGCGCCGCCCCGTCGACCGCCCTGCGGTACAGCTCCCCGCGGGCGCCGCCGGGCGTGGGCGGCGCGTACCCCTGCGGGGGCAGCTCGCTCGGGTGCAGCGGCAGGTACAGCGTGAAGGTGGACCCCCGGCCGGGCTCGCTGGCCGCGTGGATCTCCCCGCCGAGCAGCCGGGCGATCTCGCGGCTGATGGAGAGCCCCAGGCCCGTACCGCCGTACTTGCGGCTCGTGGTCCCGTCGGCCTGCTTGAACGCCTCGAAGATCACCAGCATCTTGCTCGCCGCGATACCGATCCCGGTGTCGGTCACCGAGAAGGCGATCAGGTCCGCGTCCGCCTCCCGCAGCGAGCCGGCCTCCAGCAGCTGCTCGCGGATCGCCGTCGGGACGTCGGCCCCGGCCGGCCGGATCACCAGCTCCACCGCCCCGGTGTCGGTGAACTTCACCGCGTTCGACAGCAGGTTGCGCAGCACCTGCAACAGCCGCTGCTCGTCCGTGTGCAGGGTCGCCGGCAGCTCCGGCGAGACCCGCACCGAGAAGTCCAGGCCCTTCTCCGCGGTCAGCGGCCGGAAGGTCGCCTCCACGTAGTCCACCAGCTGCACGAGCGCGATCCGGGTCGGCGAGACGTCCATCTTCCCGGCCTCGACCTTCGACAGGTCGAGGATGTCGTTGATGAGCTGGAGCAGGTCGGAGCCCGCCCCGTGGATGGTCTCGGCGAACTCCACCTGCTTCGGCGAGAGGTTCTCGTCCGCGTTGTCGGCGAGCAGCTTGGCCAGGATCAGCAGCGAGTTGAGCGGGGTCCGCAGCTCGTGCGACATGTTCGCCAGGAACTCGGACTTGTAGCGCATCGAGACCGCGAGCTGCTCGGCGCGCTCCTCCAGGACCTGCCGGGCCTCCTCGATCTCGGTGTTCTTCACCTCGATGTCCCGGTTCTGACGGGCCAGCAGCTCGGCCTTCTCCTCCAGCTCCGCGTTGGCGGCCTGGAGCGCCTTCTGCCGGTTCTCCAGCTCGTCGGAGCGCTCGCGCAGCTGCTCGGTCATCTCCTGGGACTGCTTGAGCAGCATCTCCGTCTTGGAGTTGACGCTGATGGTGTTGACGCTCGTACCGATCATCTCGGCGATCTGGCTGAGGAAGTCCTTCTGGATCTGCGTGAAGGGGGTGAAGGACGCCAGCTCGATGACGCCGAGCAGCTTCCCCTCGAAGAGCACCGGCAGCACGATCACGTGCGCCGGCGGCGCCTCACCGAGCCCCGAGGAGATCTTCAGGTAGCCGGGCGGGGTGTTCTCGACGAGGATCGTCCGCTTCTCCTCGGCGACCGTCCCGATCAGCCCCTCCCCCGGCCGGAAGGAGGTGGGCATCTGGCCCCCGGCGTACGCGTAACTCCCGCGCATCCGCAGCTCGTACGAGCCCTCCGCGCCGCCCTCCGTCCCGATCTCGGTGGTCCCGCCGGCCGGCAGCGCCAGGAAGAAGGCGCCGTGCTGCGCGGAGACCACCGGGGTCAGCTCGCTCATGATCAGCGAGGCCACGTCGTCGAGCTCCCGGCGGCCCTGCATCAGGGCGGAGATCCGTGCGAGGTTGCCCTTGAGCCAGTCCTGCTCCTTGTTGGCCAAGGTGGTGTCGCGCAGGTTGACGATCATCGTGTTGATGTTGTCCTGGAGGACCTGGATCTCGCCCGCCGCGTCCACGTCGACCTTCAGGCTCAGGTCGCCGCGGGTCACCGCGGTGGCGACGGCCGCGATCGCGCGCACCTGCCGGGTGAGGTTCCCGGCCATCTCGTTCACGGACTCGGTCAGGTCCCGCCAGGTGCCGTCGACGTCACGGACGCGGGCCTGGCCGCCCAGGATGCCCTCGGTGCCCACCTCGCGGGCGACGCGGGTCACCTGGTCGGCGAAGGAGGACAGCTGGTCGACCATCGTGTTGATGGTGTTCTTGAGCTCCAGGATCTCACCGCGGGCGTCGATGTCGATCTTCTTGGTCATGTCGCCCTTGGCGATGGCGGTCGTGACCATGGCGATCTGCCGCACCTGACCGGTGAGGTTGGAGGCCATGAAGTTCACCGAGTCGGTGAGGTCCTTCCAGGTCCCCGAGACGCCCGGCACGTGTGCCTGGCCGCCGAGGGCGCCCTCCGTACCCACCTCGCGCGCCACGCGCGTGACCTCGTCCGCGAACGAGGAGAGGGTCTTCACCATCGTGTTGACCGTGTCGGCGAGCTGCGCGACCTCGCCGCGCGCCTCGACCGTCACCTTCTTCGTCAGGTCGCCGTTGGCCACCGCCGCCGAGACCTGGGAGATGTTGCGCACCTGGGAGGTCAGGTTGTTGGCCATCAGGTTGACGTTGTCGGTCAGGTCCTTCCAGATGCCGGTCACCCCGCGCACCCGGGCCTGACCGCCCAGGATGCCTTCGGAACCCACCTCGCGGGCCACCCGGGTCACCTGCTCCGCGAAGGAGGACAGCTGGTCGACCATCGTGTTGACGGTGGTCACCAGCTCCAGGATCTCGCCCTTGGCATCGACGGTGATCTTCTTCGAGAGGTCGCCCATGGCGACCGCCGTCGTCACCTCGGCGATGTTGCGCACCTGCGAGGTCAGGTTGTTCGCCATGAAGTTGACGGACTGGGTGAGGTCCTTCCAGGTGCCGGAGACCCCCTTCACCTCGGCCTGGCCGCCCAGGATGCCCTCGGTGCCCACCTCGCGGGCCACCCTCGTGACCTGCTCCGCGAAGTTCGAGAGCTGGTCGACCATCGTGTTGAGGGTGTTCTTCAGCTCCAGGATCTCGCCGCGCGCGTCCACGTCGATCTTCTGCGACAGGTCACCGCGCGCCACCGCCGTGGCAACCTGCGCGATGTTGCGCACCTGCGAGGTCAGGTTCCCGGCCATGCCGTTCACCGAGTCGGTCAGGTCGCGCCACACACCGGCCACGCCGGGCACCTGCGCCTGACCGCCGAGCCGGCCTTCCGTACCCACGTCCCGGGCGACCCGGGTCACCTGCTCCGCGAAGGCCGACAGCTGGTCGACCATCGTGTTGATCGTGTTCTTCAGCTCCAGGATCTCGCCCCGGGCGTCCACGTCGATCTTCTGCGACAGGTCGCCGCGCGCCACCGCCGTGGTCACCTGGGCGATCTGGCGCACCTGGGAGGTCAGGTTGCCGGCCATGAAGTTGACGGAGTCGGTGAGCTCCTTCCAGGTACCGGACACCCCCTCCACCCGTGCCTGGCCGCCGAGCCGGCCCTCCGTGCCCACGTCCCGCGCCATCCGCGTGACCTGGTCGGCGAAGGAGGACAGCTGGTCGACCATCGTGTTCACGGTGTTCTTCAGCTGGAGCATCTCGCCGGAGACGTCCACGGTGACCTTCTGCGACAGGTCGCCGTTGGCCACCGCCGTCGTCACCTGCGCGATGTTGCGGACCTGCCCGGTCAGGTTGCGGAAGGCGGTGTTCACCGAGTCGGTGAGGTCCTTCCACGTCCCCGCCGCCCCCGGCACCTGCGCCTGACCGCCCAGCTCACCCTCGACGCCGACCTCACGGGCCACACGCGTCACTTCCGCACCGAAGGACTGGAGCTGGTCCACCATCGTGTTGACGGTGTTCTTCAGCTCCAGCATCTCGCCGGCCACGTTGACCGTGACCTTCTGCGAGAGATCGCCGTTGGCCACGGCGGTCGTCACCTGCGCGATGTCCCGCACCTGCGTCGTGAGGTTGCGGAAGACCGTGTTCACCGAGTCGGTGAGGTCCTTCCACGTCCCCGCCGCCCCCGGCACCTGCGCCTGGCCGCCGAGCAGACCCTTGGCGCCGACCTCGCTGGCCACGCGCGTGACCTCGTCCGCGAAGGTCCGCAGGGTCTCCGTCATCTGGTTGATCGTTTCGGCCAGCTGCGCGACCTCGCCGCGCGCGCTGACCCGCACCTTCTGCGACAGGTCGCCGTTCGCGACCGCCGTCGTCACCTGCGCGATCCCGCGCACCTGGGCCGTCAGGTTGCCGGCCATGGTGTTGACGGAGTCGGTCAGGTCCTTCCACACGCCCGCGACCCCGGGCACCTTCGCCTGGCCGCCGAGCTCGCCCTCCGTACCCACCTCGCGGGCGACGCGGGTCACCTCGGAGGAGAAGGAGGACAGCTGGTCCACCATCGTGTTGACGGTGTTCTTCAGCTGGAGCATCTCGCCGGCCACGTGCACCGTGACCTTGCGCGACAGATCGCCCTTCGCCACCGCCGTCGTGACGAGGGCGATGTCACGCACCTGAGCGGTGAGCCGGTACGCCATCGTGTTGACGGAGTCGGTCAGATCCTTCCAGGAACCGGACATTCCGCGCACCTGGGCCTGGCCGCCGAGCTTGCCCTCGGTACCCACCTCCAGCGCCACGCGCGTCACCTCGTCGGTGAACGCGGACAGCTGGTCGACCAGGTTGTTGACCGTACGCCCGACCTTCAGGAACTCCCCGCGCAGCGGATGCCCCGCCCCCTCCAGGGCCTGGGTCCGCAGGTCCATCCGCTGGTCCAGGTCGCCCTCGGCCACCGCCGACAGCACCCGGCCCACCTCGGAGACCGGCCGCGCCAGGTCGTCCACCAGCTGGTTCGAGGCGTCGATCGCGGCCGCCCAGGAGCCCTCGCAGGCCCCCGTCTCCAGCCGCTCGCTCAGCTTGCCCTCGCGGCCCACCATCCGCCGGACCCGGGAGAGCTCCCCCGTCAGGTGCAGGTTCCGGTCGGCGACCTCGTTGTAGACGGCGGCGATCTCCGCCATCACGCCCTCGCCGGACACCGTCAGCCGCTTGCGGAAATTGCCGTCCCGCATCGACACCAGGGCCGTGAGCAGCCGGTTCAGAGCGGCGGTATCGACCTCGGTCGTGCCGCCGCGCCGCGGACGCCCGCCCTTCGGCCGCGTCCCTGTACGCCGCACCGCTGCGCCAGACTCCACCGTGTCCCTCCCGAAAGGGTCGACCGCTGTTCCACCGGACACCTGAACTCTTCACGAGCCCGTTCCGCAAGCCTGCCCAGTGTTTCACCATGGCCGAACCCGGCCATAACACTTCGGCACCATCGCATACCCGCCGTACCCTCCGGGTGGTTTCCCGGACGACGGCACCATGCCGACCGCGAAGGTAAGTAACCTGGCACCCGATGTCCAACCGCGTCGAAGGAGACTCGTGATCACGGCACGGGCGGCTGCCAGTTTCGATCCCCTCGGGCGCTCCGTCGCCGCCGCTCGCGCGTTCGTCCGCGACACCTTGCAGGGCTGGGGCTTCGCGGACATCGTCGACGACGCGGTGGTGCTCACCAGCGAGCTCGTCACCAACGCCGTCGTCCACGCCGGAACCCGGGCCGAGGTCCTGTGCCTGCGCTCCGGAGACGGCGTACGCGTCGAGGTCGCCGACCGCTACCCGGAACGAGAGCTCCCGCTCCAGCACCCCGGCGAGCGCCCCTACGCCGACCCCGACCGCGAGAGCGGCCGCGGCCTGATGCTCTGCGCCGCCCTCGCCACCCGCTGGGGCGTCGAGTACACCGCCACCCACAAACACGTGTGGTTCCGCCTCGACCTCCCGGACCGGCCGGTCGGTACCCGCTCCGCGGGCCCCGTCGTCCCCGACCGGCTCCTCCCCCTGGCCGACAGCCGGGTCCGCGTCGCCGTCCTCCAGATCGACTCCGCCGACTGCATCAGCGCCTGGAACGAGGACGCCGAGCACGTCTTCGGCTACACCGCGGAGAAGGTCGTCGGCCGCCCCCTCGCCGAGCTCGCCGCCTGGCCGCAGACCCCCGGCACCGGCACCGGCATCGCCGAGGCCCTGCGCCTGTCCCGCTGGGAGGGAAGCTACGGAGTCCGCGGCGCCGACGGCCGCGTCATCCCCGTCTACGCCTCCCACCTGCGGGTGCGCGACGCACACGGCGAGCCGTCCATCGTCTGCCTCCTCGTCCACGACGACGAGCGCGCACTGCTCCAGACCCCCGTGCGGGCCCCCGCCACCGACAGCGGCCAGCTGTCCGAGACCCGCGCCGCGGACCCCTTCGAGGTCTTCATCGGCTCCCCCGCCCCCGACGACCTGGACGGCCTCCTCCAGCGCACCGTCGAACGGGCCCGTGACCTCCTCGACGCGGACTCCGCCTTCCTCCTCCTCGCCACGGACGACGAAACGGAACTCGAGGTCCGCGCCACCACCGGCCTGCCCTCCACCCGCCAGCGCTTCGCCCGCGTCCCCGTCGAGGCCGGCACCAACCGCTGGGGCTCCGCCCGCATGCCCGCCGTCCACGACGACCTCACCGCAGTCCCCGGAGCCGTCCCGCTCCTCGAATCCACCGGCATGCGCTCCGCCGTCACCGTCCCCCTCAAGGTCGAAGGCCGGCTCACCGGCTCCCTCGGCGTCGCCGCCGAGACCCCCGGCCGCTACACCAACGAAGAGGCCCTGCGCCTCCAGTTCGCCGCCGACCGCATCGCCCTCGCCGTCGAATCCGCCCGCCTCGGCGAGCTGGAACGCCTGCGCCGCGGTTCCCTGTCCTTCCTCGTCGAGGCCTCCGACCTGCTGGCCGGCACCCTCGACCGGGACCAGACCCTGGCCCTGATGGCCCAGATGACCGTCCCGACCCTCGCCACCTGGTGCGCCGTCTACACCATCGCCGACCAGACCTCCGACCCGTACCTCTCCTACGTACTCCACGAGGACGAGGAACGCATCGACGGCCTCAAGGCCCTGCTCTCCCGGGTCAGCCCGCCCGAACCGGTCCGCGAGGCCGGCGCCCGCCCCTGGCCCGAAGCGGCGCTGGCGGTCGGCGGCGAGACGGTCGTCCTGCCCCTCCTCGCGCGCAACCGCGTCATCGGCCTGCTCACCCTCGGAAAGCCGTCCGAGGAGCACTTCCGCCAGGAAATCCTCGAACTCGCCGAGGACCTCTCCCGCCGGGCCGCCCTCGCCCTCGACAACGCCCGCCTCTACTCGGAGCGCACCGCGATCAGCCGCTCCCTCCAGCGCAGCCTGCTGCCGCCCGGCTCGCCCGCCATCCCCGGCATGGAGGTCGAGGTCATCTACCGCGCGGCCGGCGAGGGCAACGAGGTGGGCGGCGACTTCTACGACGTCTTCCCGATCCGCGACGGCGCGTACGGCTTCGCCATCGGCGACGTCTGCGGCACGGGCCCCGAGGCCGCCGCGGTCACCGGCCTCGCCCGGCACGCCCTGCGCCTCCTGGCCCGCGAAGGCCTCGGCGGCCCGGCCGTGCTCGAACGCCTCAACGCGGCCATCCTCGACGAGGGCGCCCGCAGCCGCTTCCTCACCCTCCTCTACGGGGAGCTGCACCCCCAGCCCGACGGCGGCGCCCTGATGAAGGTGGTCTGCGCGGGCCACCCGCTCCCGCTGCGCCTGCGCCCGAACGGCGAGGTCCTCCCGGCCGCCGAACCGCAGCCCCTCCTCGGCGTCATCGACGACCTCGACCTCTACGAGCAGACGCTCACCCTCGACCCGGGCGACGTCCTGCTCTGCGTCACGGACGGAGTGACGGAACGCCGCGAGGGCACCCGCATGCTCGGCGACGACGGCCTCACCGAGGTCCTCACCACCTGCACCGGCCTCACCGCGGGCGCGGTCGCCTCCCGGGTCCTGCGCGCGGTGGAGCGCTTCGCGGCCGAACCCGCCTCGGACGACATGGCGATCCTGGCCTTCCGCGTCCCGCACCAGCGCACCGGCGACTGAACGGCTACCTACGCGGCAGCCGCGCCGACAAGATCATGAAAGACGGGGCCGCCATCTCCGCAGCCCAGGGAACCCTGGCACCGTCGGCCTCAGGCCCGGCCCTCTCCGGTGCGGGCAGCGGCTCGACGGACACCGACGGCGACGTGGGACCACCATCGGCTGCCTCCAAGGCCGTCACGATCGAAAGAACAAGGCGTCGGATCCTGGAGATGTTCATGGGAGGGTCCTTCCGCTGATCGAGGAGCGTGGGCTTCCGTGAACCCATTGCGCCCCGCGACGCGACCCTGGTCATGGCCCGGAAAGTCGGGACTTGACAAAGGCCCCCGCCGATCGGCGGGGGCCTTTCACGAGCATCGATCAGACGCTCTCGCTCCGCGTCAGCCCGATCCCGAGCACGCCGCGGACGTAGTTCTCGACGAAGCCGGGGAGCCACGGGATGTCCGCCATCTCGTCGAAGACCTTCACCAGCCGCTCGTCCGGCTCGTCCGTCAGCAGGACGATCCGCCAGGTGTTGGTCGGACGCTCGTCGGTACCCGCGACTCCGTGCTGCACGTGGAACAGCGGCTGCCCGTCGTCCGCGGCCAGGGGATCGCCCTGCGCGTCGGGGAACCGCGCCCGGCCGAGGAAGGTGACGACCTGCCGCTCGTGGTCGAGCCACACTTCTTCCAGCACCAGCCCGTACTGCTCGGGCTCCAGCCACAGCCTCTGCTGCGACTGCCGTACGTACTCGTCACCCAGCTCCGCCCCGGCCCGCCCGGGCACCCAGGCCGAGGCCGAGCCTTCCTTGACCACGTACGGAATGAAGGCCCCGGGGTTGCCGGCCTTCCGTACCTCCATGTCCCAGAGCATGGCCCGGGTCAGGACCAGCGGCTCCTCGGTGACGTACCGCTCCTGGAGGATGCGATTGACGTCCACCGCCGGCAGCTCCGCGCGGGTGTACCGCGCGTCATTCCACGCCGCCTCGAACTCGGCCTGAGCGGCCGCTACCTCTTCTGCCACGACGAAACCCCTCCCCAAAAGGATCTTCAAGATCATCTGGAGGATACACAGCCCCGAAAACGCAAAAAGGCCCCCGCCACGTGGCGGGGGCCTTTCTCATTGGAGCCCTTTAACGGAATCGAACCGTTGACCTTCTCCTTACCATGGAGACGCTCTACCGACTGAGCTAAAAGGGCGGGTTGTTCGGCGGCGTCCTACTCTCCCACAGGGTCCCCCCTGCAGTACCATCGGCGCTGAAAGGCTTAGCTTCCGGGTTCGGAATGTAACCGGGCGT
>NZ_JBFBFP010000060.1:0-40056 GCF_040684275.1 Streptomyces sp. NPDC091371
GGGCAGAAGCCGGTCGTGACGACAACCTGCCCGCTACACTCCCACCGCTCGACGTTTCCCCAGGTCAAGCCACAAAGTACTGCTGGAGTACTAGGGCCTGTGTGAGGTTGTGATCAGTCGGTGGCCTTGAGGAGATCGTCGATCCAGATCATTGCGGCGCGGAGGTGGAGGCCTGCGAGGTAGCTCTCGGGTGCCTTGTCGTAGCGGGTGGCGATTCCGCGCCAGGCCTTCAGTTTGTTGATCAGGCGTTCGACGGTGTTCCGTTGCTTGTAGATCTCGGCGTCGTGGCTGACGGGCCGGCCGCCTCTCGCGCCCTTCTTCTTCCGGTTGGCGGCCTGGTCCTTCTTCTCCGGGATGACTGCCTTGATGTTGCGTTTGCGCAGGTAGGCGCGGTTGCTGCGGGACGAGTAGGCCTTGTCCGCGGCGACCGCGCCGGGCCGGGTGCGGGGACGGCCGACGGTCAGGCGGACCCGCACCATGCCCAGCACGGGGATGAATTGCGGGCTGTCCGCGGCCTGTCCGGCGGTCAGGACGAACGCGAGCGGACGGCATCTGCGGTCCGAGGCGAGATGAATCTTGCTGGTCAGTCCGCCACGGGACCTGCCGAGCAGGGGTTCCGTCAGACGGAGCTTGCGTCGGCGTCGGACACGTCGACGCTCGGCCTGTCCGTTCTGTTCCTCCGCTCCGCCCCTTTTTGCCGGGCCTTCTCCTGCTCGCGCGCAGCCACTTCAAGGACCTCCATGAGGTCCTTGCCGATACGCATCCCGGCGGCGTCGTGGTGGGCGCGGACCGTCGTGGAATCCACGCTGACCAGCGACAAGTCCGTTCTCCCCGCGCGGGCCGCCTCGGCAATCAGGCCTTCCAGCAGAGCAGTGAAGACGCCGGCGTCCCGCCAGACGCGGAAACGCCCGTAGACGGTGGCCCAGGGCCCGAACTCGCAGGGCATCTCCCGCCACTGGCCGCTGGACCGGAACCGCCAGATCACCCCCTCGAACTGATCCCGCAGTCGTTCGGGGTATGGGCCGAACCTGCCGATCGGCAGGTAGGGCTCGATGAACTTCCACTGAACATTGGTGAGTTGCCTGCGTGTCACGACCAATGTCCTACCGGGTTCCGTTCCAAGAAGAAGGTTGAACCCAGCAACTGATCATGACATCACATAGGCCCTAGTAGCCGAGGTACCTCCTTCTCCTGTTGTAGCAATGGTCTTGGCACCGGATTCTGTCGATCTCGTACTCATAGAATTCACAGCCCATCGAGCATGCCTCGAATAGGTCCTCACACTGACGTACCCTTTCTTGGTGCGGGTCAAATTCTGGGTTTCGGTCCGGGTCTTCCAGAGGCCTTGACCGGAACCGCCCCACGCTTCGTCGCTGTCCGAGCCGTGGGTTCGGCGTCGACCTCGCGGAGGACTCGCTCAGCTGCCGGAAGATGTCAGCAACGCTTGCGTCAGTGAACTCCACTTCCACAACGCGGAGCCTCTTCCCGCAACAGTCGTGTACTTCACCCGTAATGCTCAGAGATTCGATGCTGTCCTTGGCGATAGTGATCGCGTAAGCGCAGGCGCAACCTGAGCCAGCGATGAACGGCGTGGCCGTGACGCGGTCGTCGTCTCCCAAGACCCGTTCGATGGTGGCGCGGAGTGTGCTCTGTTCGGCAAGCAGGTCATCGAGGCTGATGCGTTCCTTCGACATGGGTCTCCTGGTTGCGTCTGGTCCGAGATGGAGTCCGTCGAACTGAACGCGACCAAACCCGCATATTTCCCCTTATATCAAACACTTACCAATGAAGCAGGCTGATTCGGCCTCAGCTCGTCGAGATCCTCGACCTCACGGCCATTCTGGGCCAGCCGACGCCACGACGTCTCTGCCGACGTCGCCCAGTGGCTGGCGGACATCGCCGCCGTCATCGACGGAGGCCGGCGGGGCTCGGAACCTCACGATGTGTCCCTACGCCGAAAGATCGGCTCCTGGCGACAGGTGGAGTCCCGGCAGGACTTCACGGCCTTCCTCCAGCTGCTGTCGGCCGACTGCGAGACCGCGTGCGACGGGCAATCTCCTCGCACACCTGCAGCACTGAGCTCGACCAATCAGTCGGTCGACGGCTTCCTCTGGGCCTGGGTCCGGCTTCTGGAGAGCCGGCTCGATGGCGCCGACCTGGTGTACGAAGAGGCTCCCGGCAGGCCCGGATGGCGGGGACTGGCCCTCCAACTGGACACCCTGCGCACCTCCCCGCCCGGATTCGACAGTGCGCTCGCCGGTCCGGCCCCGTGGATCTGCCGTACAACACCAGGCCCTGCGTGGAGGAGATCGTCGTAGCTGTGCCCGGGCTCGCACCGGGGGAGCCGACGGTCCAGCAGAGTTCCGTGGGTGGGCCGTTGCTTCGGGTGGCCGATGAGCCATGGCCGCACCGCGACGTCCCGGATGAGAAGTCCGCTTCCGGGGCGCTGGCGACTGTCGGCCCGGTCTACGTGGCCTGGCGCCGGGGGAACCCCGGCGCGGCCCGGCTGCGCGGGCCCGGCGTTCTGCCCCGGTAGGCGACTGCCTACCGTTGACGCCGGTGGATCACCGCGCTGCCGGCGGACTTGTCGTGTATGCCCCGGCGATCGGTGCTGAGGTTGATCGATGAGAGGTTGGCGACACAGAACACCGGGATGCCCGTCACCACGAGGTTCGTGAGGTGCCGGGTGACTGCCGCGCCGTAGCCGAGGCGCTCGCCGGTTTCGAAGCGCACCACTTCGAGGCCGAACGAAAGCGACGGCCACCCGGTAGCCATCGGCGGTCAGGTGGTCGTAGACCCCATGCCGGCCCGATCCGTCCACGAAGCCACCGTGCACGAGCACGATGTTCTTGATGGTTGTCGTGATCGTCTCCGGTCTGGAGGGACAGGCCCCGATGCCTGTCCGGCGTTCCTCCGGCATCAGGAAACGGCGGCTGCCAGGGCCTGGCAGCGGCTGCCCGCCTCGATGTCACCGATTGACTCGTACACTCGGGCAGCCCGTGTGTACGTACGGCGGCTCTCGTCGGTCCGGCCTTCGCCGGCCAGCAGGGAAGCCAGCGTTTCAAGGGCGTCCGCCTGCCGGTAGTCGGACGCCTGGAGCTGGTCCACGAGGTCGATTCCCTCGCTGAGCGCGGTGATCGCCTCCGCACGACGGCCGAGGTGTCGGAGGCAGGAGCCGATGCGCAGCAGCGCCAATGGCCGACTGTGCACGACGACGCTCGGTGTCATCCCTGACTCGGGATCGTCCAGCACGGCGAGCAGTCCGAGGTAGCGATCCAAAGCCTCGGCGTAGCGCCCTTCGTCAAAGAGGCACTTGGCGATGGCGGCGTTGCTCTGGACGTAGGAGTCGATGTCGCCGATGGTCTGGAACATCTCCGCTGCCCGGGAGGACGACTCGATGGCCCCATCGTGTCGGCCGAGCAGGAGGAGTGCCTCGGCGGTGTACTCGTGTGCCCAGGCGATCTGCGCGGTGGCATCGGCCCGGGTGGCCAGTTCCAGCGCCTCGGCCGCGTACCGAAGCACCGCCTCCGGGTCACTGGGCGGCACCGAGTGGACCCAGGCCAGATAGTTCAGCTGGGTGGCTTGCTGCGTCAGGTCGCCGAGGGCGCCGGCGGCCTCCGCTCCCAGCGTGAAGACCTCCTGCCAGTGCGGGCTGTGCGCCCAACGGTCGGAGAACCAGTGCATCGACTCCGCGCAGTCGAGGACGAGAGAGTGCCGGCCGCTGCCTGCCGCGGCCCGCATCGCACCCAGCCAGTTGTCCACGTTCACCCGCAGCCACCCGTCGGCCTCCTCCTCGGAGATCAGGACGGCGAGATCGGCGTCGGGCCGGTCGGGACGGCCGTAACCTGGTTCGAACCACCGTCCGGACAGCGTGGCCATCCGCAGCAGCCACGACGTCACCCTCTCCGCCAGCGTCTCGCGCCCGGTCGCGGTCTCCTCGTCCTGGAGCCGGTCGCGCGCGAACAGGCGGACGAGGTCGTGGAAGCGGTATCGGCCCTCGGCGCCATCCTGCAGCAGGCCCAGGTCGACGAGCTCGTCGAGCGCGTCCCAGGCGGCTGCGATCGGCATCCCGCCGGCGACGGCCGTCAGAGCAGCGTCGAGGTCCCGGCCGGGTACCACGGCGAGGTTACGGAACACCCGGCGCGTGGAGTCCGCGAGCTGCTCGTACGACATGCCGAAGGCGTTGGCGATTTTGAGGTCACCGGCCTTGAACTGCTCGAGCCGGCGCTCTTCGTCCGTCAGCCGGGCGGCGAGTTGGGCGGCGTCCCAGTCGGGGCGGCTGAGCAGCCGGTTCCCGATGATCCGCAGCGCCAGGGGCAGCCCACCGCACAACTCGGCGAGCCGGGCGAGCGTCGACTCCTCGTCGCGCGCGGAACGTTCGCCCAGGATCCCGGCCAGCAGTTCCGTGGAGTCCGGCAACGGCAGGGGGCCCAGGGCGAGTCTGCGGACCCCCTCCAGACCCGCCAGCAACCGCCGCGTGGTGATCAGCGCCCTGCTCGCGCCCCCTCCCGGCAGCAGCGGACGCACCTGCTCCTCCGAGGCGGCATTGTCGAGGACGACCAGGACACGCTTGTCCCTCAGCAGCGACCGGTACAAGGAGGCGCGTTCGTGGGGATCGCCCGGGACGTGCTGGTCGGCGACACCGAGTGCGCGCAGCAGCAGCCGTAACGCGTCATCGGCGGTCAGGGGCTGCTGGGACATGCCGAACAAGTCGAGGAACAGCACCCCGTCGGGGAAGCTCGATCGCACGGAATGCGCGGCACGGACGGCGAACGTGGTCTTGCCCAGGCCGGCGGAGCCGGTGATGAGCCCCACCACACCGACACCCGGCGAACTCTCGGCGTACACCAGCTCGCTCAACCAGATCAGTTCCTCGTCGCGGCCAGTGAAGTCCTCGACGGACCGGGGTAGTTCGCACAAGCCGCTGCGCCGAGTCCAGTGGTCCCGCAGTCGCCCGTCGCGCGCCAGCTCGATCAGCCTCGCGCGGCCGCTCCCGTCCAGCTTCAGCGCGTCCGCCAGGGCGGTCACGGTCCGGGCCTGAGGCCCCTTGCTCCGTCCGCGCTCCATGTCCGACAGGGTCCGGGCGCTGACGCCCGAGACCTCGGCCAGCTGCTCCAACGTCAGCCGTGCCGCGCGGCGATGGCCACGCAGCACCTCTCCGAAACCGGGTCGGTCCGTCTCACTCATGGAGTCACTTCCGATCAGCTGCGATGGCACGGACCGTGCAGGACGAGTCGGTGTTGACCTGGGTCACGGTGGCCCGCCCCAGCCGCATCCGCTCGTAGCGGCGGAGCGCGGCCACGGGGGCGTCGTCCCGAGCCAGGCACCAGGCCAGGACCCGGGTGTCGACGGCCGCGCGTCCCAGCGGCTCCTCCCGGAGCACTTGGCCCATCCGGTCGTGGTAGCTCGGCTCGTGCGGGGGTAGCGCGACGGAGTCCAGCTCGCCGTCCAGGCCGAGTTCGGAGAGTTCCCGGACGGCGCGCGGCAGCGGATTGGTCCCCACGCCGACCGCCTCGACCTTCCGCTCCGCTTCGTACACGTGTGGCTCGAAGCCGGCGGCGTGCAGGCTCAGGGCACAGGTCAATCCGGCGATGCCGCCGCCGACGGTCACATTCATCGGTCCGTTCTCGCCCTTCGCCGGGGCCACGGGCCTGGCCGACAGTCTCGTATCACCCTCGGGACATGAGCCGCGCCTGTCCAGTACGCAGCGGTCACGATCAATGATGACACCGGGGCCCGTCGCGCAGGGCAACGGGCTCGGCTGGCAGTCTTCACAACCCGGGTGCCTGAACGCGTAGTTGATGGACGCCCTGGGCGGCGCGGTGCCCCGGCCGGCCGGCGAACCAAGCGGGCTTGGTACCTCATCGCCACCGACGACCGCATGATCCCGCCCCGGCTCAGCACGCGATGCCCCCCTCCGCGGTCAAGTCAACGGCGATCTCCCGGCGCAGCCGTACGGGATCCGCCTGGTGGAAGGCGCCGAAGGTGGCGAACCCGGCGTTGTTGATCACGCTGGTGACGTGAAGGCCGAGCCGCTCCACGCGCATGGCCAGCGCCTGTCCCGGGTTGTCCGTGGCAAGGCCCATGTCCACCACGTGAACCCGGACCCGGTGCTGTGCGTACTCCGTGACCGGCCGCGACGGGCGGCCCGCGCCGTCGGCGTGGATCCGAACGGCTGACTGCGACCGCGCTGCCCTTCAGGTGCGCCCTATGGGGCAACATTCCATGTCCGAGGGGATGTTCGCCTTGCAGTGGCCTTTGCCGCACACGCCAGATACCTAACATGTAACTAGCTGGGTATCCGCTCGTGTGCTGAGGATGGTGGGGTGTGGCGGTGGGGCGTTCCGGACGGGTGGACCGGGTGGATGGTGAAGCGCCGCCCGGGGTGGTAGTGGTCCAGCTCGATGAGGATCCGGACTGGCAGGACCGCCTCCGCCGGGGGAGCGCCGTACCGCTCGCCTTCCGGAGCTGGGGGCAGGCCGCCACCGGCCGCCTGGGCCTCCTGCGCGGCGTACTGACCCTGCTGGACAGCCGGGTTGTCTGCCCGCCCGATGAACTCGCGGGGTGCGTACGCTCGTTGAGTCTGCTGAACCCCGTGGTCGTGTCCACCCGGCGGGACGGGGCGGCGGTGCGCGCCCTGCTCGAGGCGGGAGCCTTCAACGTTCTGGACCGGGACGAGTCCCCCGGCGTGCTCGCCGCACGTCTGGGCGCCGACCTGCGCTGGTTGCGGCGCTCCGGGAGGCCCGCCGCGGCCGGCGCCGTACCGGCCGCCACCGCGCCGTCCTTCCGGACCCAGGCCCTCCTGCTGGACGTGCTGTGCTCCCTGCGCGGACCGGTGTGCTGTCACGACATCCGACGCCTCCTGGGCACCCCGGCCAGCCCCATGAGCCTGCCCGCGCTCCGGGCCCGGATCCAGCGCCTGGCCCCGCACCTCGCGGGCGAGGGCCTGACCTGCCTGCGCTCGGGGCGCTGGGGTGCCGACACGATCAGCGTCCACAGCTCTGGAGGGGCGGTCGGCCGCGCCGCGTGATGCCCGAGCGCCGGCCGGGTCGCGCTGTCAGCGGCCCGCTTCGGCCGACCGGCTCCCCTCCTGGTAGCCCAGCTCCGAGAGCTTCTGGTAGAGGGAGGCCCGGGAGCTGATGCCGAGCTTGGGGAAGAGGTTGTACAGGTGGGTGCTCACGGTGCGCGGGGACAGGTAGAGCCGGCGGCCGATCTCCTTGTTGGACAGGCCTGATGCCGCCAGCCGGCCGATCTGCAGCTCCTGCCGGGTGAGATCGGCCGGATTGCCGGTCGGACCCGCGGGTACCGGCAGCAGTGGGGCCACCCCCGCACGCTCGTGCTCACGCTGCGGTCGGCGGATGACGGCCGTGGCCGCATCGGTGCGCACTTCGGCCTGCAGGACGCCGCCGCCACTGCCACCCCGACTGACGCCGCCGGAGGTGCGGCGCTTGCGGTCGAAGGCCAGGCGCAGGCGGGCGCATTCGAAGGGGTGCTGCTCCCGCTCCGGGGAGCCCACCGACGCCTCCAAGAGGGACTCCGCCTGCTGCGGCGGGGCGAGCAGGGCGCGCGCGCCCGCGACCAGGACGAGGTGTCGGCCCGAGCGGTGGGGGAGTCCCGCGGCCTGGGCTGCCGCCAGGTGCATGTGCGCCTCGTGGGTCCTGCCGGTCAGTACGGCCGATTCCACCAGGATCAGGAAGACCCAGGGGTGCAGCGGGGACAGGGCGGCACTGTCCGCAGCCGCCCCGGAGGCCCGCAGGGCATGGGCGTAGGCCTCGGCGTAAGCACCCTCGGACAGGGCTGCCCAGGCACTCGCCTGATGAACCATCAGGGACGTGAGCCCCGACAGGCCGTTTACCGCGGTCAGCTCGCGAACCAGCGCGCGCGCCGTCCCCGCGTCACCGTGTGCCGCCGCGATCAGGGCCGACTGCGCCTTGGCGCGCCGGGCCGCGAGTACGAGTCCGTGCTCCTCGGCGAGCCGCAGCATCCGCGAGGTCGCCACTTCGGCATCCTCCCGCAGGCCGCCGAGGAGGAGGTCGAGCCCGAGGATGCCGAGCCCGTCGGCGCAGTCGGTGACGGCACCCCCCTCGTCGCTCGCCTCGACCACCCGCCGCAGCCGGTCCCGGAGCGGGCCGAGGCCGTTCAAGGCGAGCGAGAGGTGGGCGAGCCGCAGCACCTCGGCGCTGCCGGCGTCCGGGGGGAGGTCCTTGACGGCCGCGTCCAGCCGCGCCGGGGTCCACGGGCCCCCTTCGGCGAGCGGAGCGGACAGCTCCTTGGCGAGACGGGCCCAGGACGGTCCCGTACTCAGCCTGGAGGCGATCGCGTGCCACTGCTCCGCGTCGCCCGAGACCACGGCGAGGGAGAAGATCCGGGTGAGCAGCTCGTCGCGCCAGGCGCCCCGGGGGCTGCAGTCGCCGCCCGGCGCGTCCCCGCACGAGTCGAAGGCGCCCAGGAGCAGGTGGAAGGAGGCCCGGCTGTCGCCGTCCCGCTCGGCCAGCAGCTGCGCCTGCGCGAGGGCGAAGGCCGGGCCCTCCGGCCGGGCCGCCCCCGCCGAGGCCTGACCCAGCAGCTCCGCCGCGAGCGCGAACCGCCCCGCACGCCCGGCACTGTGGGCGGCGAGCGCCAGCAGTTCGGCGCGTTCGGGGGAGCCCCCGCACAGATCGGCCGCCCGGCTGTGCGCCGTGAGGGCCAGGTGTGCGAAGCCGTGGCGGGCCGCGCGGGCCGCACCGGCCGCCAACGCGCCCGCCGCGGTGGGATCGAGCCCTACGGCCGATGCCATCAAGTGCCGTACCTGCTCATCCGGTTCGAGGTCGAGTACGGATGCCAGCGCCCGGTGTGCGGCCCGCAGCCGGTCGGGCGCCGCCGCCGCGACCACCGCGGCACGCAGCAGGGGTTCGGTGAACTCGAGCCGCCCCCGCTCCCCGGAGACCCGCAGGACGCCGGCGTTCTCGGCGGTCACCAGCGCCTCGCCCGCGGCCTCCCAGCCGTGGCGGTAGGCGGCCCACAGTGTGCGCGTACTGCCGTGCGCCTCCAGGGCCGCCAGCAGGAGCAACTCCCGTACCTCCTCGGGGAGGGCCTCCACCGGGGTTCCGTACACCCTGCGGAGGGGCTCGCTGAGGGGCAGGAAGGCGGGCAGCGGCTCGCGCCCCGCCAACTGCGCCTCGGACAGGACCCCGGCCAGTTCGGCCAGCGCCAGCGGGCTGCCGTCGGAGGCCTCGAGGATCCTGCGCCGCGTCTCGGCGGCGAGCGCGGGGTGCCGCGCGTCGAGCAGCGCCGCCGCGTCCCTCCGGGACAGCGGGCCCACGGGGCACTCGGCGGTCCGCGCATCGTCGAGGAAGGGGCGGGCGCTGTCCGCCGTGGCGGCGACGAGCGAGATCCGCGTGCCGGTCAGCCGGCGGGCGAGGAAGCCGAACACCGCGCGGCTCTCGGGGTCGAACCAGTGGATGTCGTCGAGTACCAGCAGTACGGGCCGCTCCCGGGTCGAGTGCCGGAGCAGGGCGAGGACCGCCGTGGAGAGGCGGAAGACATCGACGCAGGAGGTGTCGCCGGTGTCGAGGGCGGACCGGAGTGCGGTGCGCTGCGCGCAGGGAAGCTCGTCCAGTTGGTCCAGCTCGTCCCGGATGGGCCAGAGGGCCTGGTGCAGTGCCGCGTACGGCAAGGGCATCTCGGTTCGCACGCCCGCTGCCCGCAGCACCAGTGCCCCCGTGGCCCGGGCCCCGGCCGCGCAGCCGTCGAGGAGAGCGGTCTTGCCCATGCCCGGCCGGCCGTGCAGCGTCAACACCTGGTCGGCGTCCCCGTGCGGCAGCCCGTGTACGAGGGCGTCCAGTCGGGCCGTCTCCTTCTCCCTGCCGACCAGTTGCCGGGGGGTCCTCGCCTCAGCGGACTCCATCATGTTCGCCCCCTTGCCTCGTGTTCCTGTCGGTTCGCATTCAGCACAACAGGCGGATCCGGGGATCCCCGCATCGGCGGCCCGAGCCCGTCCCCTTTGTGCAGGACGTGTGTCCACCGGGGCAGCAGGGGAGGGTTCGGTGAACCGTTTGGCTAGGCAACACGTAACCACCGGTCTGGGCAGTTGGCTGGGATCGTGCTTGGTTCAGGTAGTTCCCCCTACCTAACGCGTATCTATACAATGCCGATGGTGTTGACCTCGTGTGCACGGCGATCGACCGTGACGGGATGGGGAAGGGGATCGACATGCCGACCGACATTCTGACCGAGGAGAGAACGACCCGGACGGCACTCACCCTTGCGGTGCACGCCACGGACAGCATCACGGCCAGGGGTGTGGAGCTGTACTTCGGTGCCTTCGAGGACATCGAACTACTGGCACCCGGAAGGGAGACGGGCGCAGAGGTCCTGCTCGTGATCGCCGGTGAGGTGACCGACGAGGTCATCGAGTGGATGGGGCGGGCGGCGCAGCGGTCGCGGGTGGGGGAGATGCGGATCATCCTCGTCGCCAACGACATCGACGACTGGAAGCTCGTCCGGGCCTTTGATCACGGCCTCGTCTGCTTCATGACACGGGGCACCGCCACCCTGGCCCAGGTGCGCGACACCGTGCTGGCGAGCAGGGCCGGCCGGGCGGAACTGCCGGGCAGCTTCATCCGCTCCCTGATCGACCGGATGCACACGGCGCAACAGGGCGCCCTCGCGCCGCGCGGGCCCTCGCCGGCCGCCAGTGCGTTCTCCCCGCGCGAGATCGACGTGCTCCGGCTCCTCGCCGACGGATGGGACACGGCCGAAGTGGCCTGTCGGCTCAACTACTCCGAGCGGACCGTCAAGAGCGTGATCACCAGCATGATGAACCGGCTGGGCCTGCGCAACCGTCAGCACGCCGTCGCCCACGCCATCAAGTCCGGTGTGCTGTAACGGCTCGGCGGCCGCCCGGGAGGAGAGCCCGTGCTGCGGGCCTCGCGCGCGGTGATGGATGAGGGACGGAGGGGAGGGATGACCGTGGTGCCGGTGCTGGTGAGGGTCGTCGGCGGTGATCCGATCACGGATTTCGCCATGGCGGCCTGCCTGGGGCAGGACGCCCGTGTCGAGGTGCTCGCCGCCGAGGAGTACGCGCGGACCCAGGCGGTCCTCGCGCTGGCCTTCGGCGTGGACGAAGACACCCTGACCGGGATCCGCCGAGCAGTGGCCGAAGCCCGGTTGCCCGGCGTGCCGGTCGTCCTGGTCGCCGATTCGATCACCGAAGCCGACCGGGCCCGGGCCGAGGCCCTCGGCCTCGTCGGCCTCATCCACCGCCCCCAGGCGGACGCCGAGATCCTTGTGCGGGCCCTGCTCTACAGCCGTGACTCGCAGCAGGGGCCCGACGAGGCGCACGGACCGCGTGGAGCCGGCGCGACGGACGGGGACATCGCGGAGGCCGGAGGGGCGGACGGGGCGGCCGCCCGAGGAGCGGGCTCGCACCCGCGCGAACTCGACGTGCTGCGGCTGCTGGCGGAGGGACTGAGCACGGCGGAGATCTCGGCCCGGCTCAACTACTCCCAGCGCACGATCAAGGCCATCATCCAGCGCATCCTCGAACGCCAGGGCCTGCGCAACCGCCCGCACGCCGTGGCGTACGCGCTACGCCGGGGGCTTCTGTGACGGTACGTCAGCCCGCACAGCGTGAAGGCCTCCGCCCGGCAACAGCTGCCGGGCGGAGGCCTTCCTCCTTCCGCGGGTGAGCGCCGCGATCAGTACTGGGTGCCGCTGCCCCAGAGGAACCTGCCGCCGACCGCGATCGTGACGTTTCCGTCGGCCTGCAGGACCAGTTCGGCCCCCGGGTTCCCGTCCGTGCGGGACGACCAGACGGTCGTGCCGTCGGCCGCGAGCACGACCAGGTTGCCGTCGCCCTGGAACACCGCGCGGTCTCCGCGACCGGAGGTGCCCGAGGACCAGCGGGCCCGGCCGTTGGCGTCGAGGATGACCAGATTGCCGTTCTGCTGCATGGTCAGCGAGATGCGGTTGGTGGCGACCGACTTGCCGCGCCCGATCACGTAGGTGCCGTGCAGGACCTTGGTCTGACCCTCCTTCGACGTCGGCATGGCGGGTACGGCCGTGGCCTTCGTCTCCGTGGCCTTGACCGGGGCCGGGGCCGGGGCCGGGGCCGCCTTGGCCGGGGCGGGTGCGGGGGCCGGAGCGGCGGCCTTCACGGGCGGGGCGGCAGCCGGCGGGGTCGCGGTCCTCGTCCCGGTGTCGGAGAGAGCGGTGTGCTGGACCGCGGGGCCCGCCGACGGGTCGGCCGTCGTGTCCGAGACCGCCAGGACCGTCTTGGGCTTCCTGCCGGGGCTGTCGCCACCCTCTCCGCCGCCGACGTCGTCGCTCCGGACGGGCGGGTTCGCCCCGAGCGGGCTGTCCGGCCGGCCGCCGGCCGCCTTCCGGTCCTCTGCCCTGGCCGCCCCGATCGCCTTCTCGTCGACGAGTGTGATCAGCGGCGGCTGGTAGGCGGAGGTGTCCACCGGATCCGGCTGACCGGGAGCGGTCTTGGACGGCAGGGCCGCCGGAGGCTGCTTGAGCCGGTCGGCGGGCTCCGAGGACTTCTTCCCCGTACCGCCCTGCGCGCTGGGCCAGGTGGCGCCGCCGCGCTCCCCGAGCATGGCGACCGGGGCGGAGGCGGTGATGTCGCCGACCGCGTGCGTTGCCTGTTCGGAGTCGGAGCGCTGGCTCACCACCAGCGGTACGGAGACCAGTACGGCTCCCGCGATGGCCGCCGCGGCCATCAGCGGACGCCCGCCCTGGCCGCCGTTCCCGCCCGCGGTCTGGCGCGTCGGCGGCGTCGAGCTGTCCGCCGCGGCGCGCGGGGGCGCCGCCGTGGGAGCGGCCGCCGCCGTGCCCGTGGGGGCGGAGCCGCCTTCGTCCGCCCCCACGGCCGGCGGCGCGGAGGCCGGTGCGGCCGGCGGCGTCGTGGGGAGCGCCGGGCGGGCCTCCGCGGTGGACCGGGAGCGCCGGCGGACGCGCCCGGCCAGGCGGGTGGGAGTCGGCTCGGCTGCGGCCGGCCGCGGTGCCGGTTCGGCGGGGGCCGGCTGTGAAACGAACACCGGCCCGGAGGCGGTCCGTTCCGACGCGGTGGCGCCGTGCAGGGCCACCGCCTGCCGTATCCTCGGCCGCTCCGCGCTTTCGGACCGGGTGCCCGGAGGGCCCTGGCTCACGGTCCGTTCCTCTTGTGCCACTGGAATCTCCTCTGTCGATGGATGTCGGGCCTGCTCTTCAGGACAGGACCGGTGCGGGACCGGCTGCCGGGTGCCGCGCACCGGGGCGCTCCCTCAGCCGGCCGACACAGCGCTCGGGCCAGGCGGCCGCCTCGTCCCACCGCGGTTCGGAGTCCGCGAGCCAGGTGAGCAGCCGTTCCTTGAACAGCGCGTCCTGGGGGTCGAGTTCGCCGAGTGCGGCCGGTGGAGCGGAGTCGGGCAGCTCGCGGAGCAGGACCAGCCGGCCGCCGGCCCGGCCGTCCCGTACACCGAGTACGCGCAGCCGGGTCCCCGCGCCGAACACGACCTCCTCGACGGCGTCGGTGCTCGCGGCCCCGTCGTCGAGCAGCGGCCGGATCCGGCGCGCGGTCGCCGACCAGATCAGGTACCGGTCCCCGCCGCCCTGGGGCAGCGGGCGGTCGGCGGCGAGCGCGCTGATCGGCGCGTCGGCGCTCAGTTCCGTACCTGGTACGGGATCCTCCGCCCCGGCGCCCGGGCCTGTGCTCCGCAGCGCGGGCCCCCGGTACGAGGGGAGCCGGCGCAGGCCGGCGTTGACCGCTGCCCGGCGGCGGCCTTCCGGCAGGACGGCCGCCTCACCCGTCAGGTGCAGGTGCAGGGCGACGAGGTCGGACCGCATCGCGTCGTCGGCGCGGCTGCGTACGGACGGCAAGCGGGTCAGCGCGCGGACCACGGCCTGGTGGTGCCGCTCCCATGCCGGGCCGAGGAGGGTGCGCAGGTCGGTGGGGCCGCCCGGCAGTGGCGCCTGCGCCACCGACGGGGGAGTCGCCGGCAGGGGAATCGGCGCGGGGGGCTGCACCGGTTCCGGCGCCGGGGCCTCCGGTGCCGGGGGTTCCACGGCCGCCGGGGCCGGGGCCGGGGCGGGAGCCGGCGTCGGCCCCGCCTGAGCGGTCACTGCCGCTGCTGTCGCCGCCTGCACGGCGGGCTCGGCCGCCACGAGCGGGGTGACCGGGGTCAGCCAGCCCGGCAGGGCGCCGGCGGAGGCGGCCGCGCCCGGAGCCTCGGTGACGCCGATCTGCGGCAGGGCCAGTACCTGGGTGGCCTCCGAACTCTCCGCCTCGGGAACGGGCTGGGGCGGGGCCGGCTCGGCCGGGGCCAGTGACGGGGCCGTGGAGGAGACCAGGGAGGCGGGCGCCGAGGCGGTGACGGCCGCGGGAAGCTGCCGCTGGGGCGGCTCCGGGGCGGCCGGAGCCCGGCCCGGCAGGTACGCGCTCGAGCCCGCACCGGCCAGCCAGCCCCGGCGGGCCAGGCCGATTCCGTGCCGGACCGTGATCCGGCGCAGTTGGGTCAGCTGGTCGGCGGTGCAGTCCGCGTGGATCTGGAGCATGGCGCGTTCCCGGCCCGAGGCCTCGAGCTTGGAGAGCATGCCGTCCAGCACGGGCAGCAGGGAGTCGTCCGTGGCGACGCCGGGCACTCCGACGTCGATGGCCAGGACCTCGGCCTCCACAGGGCGCTCCCACGCGTTAGTGTCCTGGCCGGTGGGGCCCACCCACAGCCCCGCACGGGTCACCGTCACCTGCCAGTCGTCGGAGAGCCGGTACGTCCCGTCCCGCGGCCCGGGGGCGAGGCCCGCGAAGGGGGGCCGCCAGCGCTTGAGACGCCCGCCCGGACCGTCGAGGGGCCCGCAGACGACGGATTCCACATACGAGTTCCAGGTCGGGTCCCCTTCGCAGGAGACGAGCAGGGTCCGTGACTCCGGAGCCCCGCCGTCCGTAGCGTCGAGCAGCAGCGGCAGTCCCCCCGAGACCTCCACCTCCGTGTCGAGCAGGTGGGCGACCTCCTTGGCCACCGGCAGCAGGTCCCCGGACCAGGGGACCAGCCGGGTCGCCCGGCGGATCCGGTCTGGCAGGGCGGCCAGCACGCTGGCGACGGCCTCCGCGGAGGTGCCGGCGGCGCCGGGACCGCCGACCATCAGGACCGCGCTGGTCGCCTCCATCGGCACCGTCAGGGCGAGCGCCGGCACCGGGGACGCCGCGTACCGGTCGGGGCGCAGGATGATTCCGGCCGGGATGTGGTCGATGCGGTGCCCCTCGGCCGTATCGGCCGCCAGCCGGGAGAACGCCGCCCGCCAGACGGGCGCGGGGAAGCGCCGGCCGAAGGCCTCGGGGGCGCGGCCGGCGGCGAAGCGCAGCCAGCCGTGGTGGGTGAAGAGGGTGCCGCCCGGTCCGACGACGGGGACGCCGCGACAGGCCAGCACCTCGACCGGCCAGGCTTCGGTGATCCGCTCGGCGATGCCGGAGCCCGCGCCGTCGGCCATGACCAGTGTCACGCGGCCGACGTGTTGGCGTACGGCGGCGGCCAGGATGGGGGTGAACTGGTCGAGGAGCGAGTCGGTGTCCTCGACCCCGCTGTCCACGAGGAACACCACGTGGTCGCGGGCCATGGGACCGAGCCAGTGGGCGGCGTCGGTCAGGTGCTGGGGCGGGTCCTGCGCGGGATGGAAGAGGTAGACGCCGGGGGCGCCTTCGGGCGCCGGCGGATTCTCGGCACCCGCCGCCGGGGCGTTCCCGCCGCTGCCGGACGAGCGGCGGCCGAGGAAGCTCTGCCACAGGCTCATGAGCGGGCACCCCCGTCGTGCTGGAGGACCCGCTGCCGCTCGCCGCGCGAGGCGGCGGACTCCAACGGAAGGTCTTCCGGCAGCAGTTGGCTCAGCGCTTCCAGGCTCGGGTCGGCGAGGCCCCTCAGCCGGCCGGCCTGCCTGGTCATCATGGTCTCCACGAGCTGGCGGGCCAGGCGCGCGTTGCCGAAGGACTTGCCGCGGGGC
Organism: Streptomyces sp. NPDC091371; assembly: GCF_040684275.1. Taxonomy (NCBI): domain Bacteria; kingdom Bacillati; phylum Actinomycetota; class Actinomycetes; order Kitasatosporales; family Streptomycetaceae; genus Streptomyces; species Streptomyces sp. NPDC091371. The sequence continues at coordinate 15,955 of NZ_JBFBFP010000060.1, forward strand.
GTCGCCTCGAAGAGCCCGCGCAGCGTCTCCAGGGTCTGGGGGGCGCACTGGTAGCCGAGTTCGAGCGTGTGCCGGTCGGCGATGGTCACCAGTTCGTCGGTGGTGTAGTCCTCGAAGGTGACGTGCCGTGAGAAACGGGAGGCGAGACCGGGGTTGGAGTCCAGGAACCGGCCCATCTCGTCGGTGTATCCGGCGACGATGACGGCCACCTCGTCGCGGTGGTCCTCCATCAGCTTGAGCAGGGTGTCCACCGCCTCCCGCCCGAAGTCGGAGGGGGAGTCGAGCGGGGTGAGGGTGTAGGCCTCGTCGATGAAGAGCACCCCGCCCAGGGCGCGTTCGAAGGCCTCGCGGGTGAGCTGTGCGGTATGGCCGATGTACCGGCCGACGAGGTCGGCGCGGGCCACCTCGACGAGCTGGCCGCGGGGGAGCACCCCGAAGGAGCAGAGCAGGTCGGCGTAGAGCCGGGCGATGGTGGTCTTGCCGGTGCCGGGAGGCCCGGCGAACACGAGGTGGTGGCTCATCCTGGGCGCGGGCAGTCCGGCGGCCTGTCGCTGCCGGGTCGCCGCGAGGAGGTCGACCATGCCCGCGACCTCCTCCTTCACGGCGGACAGTCCGATCATGCCGTTGAGGCGGGCCAGTACCTCCGAGTCCGCGGGCCGGTCCTCGCCACCCGAGCTGATCATGGCCGCCTCCGCCTCGCCCACGTCCTCCGCGACGAGCTGCGCGAGGTCGGACTGGCTGATCTCGGAGTGGGACGCGAGCCGGAAGGCCTGCCGGTCCACCATCTCCTCGAACACCTTTCGCGCGGCGCGGCCGTTGCCGAAGCTCGCGTCCCGGGGCATCCGGGTGAAGTGCAGGGCGAGGGCCTCGCGCGCGGTCGGGGCCAGCTGGTAGCCGTGGGCGGCGCACATGTTCTCGACGATCGTGACGAGTTCGTCGACGGTGTAGTTGATGAACTCGATGCTCCGGGTGAACCGGGAGGCGAGTCCGGGGTTGGCGGACAGGAAGGCCTGCATCTCCTTGGAGTAGCCGGCGACGATGACGACGACCTCGTCGCGGTGGTCCTCCATGAGCTTGACCAGGGTGTCGATGGCCTCCTGGCCGAAGTCGGCCCCCGAGCCCTTGCTGTCGGAGAGCAGGGTGTAGGCCTCGTCGATGAACAGGACTCCCCCCAGGGCCCGTTCGAAGGTCTCGGTGGTCTTGATGGCGGTACCACCGATGATCTGAGCCACCAGGTCGGCCCGGGAGACCTCCACGATGTGGCCCGAGGGGAGCGAGCCCAGCTCGGCGAGGATGCTGCCGTACAGGCGGGCCACGGTGGTCTTGCCCGTGCCGGGCGGGCCCGCGAAGACGAGGTGGCGGCTCATGGGCGGAGCGGGCATCCCCAGGCTGGCGCGTTGCTGGGCCAGCCTGTTGAGGTTGATCAGTGTGCTGACCTGGTGCTTGACGCCCTCCAGTCCGACCAAGGCGTCCAGTTCGCCGAGCGGCCCCTTCGGCGCCGTGTCCGGGGCTGCGCCACCCGCCCCGGCCTCCGCCGTGCCCCCGCTCCCGCCGCCCGGGGGGACCTCCTGCTTCGGAGCGCCCTCCCAGATGTCCCCGGCGCCGTTGCCCGTGCTCACCAGACCGTCCACCGAGAGCCGGGTGCCCGGACGCGAGTGCCGCAGCCCGGCGCCCCGGTTGCCCCGGACCGCGCAGCCGGTGATGGTGACCTGTTCGGCGCTGTCGACGCGGATGCCGTCGCCGGTGCTGTCGGCGAATCCGCAGGAGTTGAGGGCGGCCCGGGCGCCGGCCGCGACCAGGATGCCGTGGGCGCCCGCCTCCTTGACGTCCACCCGGGTCATGGACAGCTCGCCGCCGTCCTCGACCGAGACGCCCTCGGTACCCGTACCGCTGATCTCGCAGTCCCGCAGGGAACCCCGGCCGAGGGCCCCCACCGACACCCCGGCCTGCTTCGAGCCGCGGATGGCGGTGTTGCCGACATGCGGGTTGCCGTGCCCCTCGATGCGCAGGGCCGCCGAACCGGTGTTCTCGACCTCGCAGTGCTCGAGCCGGCCCCGGCCGTCCTCGGCGACCTCGATCCCGAAGCCCTTCGTGCCGTTGACGCGTACCCGCCGCAGCAGCGGGTTGGCCCCCGAGCGCACCGAGATGCCGTGGCCGCCGGCGTCGATGACGTCGAGCCTGTCGATCTCCGCGACCGACTCGTCCCCGAGGAGTACGGCGACGCCCTCGGTGTCCCGCACCGTCGTGCCGGTCAGTACCGGACTGCTGGACTCGGCGACGCGTAGGGCCGCCTGCGCGGAGGTGCGCAACACGCAGTCCTCGTACGTACCACGGGACTTGCCGGTGACGAGCAGGCCGCTGCCCCGGGTGTCGGCGGTGCCGCAGCGGCGCAGCAGGGGGTCCGAGCCCGCGGCGACGACCATGCCGTGACCCGTGGTGTCGGCCACCTGGACGTTCTCCAGGACGGTGCGGGAGGTGCTGGTGACGTAGACGCCCACGGTCACCCCCGTGATCGTGACGTCCTGCACGGTGACGCTGCTCGAACCCTCCAGAGCCACGGCCGGTTTGTCCGTGGAGGAGATCTCGCACTTCTCGACGGAGCCGCGGGCCTCCCCGTTGGCCAGGACCCCGTTGCCCCGCGCGTCGCGCAGCCGGCAGCCGCGCACGCTGAGCCGGCCCTGGTCCACGAAGACGACCGCGGATGTCCCCAGGTGCTCGATGACGGAGTCCTCCACCGCGCTCGGCTGGGCGGAGTTCACCACGACGCCCGCCCCGTCCGGGTTGGTGATCCGGCAGTCCCGCAGGGCGAGCGAGCCGGAGTCGGAGGCCCATACGGCCGTCCAGCCCTTGCCGACCACCTCACAGTCCCGCATGGCGAGTTGGCCGCGGATGGCATGGACCACGGGCACGTCGCTCTCCCCGCCGCGCAGCAGCAGATCGGTGAGCATCACCGCCTCGGCGGCCAGGGTGATCGCGGTGTCACGGCGCGGGGCGATCTCCACGCTGCCCTTGGGGCCGTCGGCGGCGATGGTGACCTGCGTGGCCACCATCAGGTTCTCCACGTACCGTCCGGGCTGCACGCTGATCACCGCGCCCGTGCGGGCGTGGGCGAGCGCCTCCTTGATGGTCCGGTACTCGCCGGAGCCGTTGTGATCGACGGTGAGTACCTGGCGTACCACGACGGTGCCTCCCCTGGTGGTGCAGTGATGCGGCGATCCGTGCCGCGGATCGCGCCGGCTCTCAGGCTGCCGGGGGCCGGTGGGCGGTCGCCACCGAACAATGACTGGTTCCCGCGACGTAGGGCGGGCGGTCGATGACGTAGATTCCGGCGCGGCGGGCCTCAGGCATGCCGAACTCCGGTCGCGGCGATCCCGGTTGGCCGATGCCGCTCCTACGCTGCGTCCATGAGAGCGATGCGACGGGGCGCGGCCCCTCTGATGTCCGCGATGGCTCTGGTCGCCGCCGTGGCCGCTCCCGGCGCGGCCGCCGGGTCCGAGGGAGAGACCCTGCCGGTGGTCGTACAGATCCTGGCGGACGACGCGCCCTGCCGGCCGGCCTCCGACAAGCGGGCCGAGCAGCCGCCGTGGACCCAGGACATGCTCGGCCTGGACCGGGTGTGGCGGATGGTACGCGGACAGGGGGTCACGGTCGCCGTGGTCGGGACCGGGGTCGGCACCACGATCCCGGCGCTCGTGGGCCGGGTGACCCCGGTCGGGGCCGAGAGCGGACAGGACTGCGTGGGCCACGGCAGTTTCGTCGCCGGGCTGATCGCCGCCGGGCCGCGCGAGGGCTCCGGCTTCACCGGGGTGGCCCCCGAGGCGCGGATCCTCGCCGTCCGGGCCACCACACCGAGGGGCGCGGCCACCCCTGCCACGGTGGCGCGGGGCATCGAGGCCGCGGTCGCCGGCGGGGCCAAGGTGATCGCCGTGCCCTACGCGTTCCCCGACCGCGGCGCCGAACTGACCGCCGCCGTACAACTGGCCCGGCGCGCCGACGCGCTGGTGGTGGCGCCCGCCGCGCCCGACCAGCCGCCCCGCCAGGGCGGCGCGGACGCCACGCAGCCCCGGGACTACTGGCCGGCGGCCGAGCCCGGTGTGCTCTCCGTCGTCGACTTCGCCGCCGACGGCTCCCGCCCGGCGAACGCCGTCGTCCCGCGCCACGCAGACCTCGGGGCCCCCGGGGACCGGGTCGTCAGCGTGGGGCCGGGCGGCGAGGGCGCCTTCACCGGGTCCGGCTCATCCCTCGCGGTGGGCTTCGCCGCGGGCACGGCGGCCCTGGTCCGGTCCTACGAGCCCGGCGTCAGCGCCGACCGAACCCGGACCCGGCTGCTGGGCGGCTCGTACACGGCGGCCGTGCCGCGCCTGGACCCGTACGCGGCCGTCTCGGGCGTGCTGCCGGCCGACTCCGCGCCGGCTCTGGAGCAGGCCGCTCCGGTCACCCTGCCGGCGGCGGCCCCGGACGGGGGCGCCCGGTCGCGCAGCATGCTGATCGCGGCGGGCGGCGTGTCCCTGGTCCTCCTCGTCGGGGCCCTCGCGTGGCTGCTGCCCAGGGCGCGGGCGCGCGGCTGGCGCGCCGGCTAGGCCGTTTCTTTCCGATCACCGGATCGTTGATTGATGTGTGTCGTTGGCTGACGCCCAGTGGGCACGGATCGAGCCGTTGCTGCCGGACCGGAAACCTCGGCGGGGTGGACGGTGGCGGGATCACCGGCAGGTGATCGACGCGATCGCGTTCAAGTACCGCACCGGGACAACCTGGATGGACCTGCCCGAGCACTTCGGCTCCTGGAAGGGCGCCCACAACCGGCTTCGGATGTGGGTGGCTGACGGGACCTGGGAGAGGGTGTTCACCGCCCTGCTCGCGCAGGCCGACGCCGAGGGTGACCTCGACTGGGTCGTCTCGGTCGACTCCACGATCGTCCGTGCCCACCAGCACGCCGCCGGGGCCCGTCAAAAGGGCCCCGGCCGGCGAGCCGGCCGACCGTCCCTCGGACGTTCCCGCGGCGGGCTGACAACCAAAATCCACCTCGTCGCCGACAGCCGTTGTAGGCCTCTCGCGTTCGTCATCATGCCCGGCCAGGCCGGGCATGCGCCCGCGTTTCCCCAGGTCATGGCCCGTTTACGAGTGCCCAGACGGACCGGCCGACCCAGAATCACGCCGAATGTGGTCCTTGCCGACAAGGCCTACTCGTCGAGGGCAATCCGCCGTCACCTGCGTCGGCGCGGGATCCGGGCAGTGATCCCGCAGCCCTCCGATCAGGCCGCCCACCGCAAGCGGCTCGGCCGACTCGGCGGCCGCCCACCAGCCTTCGACCGCGAAGCCTACAAGCAGCGGAACACCGTCGAGCGCTGCATCAACAAGCTCAAACAGTGGCGCGGCCTGGCCGCCAGATACGACAAGACCGCCACCATCTACCTCGCCGGACTCCACCTCGCCGCCATCTTCATCTGGTCAGCCAGGTGACTCCACCGGGCCTGATTAGACCCATCCCTCATCGAGGTAGACCGTCCAGGTGTCTCCCACTGCCCGGTGCAGTTCAACCAACGCCGCAACGTCTGCGATGGCTGCCGGCGCTTCAGACAGCCGCAACGGGGAGTTCGGGACACCGTTGCGGGTGTAGGTCGGCAACTCTCCGTTGCAGCTGAAGACGTGAAGCGGTGGGGGGCCATCGTTGAACCATGCGGGGCAGTTCTCCTCCGCCCACGCAGCCGCGGCGTCGACGCGCTCCACCTGCGCCAGTAGGTGCTCAGGAGCAGGACCGCCGCTGAACTGCACGAGGAAGCCCTGAGCATCTACTGCCCACCAATCCCATGTGAATCCAGGTCGAGGGCGCCGCAGGATCGTCGTCATGCCGTCACCGTATCCAGGCCGCACAAGACTGGTGAAGATCCACAGGAAACGGCCTGGTGCGGTCGACGGCCTAGGCCGTTTCCTTCGGATCAGGCCGCACCGGCCGGTTGTGACGGGGTCGGATGTGTGCCGGGGCGCTCCCCGCAGGGCGCCGAACACACCTCCGCCCGGCCCTCGGACGCCCCGTCACGTTCGGCGTCCGAGGAGACGCCCCGCAGGAAACGCCCTGGCGGAAGCCGCTCGGCCGGCCTCCGCCGGCCGGTCCCCGATCAGTCCTCCAGGAGCGCGGTCTGGATCATCAGGCTGCGTCGCCTGGCGATCCGTACGGCACGCCCCGGCGGCAGCAGCTTCGGCTTCACGTTCCCGATGAAGGTCCCCTCGCTCGGCGGGCAGGACATCAGCAGCGCCGTGCTGTTCGCGTCGAGCAGGGTTCGGACCACACTGTCCGAGGCGCCGCGCACTGCGCCCGACGAGGCCCTCGCCACGACCATGTGCAGGCCCACCTCGAAGCCGAGGGGGACGTGCGGGAGCAGGGATTCCAGCGGCGAGTTGAAGCCGCTGCCGACCATCTCGTAGTCGTCCACCAGGACGAACAGCCGTGGCCCCTCCCACCAGTCGCACAGCCGCATCCGGGCCGGCGGGATGTCCTCGCCCGGGGTCCGCTCGGACATGGCCTGGGCCACGCCCTGGGCGTACTCGCGCAGCGCGTCCCCCGACACGGCGTGGCCCAGCCGGTACTCCGGCGGCACCGCGTCGACCAGCTCGCGCCGGAAGTCGGCGATCAGGATCTTCGCCTCCGACGGGGAGTACCGGGAGACGATCGACCGGGCCAGCGACCGCAACAGGTTGGTCTTCCCGCACTCCGTGTCGCCGACCACCACCAGGTGCGGGCTCTCCTCGAAATCGTGGTGGACGGGCTGGAGTTCGTTCTCGTCGATGCCGATCGGCAGCCGGTGCCCCTGCGGCGCGGGCAGTTGCCCGTACCCGAGGCGGGCGGGGAGCATGCGGACCGCGGGCGCCCCCGGGCGCCCCGCCCAGCCGTCCGCGACGGCGCCCACCAGGCCCGCGACGCCCTCGGCGAGGTCGTCCACCGACTCGGCGCCGTCGATCCGCGGCAGCGCCGTGAGGTAGTGGAGCTTGGTCTGGGCGGTCAGTCCCCGGCCCGGCGCATTCGCGGGGACGGTCGCCGCCTTGCGCATGTCGATGGACGAGTCCATCGGATCGCCCATGCGCAGCTCCATCTTGGTGCCGATGGCCTCGCGCAGGACGGGCGTGAGCTCCATCCAGCGGGCGGTCGACAGGAGCAGGTGGATCCCGTAGTTGAGCCCGCGCTGCGCGATCTTGTTGATGTCGTCGACGAGGTGGTCGAAGTCCTGGCGCACGGTCGGCCATCCGTCGATGACGAGGAAGACGTCGCCGAAGGGCTCGTCGGCGAACTCCCCGGCGGCCCGGCGGCGCCGGTAGCCGGCGACCGTGTCGATGCCGTGGTCCAGGAAGAACTGCTCGCGCCGGCCCAGCAGCACGCTCACCTCGCTGACCGTTCGCCCCACCCGGTCCTCGTCCAGCCGGCCCGTCACCCCGCCCACGTGCGGGAGCCTGGCCAGGCCCGAGAGCGTGCCGCCGCCGAAGTCCAGGCAGTAGAACTGGACTTCGCGCGGGGTGTGGGTCAGCGACAGCGAGGCGATCAGGGTGCGCAGCATCGTGGACTTGCCGCTCTGCGGCCCGCCCGCGATGCCCACGTGCCCGCCCGCCGCCGACAGGTCGACGGTGAGCAGGTCCCGCAGCTGCTCGAAGGGCCGGTCGACCACCCCGACCGGGACGCGCAGCCTGGGCTCCCCCTCCACGGCGGTCAGCCCGCGCTCGTGGTGGGGCTCCAGCGGCGGCAGCAGCATGTCCAGCGGCGGGGAGGCGGCCAGCGGCGGCAGCCACACCTGGTGGGCGGCCGGCCCGGATCCGACCAGCCGGCCCACGGCCACCGACAGCAGTGAGTCGGACTCCTCCTCAGCTGTGGCCCGCGCCTCCTCCTCCGTCGGCTCCACCGGCTGCCGCGGCACCACCCAGCTGGTGGTCCACGGCACGATCTGGTTGGCCACCCGGGAGGTGGAGACGGCTCCGCCCCGGCTCCGGTACGTCCCCGACACGTATGCGGCGCGGAACCGGGTCAGCTCCTCCACGCCGGTCTTCAGGTAGCCGTTGCCCGGCTCGGGCGGCAGCAGATAGGCGTCCGGCACGCCCAGCACGCCCCGGCTCTCCATCGCCGAGAAGGTGCGCAGCCCGATCCGGTACGACAGGTGGCTTTCTAGCTGGTGCACCCGGCCCTCGTCCAGCCGCTGCGAGGCGAGCAGCAGGTGCACGCCCAGCGAGCGGCCCAGTCGGCCGATCATGACGAACAGGTCCATGAAGTCGCGGTGCGCGGAGAGGAGTTCACTGAACTCGTCCACCACGACCACCAGGCTCGGCAGCGGGGCCAGCGGCGTGCCACCGGCCCGCGCCTGTTCGTAGTCCAGGGCCGAGGCGTAGTTGCCGGCCTGCCGCAGCAGCTCCTGGCGGCGCATCAGTTCACCGTGCAGGGCGTCCTGCATTCGGTCCACGAGAGCGGCCTCGTCGGACAGGTTGGTGATGACCGCGGAGACGTGGGGGAGGGTGTCGAGCCCCAGGAAGGTCGCGCCGCCTTTGAAGTCGACGAGGACGAAGTTGAGCCGCTCCGAGGAATGGGTCAGGGCCAGCCCGAGCACGAGGGTGCGCAGCAGCTCGCTCTTGCCGGAGCCGGTCGCCCCGATGAGCATGCCGTGCGGTCCCATCCCGCCCTGCGCGGACTCCTTCAGGTCCAGCTCCACCGGTACGCCGTTGCCGGCCAGCGCGATCGGCACCCGCAGGTGCTGGTGGGCGCTGCGACGCTGCCACAGGGTGGCCGGCTCGTGGCGGCGCAGGTCGTTGATGCCGAGCAGCCCGGTCAGCTGGATGTCGGAGGCCAGCGGCTCGGCCGACTCCCCGCCCGTCGTCGCCCGGAAAGGTGCCAGCTCCTTGGCCAGCGACCGGGCCGCGTTGGGCCCCAGCGCGTCGGGGACGCCGAGAACCGTCGACTGCTCCCGCCGGTTGCTGTCCGTACGGACCAGCTCGACACGGCCCTCGGTCAGCCCCAGCCGCAGCGTGGTGCGGCCCGGACGCCAGCGCAGCTCCCCGGAAAGGTCGATGACCACGCAGTTGCGGAAGCCCGCGCCGTCGAACCGGTGCCCCGAGGACACGCTGCCCCCGTCGATCACCACGACCACCAGGGGCTCGTCCCGCGTGGGCGAGGCCGTCGGATCGAAGGGCGGGCGCTCGGCGAACTCGGCGCCGATCAGATCGGTCAGCTCACCGACTGCAGGGGCGGCCATCCGGGTCGGCCCCGCGCCGTCCGTGGCCTGCGGGTGCAGCGCATGCGGAAGCCACTTCGCCCAGTCCCATTCCTCCTTCACCTCGTCCGAGACGCACAGCGCGATCCATAGGTCGTCGGGGCTGTGCAGGGTCGCCAACTGCCCCAGCACGGCCCGTGCGAAGGCCCGCGCCTCCTCCGGCTCCCCGCGCACCAGCACCCGCGACCACGCCCGCAGGTACACGGCGATGGGCTGGTCGGGTATCTGCGCGTACGCCTCCACGAAACAGCGCAGCGCGTGGGCCGTCAGCGGTTCCAGGTCCTCCACCGGGCGGGTGGTCACGGGCGCCAGGCGCAGCCCCAGCCGCTGCGGTCCGCGGGCGATCCGCACCTCGGCGAAGTCCTCGTCGCTCACCCGCCGTTCCCACAGCCGGCTGGACCGCGCCAGCGACCACAGTGCCCCCGGTGCGGGATGGCGCCAGGCCAGGGCCTCGCCCTGCTCCACGATGGCCCGGCGCACCCGCCGCCGGACCTGCGACAGATAGCGGAGGTAGTCGCGCCGTTCCCCGTTCATCTTCGACTTGCGCTCGCCCCGGCGCTGCATGACCTGACCGACCAGCATCGCCACCATGCCCATGGCCATCATGCCGACCGCCACGTACATGAACACGCCGCCCGCGCCAGGCCGCAGGAACATGAACATCATCGACATCGACATCATGCCCATGGGAAGGAGCGTCCAGATGCCACCGGGGTTCGGCTGGGCCTCGGCCAGGACCGGCGGCTCCTGGAGGCTCAGCTCACCGTCCGGCATCTCCGGCCCGCGCCGGCGGGCCGGCCTGCGGAAGAGGACCACGCTCACGGACTGCTCCTTCGTCTGCGCGCGCCGGCGCGGCGCCACGGGTTTCGCACCCTAGGCGGCGGTCCGGCCCACCCGGCCGGTCCCGGGGAGAACACCGTCATCCGGGCCGGGGAATTGCGTCATTCGTCGGAAGGGAGGAGAACTCGTGCGCCCGTAGTGTGCGGCCCATGAGTGAGAGTCCCCTCGCCGGGCTGAGCCGCCTGACCATTCAACTGCCTGGTCGGAGAGTCGAGTTGGCGGCGCCGACCGATATCCCCGTGTCCGACCTGCTGCCGGCGCTGCTCGGCTTCGCCGGCAGTGCGGCGGAGGAGACCACCGTCGAAGGACAGGGGTGGGTGCTCCAGCGCCTGGGCGAGGCGCCGCTCGACGAGGAGGGCACGCTGTCCACCCTCGACGTGCGCGACGGCGAGACCCTCTACCTGCGGTCGGCCGCCGACGCCATGCCCGAGGCCCATTTCGACGACATCGTCGACGGGGTCTCCACCGTGATGGGACGCCTCGGCGGTGACTGGACCGAGTCCAGCAGCCGCACCTTCGTCCGGGTCGTCGCCGCCACCCTCCTCACCGCCGTGGCCCTGGTCCTGGCCATGCCCGGACTGCCGCCCGTCCACCGGGGTCTGACCGCCGCGCTGTGCGGCGTACTCCTCCTGGCCGGCGCGGGCACCGCGAGCAGGGCCGTCGGCGACGCGTTCACCGCGGTCATGCTGGGCTGCGCGGCCGTCCCCTTCCTGGCCCTGGCCGGCTGGCTATTGCCCGGCGGACCGCCCGGCGCGGACCTGCTCGGCCCCCGACTGCTCTCCGGCGGCGCCGCCGCGGCCGGCGGCGCCGTCCTCGGCCTGTCCGTGGTGGGCGCCTCCGCGGCCGTCTTCCTCTCCGTCGCGGTGGTCGCCGCCTTCGCGACGGCCGCCGGCGGGCTGATCGCCGCCACCGGATTCCCGGCCCCCGACGTCGCCGCGGTGATCGCCGTCGGGGCCGTGATCCTCGGCGGGTTCGTCCCCGCACTCGCCTTCCGGATGTCCGGCATGCAGATGCGGCCGCTGCCCACCTCCCCCGAGGAACTGCAGCAGGCCATCGAACCGCATCCGAGCGAGGACGTGGCCCGGCGCGCGGCGACCGCGAACGCCTGGCTCACCGCCCTCTACGCCGCGACCGGCCTCGTCTGCACCGTCTGCGTCACCGTTCTCGCCCGGCACTTCGGCCTCGCCGAGGCCGTCACCGCGGCCACCCTGACCGTGCTGCTGCTCCTGCACGGCCGCAACCTCGGCAGTGTCTGGCAGCGGGTGTCGATCCTCGCCCCAGGGGTCTGGGGCGTCGCCGTCCTCGCCATGGCCTGGGCCAGAGCTCTCGGCGACGGCGGCAGGCTCGGCCTGGTGGCGGCCTTGGTGGCGCTCGTCATCGCCCTCACCATCGCCATCTGGACCGTCCCCGGACGACGGCAGCTGCCGTACTGGGGGCGCGCGGCGGAACTCCTGCACTCCCTGGTAGCGCTCGCCCTGCTGCCCCTCGCCCTGTGGGTCCTGGGCGTGTACGGCCTCGCACGCGACCTGACCGGCTGACACCCTGCGCCCGCCTCTCCGCCCGCCCCCACAGACATCCCGAACACCGACGAGCAGGCCGGAGGGCCCCGTGCAGTCAAGGCGCGACCAGGTACAGGCCCATCTCTTCCAGATGGGCCGGCTCACCTCCGGAATGCTCCGCGCCAACCCGGACCACCTGGAGACCCCGGGCAGGCGCACCAACCGCGGCATGACCTTCGGGCTGGCCATCGGCGTGGTCGGGGTCCTCGTCTCGGCCCTCTGGGGCCTCTTCTCCCCGGGCGCCTCGACCAAGTGGCGGGCGGAGGGCACTCTGGTACTGGAGAAGGACACCGGCAACCGGTACGTGTATGCCCAGGGCCGGCTGCGCCCCATCCTCAACTACGCCTCCGCGCGCCTGCTGCTCGGCGGCGACATGAAGTCCGCGACGGTCAAGAGCTCGGCCACGAAGGACGCCCCGCACGGCCCGCCCGTGGGCATCCCCGGCGCCCCCGACTACCTCCCCGGCCGGGCCGGCCTGCTGTCCTCGCCCTGGCAGGTGTGCGCGGCCACCACCAAGCAGACCTCGGGGGAAGTGGTCGTACGGACGCGGCTCGCCCTCGGCGGGGCTGAGGGCGAGCGGCCGCTGGGCCCGGGCGAGGGGCTCCTCGTCCAGGGGCCCGACGGGCGCCGCTCGGTGCTCCTGGGAGGGGAACGTCACCTCTTGGACGAGGCCACTGGCGCGGCCACCTCGCTCGGTTACGGATCGGCTCCGGTCCACCCCGTCTCCGCGGCCTTCCTCGTCGCGCTCCCCGCCGCCGCCGACCTCGCCGCGCCCGCCGTACCGGGCCGCGGGGAGGCAGGGCCCGCGCTCGACGGGCGCCCTACCCGCATCGGCCAGGTCTTCAGCCTGGAAGTGCCGGGCGTCTCCGGCCAGTTCCACCTGCTGCTGCGCGAGGGGCTGACCCCGCTGAGCGAGACGGAGACCGCCCTCGTCCTCGGCGACCCGGAGACCCGGAGGGTCGCGTACGAGGGACAGACCCCGGCCGCGCGTCCGGTCGGGGCGGAGGCCGCCCGCGGCCACCTGGCGCCCGCGACGGGCCGCCCGGCCGGCGCCGGCCTGCCGGTCTCGCCGCCCCGCCTGGTGCCGATCCCCGCCGGTACCGAGCCCTGCGCCGTGGTCCGGCCGAGCGACGGCACGGGCACGGGGGTCAGCGTCTCCTTCGCCCCCGCCGCCGTCGCCGAGGACCACGTGGCGCAGCCGCCGGCCGACGGGGTGGCCCCGGCCTGCCTGCCCGTGGACCGGGTGGAGGTGCCGCCCGGCAAGGGCGCCCTGATCCAGGCCCTCAGCAGCGCGGGCACCCGGATGGGCGACACCGTCTTCCTCGTCACCGACTCGGGCGTACGCCACCCGGTCGCCCCGGGCGGGGCCTTGGAGGCGCTCGGCTACACCGCATCCGACGTACGCGGTCTGCCCTCGGCCCTGCTCATGACCCTGCCGACCGGCGCGGCCCTGGACTCCGCAGCGGCCGCCAAGGCGCCCGCCGCGGACTCCGGAGCCCCGCTCAGGAGCTGTCCGGGCGCCGCCGACGGCCCGGCACCGGGCCCGGGGAGCCAGCCCGCGTCGGCCGTCAACGCGGCAGCTGGGTCGGGAAGTTGACGTAGATCCTGGCTTGCGGCGGGACGTACGTCACGCGACGGATTCGCCGGGGGGCGGCGAGAAGCACACTCGAACTTCAGGACACGACACACCACGGAAAGGGTGGTCCCCATGGCCGATGACATTCCCGGCGGAGCTTATAGAACCGTAGCCGAGGCGAACCTCAAGATCGCCCAGCTGATGCAGAACGCCCACGACGACATCACCCGGATCCGGGGGATCGTCCACTCCTCGGCCAACGAGCTGGTCGGCCCCAGCGGCTACGGCGGCGCCGACGGCAAGGCGTACCAGGAGCTCCTCGCGGCGTGGGACTCCGACGTGATGAAGGTCGAGCGGGGCCTGGAAGGCGTCAAGGAGACCATGATCCGGAACTCCGGCCGGCAGTCGGACCTCCAGGACACCACCACCAGCCAGATCACGCGCATGCAGAACGCCATCTCCGGCCTCAAGGGCTGATCCGTCCGCCCTCCCGGCGGACCGGAACATCCTGACGGTCGCCGCCGTCGCTCCGCGACGCATCCGGCAGCAGACGAAGACGAAGGAGGACCTCGTGCCCGAGGCCAATTACGACCACGGATCCATCAACATCCACTACGGCACCACCGATGGCGTGACCGCCCAGCTCATCAACGCGAGCGAGGCGATCGACACCGTCCTGAACAACCTCCAGCAGGCCATCACCCAGTGGTCCGACAGCTGCATCGGTATGGACAAGGGCGCCTTCAGTCAGAAGTTCGTCGAATGGCACGGCTACGTCGACCACGCGGCGCAGGCCGTCGCCGGCAGCGGCAAGCTGCTCAGCCAGATCGCGGAGGGCTACGGAGTCCTCGACCGCGGCCTGGCCCAGGACTGGGGCAACCTCCAGGTCTACTGACCACCCCTCCGGACCCAGGGAGCATCCCGGTGGCCACCCAGGCGCAGCTCACCAAACTCGACACCCCGGCGGTCAGAGCCTTCATCAACGGGCCGCTCACCGAGTTCCTCACCGCGATCGAAGACCTCGGCAAGGACTCGGGCACCGCCCTCTCTCCCCGCAACATAGCCCGGGGTTACACCAACCCGGACACCTTCTCGCTCACCAAGCCGCTGGGGATGGGGCTGATGGCGGGCGGGGACACGGTGCACGGATCGACCCTCAACACCACCACGCTCAAGTTCACCCAGAGCATCGACGTGATGCTCCAGAACATGACGAACCTGTCGCAGGAGATCAAGGACACCCTCCTCAAGATGATCGAGGAGTTCCTCGACAAGCAGGGCTCGACGCTGGACGACATCAAGGCGCAGGAGTTCCTGAACACGATCAAGTCGGCCGGCAGCCCGACGGACGACCCGACCAAGCCGCCGGCCGACCCGACCAAGACCGGCGCCTGAGCGACCGGACCGGACCAGAAGGAAGAGCGGAGGGTATCCATGCCTGCCGACATGTGGGCCTCAGCGGTCCAACTGCTGACGGGCTATCCGATGCCCGACCGCTCGACCATCTTCCAGGATCTCGCGGGCACCGACGAGAAGACGCCGTTGATGAACGTCAAGGTCGAGTCCCTCGGCAGCGTCGCCACGGTCTACTACTTCAGGAACGGGGTCGGCCCCAACGTGGACGGCCACTCGTACACACTCGGCTACTACACGAGCGACGGCCACACCCTCGACCTGAAGAGGATCACGATCGACTTCCTCTGGAACCCTGCCGAGCTCGCCTCCCAGCCGGGCACCCCGCTCGACAACTACATCTTCGGCGGCTGGACCCTGCTCAACGGGCTCGTGAACAACCCCTTCTCCACGCAGGGCCGTTCCTACGGAGGCCTCGTGGTCGACCCGCAGAACGCCGTCAACCTGCGGACGTTCTCCGACGTCGCCGGGGCATACGACCGGTCCTTCCAGTACTTCAACGACCAGGAGCTCGTCCTCAAGCAGTGGGCCGACTCCCTCGGGCACAAGGACGCGGACATGAAGGGGTCGGCGGCCGACGCGTTCGCCGCCCTGATCAGGCGGATGCAGGAGAACTACAAAGGCTACAAGGAGCAGCTCCTCCCGCCCGGCTTCTCGGCCAAGAACTACGCCCTGCTGCCGGTGAACGGCCGGGGAGCCTCCCTCACCAAGCAGGGCGATTCCCTCATCGGTGCGGCGAACGCGGTCCACCAGTCGAGCTACGACCTGGTGATGGCCTGGCACCAGTGGGCCGCCAACACCGTGTCCAACCCGATTCAGACGTTGTCGAACGTGATCTACGAGATCGCCGTCTGGCTCCAGGGGAACAACCTCGGTCAGGCGATCGAGCACAGAGACAAGCGGGGTTCGGGCGCTCAGTACAAGATGGAGCCCGGCCCCTCCTTCCAGCAGAACCACCCCACTTGGGGGGATCTCACTCAGATCGACAGCTGGGGCAAGGTCGGCAACCATGCGATCAAGCTCTGGAACGACGCCGTGGACTCGATGCTGGTGCCGGCCGGCAACGCTCAGCTCAGCATCGTGAACAACGCCTTCATCGACGCCACCGCCGTCCTGACCAACCCGCTGGTGACGAAGAACACCTCGCCGATCGGCAGCGATGGGAAGGGCGGCAATGACGGGAAGGGGGGCGAGGACGGCAAGGGCGGTGACGACGAGAACCAGAGCTGGGAGGACATCCTCAAGAAGCTGGGACTCGGCGGAGACGATGGCAAGGACGGCAACGGCGGGAAGGACGGGGACGGCGGGAAGGACGGGGACAACAGGACGAGGATCCCGCCCCCCAACCTGAACGACCTGGGCAACGGGGGCGGCAACGGGGCCGACGGAAACGGGGGGAAGGAGGGTACGGGCGGCGAAGGCGTCGGCGGGAACAACATCCCCGATCCCGAGAGCTTCCTCAGGAACGTGCCCGCCCCCGATCTCAACGGCCCGGGCGGTACCGGCTCCGGCGGCGGGCTGAACGGCGGCTCCGGCCTGAACCTCCCGGGCAGCACCGGTTCCGGAGGCAGCGGCAACCCGGACACCAGTACTCGGGTGCCCGCCCCGAACGTCGACCTCGCCGGTGTGCCCGGTTCGGGCCTCCCCGGTTCGGGTCTGCCCGGTTCCGGCCTCCCCGGATCGTTCCTCTCGGAGTCCGGTCTACCCAGCCTGGGAGCGCCCGGATCCGGCCGGCCCGGCAGCGAGCTGTCCGGCGGCAGGAACCCCGACGGCAGCCCCATCGTCCCCGGCATGCCGGGCTCCACGCTCCTGGGCTCGAAGCCGCCCACCCTCCAGAACCGGGATGGCTCGGGTACCCCGATCGCCCTCCCCGACGGGAGCACTCGGACCGTCCTGCCCGACGGCAGCGTCCTCACCACCAGCCCGGACGGTACGAACGTCACCCGGAGCCCCGACGGCACCATCCTGACGGAGAAGCCCGACGGTACGAAGGTCACCGCCAAGCCCGACGGGACCACCACGACGCTCAAGCCCGACGGGACCAAGAACGTGCTGCACCCGGGCGGGGTCGTCAGCGTGACCGATCCCGACGGCAACACCTCGTACCTGGGCCCGGACGGCAAACCGCTCGGGGAGCGCCCCGACATCTCCCTGACCACGCCCCAGCTCCCCACCCTCAACAGCCCCGGCTTCGATCTCCCCGGAGTGTCCGGAGCCGGCGGTGGCGTGCCGGGCGGCAGCGGCGGTACGCACGGAGGCGGAGGATCGCTCCCGGCGAACCCGCCCAGCTACGAGGAGGCGGGCTACGACCTGTCCACCGACTTCCCCGCCTACGGAGCGGACGCCCTCGGCGGCGGCCCCAGCGTGGACCGCGGCGGCGTGCCGGGTGGATCCCCCGCGACGGGAGCCCCGCCCATGATGCCCGGCATGGGAGCCGGCGGCATGGGTGGCGCCGGCGGTGCGGGTGGTGGCGTTACCGGCGGCGGCGACCGGGTCCGCGAGTTCATCGGCGACCCCGCGGGCTCTCCCAACCGCATGGCCCAGGGCCAGGGCGGCCAGGGCGCCGGCGGCACGCCCCCGTACATGCCCCCGCCCGGCGGCCAGAACGGAGGCGGCCAGCAGACCCAGAGCTCCGACCGCGAGCGGGCCAACTGGCTCGCCGAGGAGGAGGACGTCTGGGGCACCGAGGACGAGGGCAACCCGGCCGTCCTGGGCCGGGAGGAGCCCGGCACCACCACAGGCGCGAAGCGCAACGCATTCATGACAGGAGAGGGCTGATGGGCTCGCCGCACCACTCGATCGAAGAACGCCTCGCCATGGCGATCGCGGACCTGGAGGCCTCGGAGCGCGCTGCCGCCCAGGCCCAGGAACAGGTCCGCGGCATGCGGCTCTCGGCCACCTCCAAGGACCGCAGCGTCGAGGTGACCGTCGCGGGCACCGGCGAGGTGACGGCCGTCCGCTTCCTGGAGAGCCGCTACAAGAGCATGGCTGCCCCGCAGCTGGCGGCCTCCGTCATGGAGGCCTTCAACAAGGCCCGCTCCCTCGCCTCCCGGGACGTGGCCGACGCGGTCAAACCGCTCACGGAGAGCGTGAACTCCCTCAGCTCCATGCCGGGCATGCCCGAACTGCCCGGCATCCCGGGCACGACGGCCGACTGGGGCGCCCTGATCGGGCAGTTCCTCGGCCCGGCGGCGCCCCCCGAGCCCGAGCGGCCGGCCGATGGGGCGTCAGGCCGGCGACGGGGGCGGGGCCGCGCCCTCTACGACGAGGTGGAGGGCGACCCGCACGACTGAGCGGCCCGTACACCCGTGATCAGAACGTACGTCAACTGACGCAAGCGCCCGGGTATTTCCGGGCGCAGAATTCCCTCACCACCGAACCACCGCGCGACACCGGGAGTGGGCAATGCCTTCAAGTTTCGAAGCGTCCGCCAATGACGTACTCGACGCGAGCAAGGTGCTGCACAACTTCACGACGTACATAAACGAACTGGTGCAGCGGTTCGATGACGGTGTGAACGAGACCATCACCTGGTTCGGGACGGACGACGACGAGTTCGCCAAGAAGGCGGGCCCGCCCTACCTGGAGACGGTCAAGATCACTCGTAAGACGGTGCTGGCCATCACGGACGCCCTCACGGCGCTGGCGAACGGCACCATCAAGGACGCCAACGAGTACATCAACAGCCAGGACGACGTCCTCGCCTCGATCAAGAAGGGGAACGACGGCCGGTCGGGACCCCGCGGATGAGCCCCGCGATCGACCCCGGACTCGGCGGCTGGCCCGACTGGGCCAGAAAGCTTGTCATGATCCTCACTGGCGATCTGCCTCCCAGCGCCCTGCCGCAGAAGGCCTTCGACGCGGGCCAGACCTATGAGCGGCTCGCCCGGGACCTCGACCAGATGATGGAGATGGCCCGCAATGTCAGCCTGAAGATCGGCGACGGCATGCCGGAGGAGGCCCGCCGGCAGTTCGACGGGGTCGTCAACAGCCTCACATCAGGCCGGGGCAAGACGCGCCTGGACGAGTTCCAGGGGCAGCTGCGGGGTGTGCGCCTCGACCTGGAGGACAAGTCCCGCCAGATCTACGAGATGTACTGGCAGGTCATGGCCGCCCTGCTGCAGATGCTGGCACTGTTGGCCTGGGTCGCGTTCCTGTCGCTGTTCGGTTTCGGCGGCCTGGGGGGTCTCTCGGAGGCCATCTTCAACCGCGCCCGCGTGGCCGTGCTGGCGAGCATCGCCACACTCATGCAGCGCATCAAGGTGCTGCCGGGCGTCTTCGAGGCGTTCGAGGAGGCGCTGCTCTCGTTCGCCGTCCAGCTCGGCAACAAGCTCTTCGGCAACAAGCTGTTCAAGCGGAACGACCTCGACTGGGGTGACATCGGCAAGGACGCCCTCTTCGGGTTCTTCGCGGGCGGCATCGGCGAGATACTCGGCGGCACGTTCAACAAGGGCAAGGACCTCTTCTCCAAACTTGGCAAGAACCCGAAGGACTTCGGCGTCATCAACAAGCCGTCGAACTTCGACCGGATCGTCAAGGAGGGCTACGGCAACGCCAACGACTTCGTGTCCGAGGGCTTCGGCGAGAGCCTCGGCGCGGCGGCGATGGGCCTGTTCTTCGCCGGCTACTCGTTCAGCTGGGCGACGTTCGTATCGGCCGGCAGCAGCGGCGTCGTCGAGCGCAACCTGGAAGGGGGCGTGGAGGGCCTGGCGCGTGGGCTCCGGAACAAGTTCATCAACCCGCCGCCGACCCCGGACGGGGTGAACGGCGACTCCGACACCTGGCCGAACCGAAGCACGAACTCGGACTCGAACCCGAACTCGACTTCGGACTCGAACTCCAACCCGGGCTCCGGGTCGTCGCGGAACAACGACCGGAACAACGGTACGAACGGCCGCACCGGCCCCCGTACGGTCCCGGACCTCGGCACGAGCGGGGGCACCCGCCGGCCGCCCGTCACGACCTCGACCGGCGACCCGAACGGCACCGGCGGGGGAAACCCCACCCGCAACGGGAACGCCGGCGGGGACCGGAACGGCAGCGGCTCCGGCCGGCCGCCGGTCGTGGCCACCAGAACCCAGGACCTCCCGGACCTCTCCACCTACCAGCCGGGCGGCGGCGACACCTCCCGGTCCGCGCCCTCGATGCCCGTCCCGGGGGACGCCTTCCGGAACGGCGCGGGTCAGGACACCCGGACCCCGGGATCCGTGCCCGGCACGAACCCCGTGGCCGGCGACGGAGCCCAGGGCGCGCAGCGCCCCGGTGGACCGCAGCCCGTGCGGATGCCGATCCCGGCCTCGGTCGAGCCGGACCTGGTCCGGACGCTCGGTACCGACCCGGCTCTCGGTACCAACCCGGTGAATCCGGCGAACCCGTCGGACCCGGCCACGGGGAGCGGACAGCGCTCCACGCCGCAGCCGGGCACCGCCGAGCCGGGCTCCGCGACTCCTCGGATGGAGGGATCCCCGAGCCGTCCCGACTCCCTCTACACCCAGCCCGACACCGACTCCCTCTACACCGAGGACGGCACCAGCTCCCTCTACACCGATTCCGACACCGGCTTCCCCTACGCCGGCAACGACACCGACCCCGGCACCGGTACGGTCCACACCGCCACCCCCGCCACCCCCGACGTCGCGGGACCGGGGACGACCTCCACCGCATCCGGCACTCCGGACCAGGAAGTGCCCGGCCAGCGCGAACTGACGATGGACCAGCAGGAGGCCCTGATCGTCCAGGGGGTCGTCCCGCGCGCCTCCGGCCTCGGCGAGGACAGTCTCGTCCTCGCGCTCGAGGCCACCGCCCCCGACCTGGTCACTGGAACGCCGGCCGAGATCCGCGCCCACCTGTCGCACTCCCTCGTGGCGGAGCTGGAAGCGGACCCCGGCACCGGCTCGCGCCCGCTGTGGACCGCCGTCGACGCGCAGGCGCAGGCAGCCGTCGCCAACGACCGCACCGCGGACCGGCTGCGCCTCGGAGACCGACTGCCCCGGTCGGAGATCTACGCCCAGGAGCTCCGGGCCGTCCACCGGACCTGGGGCGACCACGAACGGCGTTCGCTCGCGTACGCGATGGGCACCTACACGTCCGCGTCCGACGCCACGGACGACGTCCTGCCCCTGGTGGCCGGACAGGTCTACGGGCTCACCGTCAACGTCGTGCAGCCGAACGGCACCACCACGCTCGTCGGCTCGCCGGACGGACGCTCCGTGACCGTCGCCCGGCTGCCGAGGCCCCGCCGCGCCCGCAAGGACGGGAAGGACCGCGACCGGTGGCTGGCGGCGGCCAGGCCCGAGGAATCACCGCAGACGCACCGGCTGTCGGACGACGCCTTCCAGCGCCACTGGGACCAACTCCCCACGGACACGGTCGGGTTCGTACGCGCGGCCGACGCGGCGCGCTCGCTGCTCGCCGAGCACGGCCGGGTCGCGGGCCCGTTCGCTGCCACCCCGTTCTCCGACCTCGGCGCCGACGACCGCGCTGCCCGCCGTCTCGCGGTCATCCTGCACGGCGACCCCGACCTCTACCGGGACGCCGACCGGCACGACGAGGCCCTGGCCCGGGCCCTGCACCTGCTCGACGAGCCCGTCCTGGTGCGTCCGGTCACGGAGTCCTCCGAGGGCACCGCAACCCTGTCCGACACCCTCGTCGACGACCAGGAGGACCGCGACGACGTCGACGTCGACGTCGACGACGGCCGACTTTCGGTGCGTGCCTTCCAACGCCACTGGGACAAGATCAACACGGACACGCCGGAGCTGGCGCGGGCCGCCGCCACGGCCCGGTCACTGCTCTCCGAGCACGGCCGGGTCACCGACCCGCTCACTTCCACGCCGTTCGCCGACCTCGGTACCGACGACCGCGCCGCCCGCCGCCTCACGGACATCCTCCACTCCGACCCCGGACTCCGTACCGACCCCGCCCGCCGTGCCGAGGCCCGTGCCTGGGCGGCGCAACTGCTCGAAGACCCGATGTTCCCGAGCTCCGCGACGCACCCCGCACCGGCCCGTCCGGTCATGGAGTCCGGCGAGCTCCCCGACGACGGCAGCGATATCGCCTCCGTCGTGTCCTCGATCTCCTCCGTCTCCTCCGTGTCCTCGGACGAGGGTTGGGCGCGGCTCCCGGACGAGGACCCGGACTCGGCGTACGCGCAGTCCGACGCCGTGGACCTCGCGGAGTCCCTGCCGCTCCTGCCGCGGCCGGACCTCGCCGAGCCGGTGGAGCCCGGTACGCAGCTCCCGCCGGCGTACCAGGAGTCCCCGCCGGCGTACGAGCAGGACACGTCGCCGCCCGCGGAGCCGCAGCCGGAGCTGCCCGCCTACTCGAAGGGCGAAGCGGTTCCCGGCTACCAGGCGGAGCGGGTGAACCCGGCCGCCTCGCCCGCCCTGGTCTCGGTCGTGTCCAAGCACCTGCGGGCCGACCGGCGCCGTACGGCCGCGCTGCTCGCGTACGACTGGTTCGACGTGAAGGCCGCGGACGGGCTGCGCCGGGAGCTGGGGCTGCGCAAGGGCAGCGCCCTCCTCGACCTGGCGGAGACGATCGGGCGGGTCCCGGACGACCTGCCACGGATCGCCGCCGAGCTGGGACTGACCCCGTACCGCCTCTTCGACATCGCCCGCAACCTCGGCGCGGACCCCCGCCACATCGCCGCCGTCCTCGGGCCGAACCTGCGCGACGCCGGGGAGAAGGCCGCGGCCGACCTGGGGCGTTCCGCGGGCTGGAAGCTGGGAGGCCGCGACGGGCACCCCGCGGCCGGGGCCCACCCCCAGGGCAAGGGCTGGCTCCTGGCGGTCGCCGCCCACCACGGGGTGAGCTGGGAGGCCCTGACGGAACCGCGCCAGGGCCTGGCCCGCTATCTGTCCAGCCGGACCTCGACCGCTCCCGTCCTGACCCCGCCCGACCACCTCAACCTCGTCGAGCTGGTGGAGGAGTGGAACTGGGGCCTGGGGTTCGGCCCGCGCGGTGGGAGGGCCCGGACCTCCGCCGCATGGGAGAGCGACAGCAAGGAGGCGCTGCGGGCGTCCATGGCCGAGGAGCAGGCCGAGGCCGAGGTGAAGGACCTCCTCGCGCAGACGGGCGCCACGGTCGACCCCCATGTGCGCGACACCCTCGTGGAAGCCGCCGCCGCGCACCTCTTCCTCGCTCCCGCCGACACCGAGGGAGCGCGGGCGACCATCGCGCGGCACCTCGACGAGGCGAAGTACGACGCCGAGACCGCCGCGCTCCGCACCGACCTTCCCTTCGACCCGGCCGCGTTCGACCGGCTCTGGACGAGCGCCCGGCGGGAGGCCTCCGGCACGAGCCTGGAGTCGGCGCTGGCCGACGCGCGCGGCCTGGTGGGCCCGCTGCGCAGGCTCCCCGCGACGATCGACCGCGACACCGACCCGTACCGCCGCCTCGAGCCCGAGGACCAGGTCGTACGCCGCGTCGCGCACCACCTCTACACCTGGCCCGGCGACACCGATGGCGCCCGCGCCCTCGCGCGGCGGCTGGTGGCGGACCTCCCGCCGTCGCCCCCGGCGCTGCTCGCCGGAGCCAAGAAGACGAAGAAGAAGGCCAAGTCCGCCCCGCAGCAGCCATCCCATCAGCAGGCCGCGGCCTCCTCCACGGTCCGGGCCACGCCCGCCGCCAACCCGCCGGACACCCGACCCTCCCGGATCACGGCGGACGAGGCCCAGCGGCTCGCCGTACGTGCCGTCAAGCGCTGGACGGAGGAGCACCCGCCGCCGGAGCCCCTGTCCGCGGCCGCGGTCACGAGAAGGACCACCTCCGTCGCCCGTACCCTCGTGGCCCACTCCGCGACCATTCCCCCGGCGCTGGGCATCGAGGTCGCCGACTTCCTGATGGCCCTCGGGAACACGCGCGGTCTGGACGGCCCCCTGCCGGCGCTGCGCGAACTGGTGCGCCACCCCGACGTGCTGGTCGCGGTGTCCAACTCGGAGCAGGCCGCGGCCATGGCGGACGCCTACCCGGGCCTGGCCGCGCGGCTGTCGACGCGCCCGAGGCTCCTCGCGCAGCTCACCGACCCGGACATCACGGATCACGCCGACGCCGTACTGGCGGCCAAGGGCGCGGCCGACCTGCTGGTCTCCACCCCGGAACTGCTCGACGCCATGGAGTCGGACGACGAGTTCAGGGAGCACGTCCTCGGCCACGTGCACCTCGTCGAGACCTACCCGGGCAGGATCGACATCCTCAGGGAGCTGCTCGCCGGTCGTCGGACCGTCGCCCGCATGGCGTCCTTGACGAATCCGGTGTTCGCCGAGTTCCTGAAGACCCAGGGGGAGGGGGAGCGGCGCGCCGCCCTCGCGACGCTCGACGACAACATCGACCTGTCGATGGCGGTCATCGACTACGACCACGCTCTCCCGGACGTCGCTGCCTATCGGAGGCTTTTCGGGAACGCGGGGTTGTTGTCGGCGTTGGGCAGGCATCCGCGGCAGGCCAGGACGGTGTTGGCGGTTCCGGGGAT
>NZ_JBFBFP010000061.1:0-37285 GCF_040684275.1 Streptomyces sp. NPDC091371
TTGTGGTCTTTCGCTCGGCCTCGGGCCGTCGGCGGTGCCCCGCCCGCCCGCGGCCGCCGCCGGCGCCCCGGCCGGCCGCGCGGGGGCCCCCCCCCCCCCCGCCGCGGGGTGCCTAACGGTCGTCGCTCTCCCGCGGAGGGTGCGGGCGGATCTGCTCCTCCCGCCCGATGCCGGACCGCTGCCGCTTCGCGGTGTGCGCGCCGGCCTGCGCGGTGTCGTCCCCGGTACCGCCCGAGCGGGCCCGGCCTTCGTCCGCGGTCTGCGACGGGGTGGCCGGCGGGTGGTCGGGCGCCTGCCTGCGTACCTTCATCGGATCCTCCTCCGGGCGCCTCAGTAGCCCAGTGCGCTCTTCAGCTCGGCCTTGTCCATCGAGGAACGGCCGTGCAGGTTCTTGCGCTTGGCCTCCTCGTACAGCTGGTCGTAGGTCGGGCCCTGGGCTCCCTTGTGGGAACGCAGTCCGCCTCGCCTGCCGGAGGAGATGTCCTCCAACGAGGTCTTGCCGGCCGTCTTGGACTCTCCGGCGCGGGCCCGTTCCTTGTTCACCGTTCGTGCGGCGATCTCCTTCGCCCGCTCGGGACTCTCGCCGCGCTCCTCGGCGCTCTCCTTGATGTGCTCGTACTGGCGTTCACGCTTGGGGCTGGAACCTCGGGGCATGACGACTCCCTGGCTCAGACCGGACCGGTTCGTCCGGTACGTCCCGCGCCTACCCGCTGCGGGATGCCCCACGCGTGCGGACCCGCGTGGAGCGGTCAGACGATGCCCTCGGCGATCTCGGCCTGCTCGCGGGCGTTCCCGTACGCCGACGGCGTGCCGTACGAGCGGCGGGCGGCGTACCACCACGCGCTGGCCAGGACCAGGACCACCGCCAGCGCGATCACCGCGTAGTTCATCGAGTCGATGGTGACGGGCGACTTCTGCGGCAGGCAGAACAGGACGGTGACGACGGCCACCCAGACGACGGCGGTCCAGCCGATCGGCTTGCTCCAGCGGCCCAGGCTCCACGGGCCGGGCTGGAAGCGGTTCCCGGCGCGCAGGCGCAGGTAGATCGGGATGGCGTAGGCGGGGGTGATGCCGATGACGTTGATGGCGGTCACGGCGCCGTAGGCGGTGGCCGAGTAGAGCGAGGGCAGGGCCAGGACGGCCGCGGCGCCGACCGCGAGCCAGACGGCCGGCACCGGGGTCTGGGTGCGGCTGCTGACCTTGCGCCACAGGGCGGAGCCGGGGAGCGCGTTGTCGCGGCTGAAGGCGAAGACCATCCGGCTCGCGGCGGCCACCTCGGCGTTGCCGCAGAAGAGTTGCGCGACGATGACGACGAGGAGCAGGGCGGTGGCGCCGCCGGAGCCCAGGGCGTCGAGGAAGATCTGGGCCGGCGGGACCCCGGTGGCGGTGCCCTGGACGGCCGCGTAGTCCTGGATGGCGAAGGTGAGGCCCGCGAGCAGGGCGAACCCGGCGATCCAGGAGACCCAGATGGAGCGGACGATGCCCTTGGCGGCGGAGACGGAGGCGTTGGAGGTCTCCTCCGAGAGGTGCGCGGAGGCGTCGTACCCGGAGAAGGTGTACTGGGCGAGGAGCAGGCCGACGGCCGCCACGTAGAACGGGTTGGCCCAGCCGGTGTCGTTGACGAACTCGGTGAACACGAACGAGGGCGACTGGTGGTGGTCGGGAACGAGGGCCAGGGCGCCGACGATCACGGCCACGCCGCCCAGGTGCCACCAGACGCTGATGGAGTTGAGCACGCTGACGAGGCGGACGCCGAACAGGTTGAGCGCGGCGTGCAGCAGCAGGATGGCCAGGAAGATCAGGAAGGTCGAGCCGGGGGTCGGTACGAAGCCGAACTGGAGGTTGAGGAAGGCGCCGGTGAACAGGGCGGCGCCGTAGTCGATGCCGGCGATGGCGCCGAGCAGGCCCAGCAGGTTGAGCCAGCCCGTGTACCAGCCCCAGCGGCGTCCGCCGAGCCGGTCGGCCATGTAGTAGAGGGCTCCCGAGGTGGGGTAGGCGCTGGTCACCTCGGCCAGGGCGAGACCCACGCAGAGCACGAAGAGGCCGACGCCGGCCCAGCCCCACAGCATGACGGCCGGACCGCCGGTGCCGAGGCCGAAGCCGTACAGGGTCATGCAGCCGGACAGGACGGATATGACCGAGAAGCTGATGGCGAAGTTGCCGAAGCCGCCCATCCGGCGGGCGAGGACGGGCTGGTAGCCGAGCTCCCTGAGCCGTTCCTCCTCGTCGGGCCGGGACGGGGCCTTGCTGTCCTGGCGGACGGGTGGCGCGATTCGGGACATGGGGAGGTACCTCCGGGGGTTTGTGGAGCGCGGGGGACGTGGAGCGGGGGGTGGGGTCTGGTGGGGGCGCCGGGTCGTCGGGCCGCGGGTCAGCCCCGGTCGGCCAGGCTGCGGGACCTGGCCCGCAGGAAGACCTCCATGGCCCGTTCCTGGTCGGCGGGGGCGCGGGTCCGGTAGGCCCACGGCAGGGTGGTCCAGTACCGGTCGATCGCGTCGAAGGCCCGGGCCGCGTCGCCGAACCGGCTCGCTCCCCACAGGGCGTGGGCGAGGTGGTTCAGATCGAGCGGGGAGGCGCGACGCGGGTCGGCGTACGAGAACCAGGCGTCCAGGGCGTGACCGGCGTCGCGGACCGCGTCGTCGGAGACCCAGTGGAGGTCGAGCGCCTTCTCCTGGCCGCGCTCGCGGCGGTAGCGTTCGACGCTCAGGTAGAGCGGCAGGACGTGGACGGCGGAGCCTGGCGGAGCCGAACCGGCCGCCCAGTGCACGAAGTTGGCGGCCTCGATGAGCGGCCCCGATGTACCGGCGCACACGAACTGGAGCATCCGGTGGTACGCCTCGCGGTTGTGCGGGTCGCGCTTGTCGGCCTGCTCGAGGATCCCCCACGGGCCGGGCGGCAGCATCGGGGCGGGCGGCCGTTGCCGGTGCTCGTCCATCGAGCGGTGCTGGTCGAGGAGGGCGAGGGCGAGCAGGCAGACCCAGGGCACGGGGTCGGCCGGACTGAGTTCGGCGGCGTCCCGGCAGGCCGCCCACGCCTCCTGCCACAGCTGGTGCGTGCGGGGATGCCGGGCGCGGTGGGCGCGGACGGCCCGTTCGACGGCGACGCGGGTGTGCATGACGGACGCGGAGACGCTGCGCGGTTCCTCGGCCCGCCACGCCTGGACCACGTCCGATCCGGCCGCGACCGCGGCGAGCACCTGGGTGCGCTGGGTCCACAGCCCCCAGCCGTCCGTCCGGTCCAGCAGGCGCGCCATCGACAGCCAGCGGCCGGTGCGCAGGTCCTGCACGGCGAGGCGTAACTCGTCGTCGTGGCCGGCGGGGTGGTAGACGGGCCGGAATTCGCCGCCCGCCATCACCTCGTCCCCGTCGAGGGGTGGTGGGGGCGGGCGCGTCTTGCGGTGGTCGTGGTCATCAGTCCTCGCATCGCATGGCCGTCGCGCCCGGTGATCGGCGATCACTATAGAGCGACGATGAGCATTCGGGTCATGAAACTTTTCAAATGCAACGATCAAGCCATGTACGGCATATGAATTCGCGTCAGGTCCGGTGCGGAGCGCGCGGACGGATCTTGACGGGCGCCGCCCGCTGGTGAAGTCTTCCGAGCGACGATCAAGCAGGTCGGTCGCGCAGGCCGAGACCAGGGACGGAGTGGTGATGACGGGCCCGGTGCTCGCTGTGGACCAGGGCACCTCGGGAACCAAGGCCCTCGTCGTCTGTCCCGTACGCGGGGTCATCGGCTCCGCCTCCGCCCCCGTACGCCCCCGGTACCTGCCGGGCGGCCGCGTGGAGGTCGACCCCCGTGAGCTGCTGGAATCGGTCCTCGACGCGGGGCGCGCCGCACTGGCGGCGGCCGGCGAGCCGGTGGCGGCGGTGGGTCTGGCCAACCAGGGCGAGACCGTGCTCGCCTGGGACCCGGCGAGCGGCGAGCCGCTGACCGACGCGATCGTCTGGCAGGACCGCCGAGCCGAGCGGCTCTGTACGGAACTGGCCCCGCGCGCCGAGCTGTTACGGGAACGCACCGGACTGCCGCTCGACCCCTACTTCGCCGCGCCGAAGATGGCCTGGATCCGCCGCCACCTGACCCGGCACGGAGTCGTGACGACCAGCGACGTCTGGCTGGTGCACCGGCTCACCGGCGCCTTCGTCACCGACGCGGCCACCGCCGGCCGCACCCAGCTGCTCGACCTCGACACCGTCGACTGGTCGCCGGAGGCGGTCGACGCCTTCGGCCTGACCGGAGAGCGGCTGCCGGAGGTCGTCGACGCGGACACCCGCGTCGGCACCACCACCGCGTTCGGGCCCCCGCTGCCGCTGACGGGACTGCTCGTCGACCAGCAGGCCGCGCTCCTCGCGCAGCGCGTCACCGAGCCCGGAACCGCCAAGTGCACGTACGGCACGGGGGCGTTCCTCCTCGCGCAGAGCGGCCCGCGCCCCCGCCGCAGCACCACCGGACTGGTCGGCTGCGTGGCGTGGCGGCTCGGCGGGGAGACCAGCTACTGCCTCGACGGGCAGGTGTACACGGCCGCCTCCGCCGTGCGGTGGCTCACCGACCTCGGCGTGATCTCCGGCGCCGAGGACATCGACGCCGTGGGCGCGACCGCGCCGGACAGCGGCGGAGTCACCTTCGTTCCCGCGCTCGCCGGGCTCGCCGCCCCCTGGTGGCGGGGCGACCTGCGGGGTTCGGTCACCGGCCTCGGCCTCGACACGACCGCCGGGCACCTCGTGCGCGCGCTGTGCGACGGCATAGCCGCGCAGGTGGCGGAGCTCGCGGACGCGGTCGCCGCCGACCTGGGCACACCCCTCACCGCCCTGCGCGTCGACGGCGGTCTGACCCGGTCCGCGCTGCTCATGCAGGCGCAGGCCGATCTGCTGCAGATCCCCGTCGAGGTGTCCGCGCTGCCGGACGTCACCGCGCTCGGCGTCGGCGCGGTCGCCCGGCTCGGGCTCGACCCCTCCCTCACCGTGCACGAGGCCGTTCCGGAGTGGCGGCCGTCCGCCGTCTACGAGCCGGGGGCCGGTTCCGGGCAGCATGCGGCGGAGCGCCGCGCCCGGTTCCGGACGGCGGTGTCGGCCCTGCTCGACGGCCCGGCATGACCGGCGCCGTCACCACCGCCGGCCCCTTGCCCGACGGGCCCGATGCGTACGACGTCACGGTCGTCGGCGCCGGCGTGGTGGGCTCGGCCATCGCCCGCGAACTGGCCCGGCTCCCCCTGCGGATCGCGCTCCTCGACGCGTCCGACGACGTCGGCAACGGCACTTCCAAGGCCAACACCGCCATCTTGCACACCGGTTTCGACGCCGTGCCCGGATCCCTGGAGGCCGGGCTCGTCCGCGAGGGCCGGCGGCTGCTCGCCTCGTACGCCGCCGACAGCGGCATCCCGGTGGAGCCGGTCGGGGCGCTGCTCGTCGCCTGGAACGAGGAGCAGTACGCGGCGCTGCCCGGGCTCGCCGACAAGGCCGTCCGCAATGGCTACCGCTCGGCGCGGATCCTCCCGGCCGAGGAAGTGCGGGCCCGCGAGCCGGAGCTCGGGCCCGGCGTGCTCGGGGCGCTGCACGTGCCGGACGAGTCCGTCATCTGTCCCTGGACGACCACCCTCGCCTACGCGACGCAGGCCGTGCGCGCCGGAGTCGACCTGCACCTGTGCTGCCCGGTGCTGTCCGTCGCACCGGGCCCGGCGGACGCTCCGCACACGCTGGCCACCGGCCGCGGCCCGCTGCGCACCCGGTACCTGGTCAACGCGGCCGGGCTGTACGCCGACGAGATCGACCGGATGCTCGGGCACGCCGACTTCAAGGTGACGCCCCGGCGCGGCCAGCTGATCGTCTTCGACGAGCTCGCGCGCGGACTCGTACGCCACATCCTGCTGCCGGTGCCGGACGCGCGCGGCAAGGGGGTGCTCGTGGCGCCCACCGTGTACGGGAACGTGATGCTCGGGCCGACCGCCGAGGACCTGGACGACAAGACGGCCACCGGGTCGACCGCCGAAGGGCTCGCGCTGCTGCGGGAGAAGGGCCGGCGGATCCTGCCGGCGCTCCTGGAGGAGGAGGTCACCGCCGTCTACGCCGGGCTGCGCGCGGGCACCGGGCAGGAGGACTACGCGGTCCGGGCGCATCCCGCGCAGCGGTACGTCACCGTGGGCGGGATCCGCTCCACCGGCCTGACCGCCTCGATGGCGATCGCCGCGCACGTGGTGGAGCTGCTCGCCGACGGCGGTCTGCCGGTGGCCGGCCGGCGCGAGCTGGAGCCCGTACGGATGCCGAACCTCGGCGAGGCGTTCCCCCGGCCGTACCGCGACGCGGCGATGATCGCGGCGGACCCGGAGTACGGCCGGATCGTCTGCCACTGCGAGCGCGTGACCCGCGGGGAGATCCGCGACGCGCTCGCCGGGACCGTCCCGCCCGGTTCGCTGGACGGGCTGCGGCGGCGCACGCGCGCCCGGGGCGGCCGCTGCCAGGGCTGCCACTGCGGCGCGGCCGTCCGCGCGCTGTTCGAGGAGGCCCGCCGGTGAACGGCATCGACCGTACGGTCGACGTACTGGTCGTCGGAGCCGGACCCGCCGGGCTGGCCCTGGCCGCCCGGCTCGCGGGCGCGGGCGCCGGACGGGTCGAGGTCCTGGACCGCGAGCAGGACGCGGGCGGGATGCCGCGCCACCTCCACCACGGCGGCTTCGGCCGGCCTCCGCGCCCCTGGCTGCGGGGTCCCGCGTACGCACGGCGGTCGGTGGCGGCCGCGCTCGGTGCCGGGGCCGCGGTCCGTACCGGCGTCACCGCCACCGGCTGGGCCGGCCCGCTGACCCTGGAGACCACGAGCCCGGCGGGGCTGGAGCGGATCACGGCCCGCGCCGTGGTCCTGGCCACGGGCGCCCGGGAGCGTCCCCGTAGCGCCCGACTGGTTCCGGGCTCCCGCCCGCAGGGAGTGCTGACCACCGGCGAACTGCTGCAGTCCGTCCACCGGTACGGGCTGCCCGTCGGCCGGCGGGCCGTGGTGGTGGGCGCCGAGGCGGTGGCCCGGCACGCGGTGGGCACGCTGCGGCGGGCGGGCACGGAGGTGGTGGCGATGGTCACCGAGCACCCGCGCGCCACCGCCGTGCCGGGGGTCCCGCTGCTCACGGCGACGACGCTGGGCGAACTGCGCGGCCGGGGCCGGCTGACCGGCGTGGAAGTCCGCCACCGGGACGGCCGGACCGGGGTGCTGGCCTGCGACACGGTGGTGTTCACCGGCGACTGGATCCCCGACCACGAGCTGGCCCGCCGCGGCGGCGTCCCCCTCGACCCCGGCACCCGGGGCCCGAGCGTCGACGCCGCCTTCCGTACGACGGCGCCGGGCGTCTTCGGGGTCGGCAATGCCCTCCACGGCATCGAACGCGCGGCCACCGCGGCCGCGGAGGGCGCCGCCGCGGCGGCCCCGGTACTGGCGCATCTGGCGGGCGCCCCCTGGCCGGAACCCGGCCCGCCGCTGGAGGTCCGGGCCCCCCTCCTGTGGGTGGCGCCGAACCGGGTCACGGGCGACGCCGGGCGGCCGCTGCTGCTGCGCTCCGCGCGACCGCTGACCGGCCCGCTGGTGACGGTGGTCCAGGACGGCCGGCCGCTGTGGCGGCGCCGGTTCATCGGCCCGGTTTCCCCGTCCCGGTCGCTGCGGCTGCCGCCGGGGTGGACGGCCGGGGTGGACCGGGCGGGCGGTCCGGTCGTGGTGGCCGTCGGCTGACACGGGCCCGCCCCGCCCCACCGGAGGCGTACCCCGGCTGCTGATGATCTTCGCGATGCCCCTGGATCGCCGCGATGGCGGCCGCCGGCCCCGAGGCCGTTAGAACGCCGGGCGGCCCGCGTGGAGTTCCACCGGGCCCGTGTCCGTGGCGCGCGCTGCGTGGGCGGCTTCGATCTGGCGGCGGAGGGCGGCTTTGGTGAACGCGCGGAGCTCCGTGCGGGGGACGGCGCGCCAGGCGAGGAGTTCCACGGGGTCCAGGCGGATCCGGGCGAGGGTGCCGGTGTCGAGGACGCCGCCGTCGTAGAGGAAGCGGATGCGGGCCGGGCGGCCCGGTTTGTACGACCAGTTCACGGCGAGGAGGCGGCCCGGGGCGAGGTCGAGGCCGAGCTCCTCCCGGACCTCGCGGCGGGCGGCGGCGCGCGGGGTCTCGCCCAGGTCGCTGTCGATGCCGCCGCCGGGGAGGTGCCAGCGGCGGGTGCTGCCGTACGCGGGGCGGACCAGCAGGATCCGGTCCTCGGCGTCGGTGAACAGCACGCTCGCCGCCGTCAGGGCCTTGGGGCGGTTGGCCCGGTGGCTGGCGGCGTCGAGGGCGCCCGCGTGGCCGAGGGCGGCCCGGCGGGCCGGGTCCAGGCCGGCCGGGGAGCCGGGTTGGGGCACGCCGTCCACGAGATGGGCGAAGGAGCCCGCGTGCAGGGCGGCCAGGCCGGCCCGCAGCCGGGGCGCGATACGGGCCGGGAGGGCTTCGTACGCCTCCTCGGGCGGCAGCCAGCGCGCCTCGGTGATCTCGCCGTCCGGGAAGGTGATCGCCGAAGCCTCCTCGGGGGTCAGCGGGCCGACGAGGTGGACGTGCACGATCAGGGCGCGGCCGAGCGTGCCGGGCGGCCGGGAGTCCACGGCCAGCAGCCGCCCGACCGGCACGATGAGGTCCAGCTCCTCCTTCAACTCGCGGGCCAGGCCCTGCTCCGGCGTTTCGGTGTCCTCCACCGTGCCGCCCGGAAGCTCCAGATCGGCCTTGTACGAAGTGGTCAGTACGAGGACCCGCCCGCGGGTGTCCAGGACGATCCCGGTGGCCGCGACGAGCGGGGCCGGCTGGGCGGCGTAGTACGCGCGCACCTCGTCGGGGGAGGGGCGGTCGGGCACGGCGGGCTCCAGCTCCACGGGGTCGGTGCCACGCACTATGCCACGCGGTGCGCCGGGCCCCGGGCGGGCGGCCGCACCGGCGTGCCGGTGTCAGGCCCGGGCCAGGAGCATGCCGCCCATGGTGACCATCGTCGCGGCGACGAGGCCGTCCAGCACCCGCCAGGCCGAGGGGCGGGCGAGCAGGCCGCTCAGCAGCCGGGCGCCGTAGCCCAGGGTGGCGAACCAGGTCACGCTGGCCAGGCCCGCCCCGATCCCGAAGGCCCAGCGCAGGTCGCCGCGGTCGGCGGCGAGGGAGCCGAGCAGCAGGACGGTGTCCAGGTAGACGTGCGGGTTGAGCCAGGTCATGGCCAGGCAGGTCAGGACTGCGGCCCGGACACCGGAGCCGGAGCGGGAGCCGGAGCCGGAAGTGCCGCCCTCCGTGGTGAGCGCGGCGCCCGGGGCGGGCCGCAGGACCCGGCGGGCCGCGAGGACTCCGTAGCAGATCAGGAACCCGCCACCGGCTATCGCGACGGCCGTGAGTGCGGCCGGCCACGCGGTGACGAAGGCGCCGACGCCGGCGACGCCGAGGGCGATGAGGAGCGCGTCGGAGACGGCGCAGATGGCGACCACGGCGAGGACCGCGTGCCGGCGCGCGCCCTGGCGGAGGACGAAGGCGTTCTGCGCGCCGATGGCGACGATGAGGGAGAGACCGGTGCCGAAACCGGCGAGGGCCGCCGTGAGGATGCCGTGTGTCATGCCTCCGACCGTAGGCAGCCAGGCCTTTTCAGTACAGCTAAAGATTTTTACGTACCATTAGCGCTCGTGATGGAAGATCTTCCCCTGGACCAGGTGCGGACCCTGCTCGCCGTAGTGGACGAGGGCACCTTCGACGCCGCCGCGGCGGCCCTGCACGTGACTCCGTCCGCGGTCAGCCAGCGGGTCAAGGCCCTGGAGCAGCGGACCGGGAGGGTCCTGCTGATACGGACGAAACCGGTGCGGGCCACCCCGTCCGGGGAGGTGGTGGTCCGCTTCGGCCGCCAGCTGGCCCGGCTGGAGCGGGACGCGCGGGCCGAGCTGGGGATGGCCGACGGGACGGGCCCGGTGCGGCTGCCGATCGCGGTGAACGCGGACTCGCTGGCCACCTGGTTCTTGCCGGCGCTGGCCCGGGTGCCGCAGGACCCGCCGGTCTGCGTCGAGCTGCACCGCGAGGACGAGGCCCACACGACGGAGCTGCTGCGGGAGGGCCAGGTCATGGCGGCCGTGACCTCCTCGCCCGAGCCGGTGGCGGGCTGCGCCTCCCGGCTGCTGGGACTGGCGCGGTACCTGCCGGTGGCGAGTCCGGGCTTCGCGGCCCGGCACCTGACCGGGTCCCCGGAGCGGGACCTGCGGGTAGCGCCGACCATCGTGTTCGACCGGAAGGACGACTTCCAGGACGCGTTCGTGCGCGAGTTGACGGGGGACCCGGCGGCCGGAGCCGGCCCGATCCGGCACTACATCCCCACCTCGGAGGGGTTCCGCGACGCGGTCGCCGCCGGGCTCGGCTGGGGCATGGTGCCCGAGGCACAGGCGGGGCCGCTGGTGCGGGCGGGGGAGTTGGTGGTGCTGGTGCCTCGGCGGCCGATGGACGTGCCGCTGTACTGGCAGCAGTGGAAGCTGGACTCGCCGGCGCTGTCGACGGTGGCCGAGGTGATCGGGGCGGCGGCCCGCGAGGCCCTGCGCGGGCCCGTGGGGAGCGGGTCGTAGGCTGCGGGGCATGGAGTCCTACACGATCGGTCAGGCGGCACGGCTGCTCGGCGTCAGCGTCGACACGGCGCGGCGTTGGGCGGATGCCGAACGGTTCCCCACCCGCAGGGAAGGCACGCGGCGGATGGTGGACGGGCCGGACCTGGCCGCGTTCTGCGTCGAGGCCGCGCAGGAGGGCGGCGACGGCGACGAGGCACCGTACACCTCGGCGCGCAACGCCT
This sequence comes from Streptomyces sp. NPDC091371, assembly GCF_040684275.1. Taxonomy (NCBI): domain Bacteria; kingdom Bacillati; phylum Actinomycetota; class Actinomycetes; order Kitasatosporales; family Streptomycetaceae; genus Streptomyces; species Streptomyces sp. NPDC091371. Next base: position 10,788 of record NZ_JBFBFP010000061.1, read on the forward strand.
TCCCCGGCATCGTCACCGGGGTGAAGCTGGGCACGGTCACCGCGCAGGTGGAGATCCAGGCCGGACCCCACCGCATCGTGTCGCTGCTGACGCGGGAGGCGGTGGAGGAGCTCGGACTGGAGGTGGGCGCGCGGGCCACGGCGCGCGTGAAGTCGACGAGCGTGTTCATCGACCGCGCCTGAGCTTTTCCGGCGGCCGCGTGCGGCCGGTGCGGTGGTCCGGGCCGGAGGCCGGACGGCACCGGTGGCAGACTGGCCGCTGATCCGCCGAAGGGGAGTACCTCGTTGTCCATGTTCAGCAACCTGCGCCGGGCCGTCCGCCGCGGCTACCGCCGGGCGGTCGACCTCAGCCACCCCGCCCGCTCCCCGCTCGGCAGCGCGGTCGTCAACTGCGTGGTGTACCAGGACGGCGTACGGCAGGACGGCTGCGCGGAGGCCGAGGAGGCGCTGCGCCGGGTCCGCAAGACCGGCGAGGGCTTCGTGTGGATCGGCCTGCACGAGCCGTCGCAGGAGGAGTTCGCCGGGCTCGCCCGGCTGTTCGGCCTGCACCCGCTCGCCGTCGAGGACGCGGTCAACGCGCACCAGCGGCCCAAGGTGGAGCGCTACGACGACACGCTGTTCGCGGTGTTCAAGACCGTGCGGTACGTCGAGCACGAGGAGCTGACGGCGACCAGCGAGGTGGTGGAGACCGGCGAGCTGATGGCCTTCACCGGTGAGGACTTCGTCATCACCATCCGGCACGGCGGCCGCGGCACCCTCGGCCCGGTCCGCGAGGCCCTGGAGGCCGCGCCGGACCAGCTGGCCAAGGGGCCGGCGGCCGTGCTGCACGCCATGGCCGACCACGTGGTCGACGACTACGTGGCCGTCACGGACGCCGTGCAGAACGACATCGACGCCGTGGAGACCGCGGTGTTCAGCGAGCACGGGGGCCGCGGCGACGCCGGACGGATCTACCAGCTCAAGCGCGAACTCCTGGAGCTGCGGCGGGCGGTGGCCCCGCTCAGCCGGCCGCTCCAGCACCTGGCCACGCAGCCGATACCGGTCATCCCGCCGGAGATCCGCGCCTACTTCCGGGACGTCGCCGACCATCTGGCCCGGGCCACCGAGCAGATCGGCGCCTACGACAACCTCCTCGACTCCATCCTCCAGGCGCACCTCGCGCAGGTGACCGTCGCCCAGAACGAGGACATGCGCAAGATCACGGCATGGGCCGCGATCGTCGCCGTCCCGACGATGGTGTGCGGGGTCTACGGCATGAACTTCGACCACATGCCCGAACTGCACTGGACGTACGGATACCCGCTCGTCGTCGGCGTCATGGTGGTCGCCTGCTTCGTGATCCACCGCGGTTTCCGGCGCAACGGCTGGCTCTGACGCCCGGGAAATCCCTGGTGAGAAGGGCCCGGACCGCCGGTAGTGTCCGCCTGTCAGGGAAGATCGACAGGGAACGGGCGGGCCGGAGAGATGGAACGTACGGCGGCGGCGGAGCCGAACGAGGGCGGCGCACTGGTCGGTGAGCGGGTGCGGCTGGAGCCGCTCGCGCACCGGCACCACGACGGGCTCTGCGAGGCCGTCCGGGACGGGGAGTTGTGGGAGCTCCCCGTGACGATCGTCCCCCGCCCCGAGGACGTGCCCGCCTTCATCGACGACGCGCTGGCGGCGCGCGAGGCCGGCACGCAGCTCGCGTACGCGACGGTGGACCTCGCGAGCGGCCGGATCGCCGGCTCCACCCGGCTGATGATGATCAACAGGCCGTACCGGCGGCTGGAGATCGGCTTCACCTTCCTCGGCGCGTCCTGGCAGGGGACGGGCCTGAACACCGAGGCCAAGCTGCTCATGCTCACGCACGCCTTCGAGGCGATGGGCATGAACCGGGTCGAGCTCCTCACCGACGTGCGCAACGGCAGGTCGCGGGCCGCGATCGAGCGGCTCGGCGCGACGCACGAGGGGGTGCTGCGCCACCACATGGTGATGCGGGACGGCTGGATCCGCGACACGGCCGTCTACAGCATCACGCGCCCCGAATGGCCGGACGCCAAGCGGGCGTTGGCGGACCGCGTGCACGGGTCTTGAGGGAAGGCCCCCCGGGCTGGTAGTAAAGTTTCCTAACTACACCGGGAAGCCTCAACCACCCCACGGAGGCCTTGTGTTGACCCCCCACCGCAAGAAGCCGGCGGTCGCAGCCTTACTCGGCTGCGCACTCCTCGCCGCACCGGTCACCGCCCACGCCACCGCCACCGCCGAGACCCCCACCCGGGCCTCCGCGGCGGCGGCCGTCGGGCTCGACGATCCGGCGAAGAAGGAGATCGCCATGAAGATCGTCTCCAGCGCGGAGAACTCCTCGCTGGACTGGAAGGCCCAGTACAAGTACATCGAGGACATCGGCGACGGCCGCGGCTACACGGCCGGGATCATCGGGTTCTGCTCCGGCACCGGCGACATGCTCGACCTGGTCGAGCACTACACCGAGATCAAGCCGGGCAACGTCCTCGCCAAGTACCTCCCCGCGCTGCGCGAGGTCGACGGCACCGACTCGCACGCCGGCCTCGACCCGGACTTCACCAGGGACTGGGCGAAGGCGGCCCAGGACAGCGCCTTCAGGAAGGCCCAGGACCACGAGCGCGACCGGGTCTACTTCAACCCGGCCGTGCGGCAGGGCAAGGCCGACGGGGTCGGCGTACTGGGCCAGTTCATCTACTACGACGCCATCGTCATGCACGGCGACGGCACCGACTCCACCAGCTTCCGCAGCATCCGGGGGCGTGCCCTGTCCAAGGCCGAGCCCCCGTCGCAGGGCGGCAGCGAGACCACCTGGCTGAACGCCTTCCTCGACGCCCGGGTCTGGGCGATGAAGCAGGAGGAGGCGCACAGCGACACCAGCCGCGTCGACACCGCCCAGCGGGTCTTCCTCGGGAAGGGCAACCTGAACCTGAACACCCCCCTCGACTGGAAGGTGTACGGAGACTCCTTCCACATCGGCTGACGAGGGAGGAAACCCTTGACCGGGCAGTAACATCCGCATAAATTCTGCCCCGGCTTGCTCCAGAAGGACTGGCCCACCACCCGTCCTCTGGGGGGACTCGTGCACTACTACACCGACGTCCTGAAGAAGTACGTCGACTTCTCCGGCCGTGCGCGACGCCAGGAAGTCTGGATGTTCGTCCTGTGCAACATGGTCGTCGAGGCGGTCGTCCTGACGCTCGACGTCCTGTTCGGCGCGATGTTCATCCTGTACGCGGTCTACACCCTGGCGATCGCGCTGCCGGCCATCTCCCTGACCGTGCGCCGCCTGCACGACCTCGGCAAGGCCGGCTGGTGGTACTTCATCGGCTGCATCCCGATCATCGGCTGGATCTGGATGCTCGTCCTGATGGCCACCGCCGGCCAGCCGCACGAGAACAAGTACGGTCCCAGCCCCAAGTCGATCCACCGGGTGCCCAGCCTCGTCTGACGGGCCGCGCCCGAGCGCCGCCCCCGACGGAACACGTCGGCGGCGGCGCTTTCGCGTGGTGTGTGCGACACGCCTCACCCGAAGCTTCGGGCAGGGGGCTGTCCAGACCGGCCCGATCACGAGATATCTTGATGTCGAGCAATGTTGCAGACGAGAGACGCAGACTGTGGAGCGGAGCAACCGGTGACTGACTCGACCATCATCTACACGCACACTGACGAGGCCCCGGCCCTCGCGACGTATTCCTTCCTGCCTGTGATCCAGGCCTACGCGTCGACGGCCGGTGTGAATGTCGAGACCCGTGACATCTCCCTGGCCGGTCGGATCATCGCCAGCTTCCCGGAGCACCTCCAGGAGAGCCAGCGGATCGCCGACGCCCTGGCCGAGCTCGGTCAGCTGGCGAAGACGCCGGAAGCGAACATCATCAAGCTGCCCAACGTCTCGGCCTCGATCCCGCAGCTGAAGGCCGCGATCGCCGAGCTCCAGGGCCAGGGCTACGCCCTCCCGGACTACCCGGACGACCCGAAGTCCGACGAGGAGCGCGAGATCCGCGCCCGCTACGACAAGATCAAGGGCAGCGCCGTCAACCCGGTCCTGCGCGAGGGCAACTCCGACCGCCGCGCCCCCGCCTCGGTCAAGAACTACGCCAAGACGCACCCGCACCGCATGGGCGCCTGGACCCCCGAGTCCAAGACGAACGTCGCGACCATGGGCGAGAACGACTTCCGCTCCACCGAGAAGTCCGCCGTGATCGCCGAGGCCGGCACCCTGCGCATCGAGCACGTCGACGCCGACGGCGCCACCACCGTGCTGCGCGAGTCCGTACCGGTCCTCGCCGGCGAGGTCGTGGACGCGTCCGTCCTGCACGTCGACGCCCTGCGCACCTTCCTCAACGACCAGATCGAGCGTGCCAAGGCCGAGGGCGTCCTGTTCTCCGTGCACCTCAAGGCCACGATGATGAAGGTCTCCGACCCGATCATCTTCGGCCACGTGGTCCGCGCCTTCTTCCCGAAGACCTTCGCGCGCTACGGCGAGACCCTCGCCGCCGCCGGTCTGTCCGCGAACGACGGCCTCGGCGTCATCCTGAACGGCCTCGGCGCGCTGCCCGACGGCGACGCGATCAAGGCCTCCATCGACGCCGAGATCGCCGAGGGCCCGGCCCTCGCGATGGTCGACTCCGACAAGGGCATCACCAACCTGCACGTGCCGTCCGACGTCATCGTCGACGCCTCCATGCCGGCCATGATCCGCACCTCCGGCCACATGTGGGGCCCGGACGGCGCCGAGGCCGACACCCTCGCCGTCCTCCCGGACAGCAGCTACGCCGGTGTCTACCAGGTCGTCATCGACGACTGCCGCGCGCACGGCGCGTACGACCCGTCCACCATGGGCTCGGTGTCGAACGTCGGCCTCATGGCGCAGGCGGCCGAGGAGTACGGCAGCCACGACAAGACCTTCGAGATCGCCGCCGCGGGCACCGTCCGCCTCGTCGACGCCGCGGGCAACGTGGTCCTGGAGCAGGAGGTCGCCGCCGGTGACATCTTCCGCGCCTGCCAGGCCAAGGACGCCCCGATCCGCGACTGGGTCAAGCTCGCCGTCACCCGCGCCCGCGCCACCGGCAACCCGGCCGTCTTCTGGCTGGACGAGAGCCGCGCCCACGACGCGCAGCTGATCGCCAAGGTCAACACCTACCTGGCCGACCACGACACCGAGGGTCTGACCATCAAGATCCTCTCCCCGGTCGAGGCCACCGCCTTCTCCCTGGAGCGCATCCGCCGCGGCGAGGACACCATCTCGGTGACCGGCAACGTGCTGCGCGACTACCTGACCGACCTGTTCCCGATCCTGGAGCTGGGCACCAGCGCCAAGATGCTGTCGGTCGTCCCGCTGATGAACGGCGGCGGCCTCTTCGAGACGGGCGCCGGCGGCTCCGCCCCGAAGCACGTCCAGCAGCTGGTCAAGGAGAACTACCTGCGCTGGGACTCCCTCGGCGAGTTCTTCGCGCTCGCGGCCAGCTTCGAGCACCTCGCCACCACCACCGGCAACGCCCGCGCCCAGGTGCTGGCCGACACCCTGGACCGCGCGACCGGCACCTTCCTCAACGAGGACAAGTCGCCGAGCCGCAAGCTGGGCGGCATCGACAACCGCGGCAGCCACTTCTACCTCGCCACCTACTGGGCGCAGGAGCTGGCCAAGCAGACCGACGACGCCGAGCTGGCGGCGGCCTTCGAGGCGCTCGCCAAGACCCTGACCGAGCAGGAGCAGACGATCGTCGCCGAGCTCATCGCGGTCCAGGGCTCCCCGGCGGAGATCGGCGGCTACTACCAGCCCGACGCCGCCAAGGCCGCCGCGATCATGCGTCCGTCGGCGACCTTCAACAACGCGCTGGCCCTCCTCGGCTGAGGCCCTCGCCCGCGGCTGAGCGCGAGCCGAGCACCAGCTGACCATCAGCTGGGCCCGCGCTGAGCCCGTGCGAGCCCGTCGTCCGCGTGATCCGCCCCGGTCGGCCCCGTGCCGACCGGGGCGGAGCCGCGTCCCGCCCGGAATCCGGTTGTGGCCGCGGCCCGGGAGCGCGTAGGAAGGGCCCGTGATCAGCGGACAGCTGGCCGGCCTGCGCGCCCGCCTCCCCGAAGACGTACCCCTCCTGCACGCCGAGCTGTACGAGGACGTGGCGACGCGCTCCCGCGCCGACTCCCGCCCCTGGCGCCCGCGCCCCGCCACCGGGGGCTTCTCCCCGTACGAGCCCGCCGCCCCCTCCGACGAGGCCGCGGTCTTCTCCGTCGTCGACCTCGCCACGGCGGAGCTGGCCGGCGAGGCCCTCCTGTGGGGCATCGACCAGCACAACCGCTCCGCCCACCTCGGGCTCTCGCTGCGCCCCGGCGCCCGCGGCCGGGGGCTCGGCGCGGAGGCCGTCCAACTGCTGTGCCGGTACGGGTTCACCGTGCGCGGGCTGCACCGGCTCCAGGTGGACACCCTCGCCGACAACACCGCCATGATCCGCGCCGCGACGGCGGCCGGATTCACCCTCGAAGGCACCCTGCGGCGCTCCGCCTGGGTGTACGGGGAGTTCCTCGACGAGGTGCTCCTCGGTCTGCTCGCGGAGGACTGGACGAAGTCCGCGGAGTGACAACTCCGCGTACTGGTCCGGGTATTGAGCGTGAGCTGGCCTGCGGCCAGGGTCCTGGGGGGGGGAGAGAGAACCGGTGGCGCGTCGCAACAACATGTCCTGCGCGGGAATCGGCTGCATGGGCCATCTGCTGCTCAACCTCGTGGCGATGGTCGGGGCCGTGCTGGCGTTCCCCGTGGTGATCCCGGACGTGATGGCGGAGCAGACCCCGCCGCTGGAGGTGACGGGGTTCGAGCAGTGGGCCGTCGTGTACGGCGTCCCCGTCGTGGTGGCCTTCGTGCTCGTCGCCGTCGCCGGGCGCGGCGGGCGCTTCGTCTGGTGGCTGTTCCTCATCCGCGGTGCCGTCCTGCTCGCGGCCGTCGCCCTCGCGGTGCGCTACGTCGACGGGAGGGTGGCGGGCGAGGCGTGGAACCTGCGCGCCGCGGCTGTGAGTTCGACCGCCGGGCTGGTGGCCCTCGCCGTCTACCTCGGCGTGCGCTGGTGGGACAGGTCGCAGGGCGCGCGGCCCGTCCCGGGCGAGGTCTGGCTCGCCATGGTGCCGCTGCGCGAGGACCCGAAGCAGGAGCTGCGCCACTACTGCGTGGTCCTGGCGACCGGCCGCGGCTTCGCCGAGGTCGCCCAGATCACCAGCAAGGACAAGGACGGCCGCCGGGACCACATCCGGATCCCGAACGACGGCTGGGACGAGGTCTCCGGCCGCCCGCACTGGGTCGAGATCGGCCGGGAGCCGCGTACGGTGCGCTACCGCGGGTTCCTCAGGTCCCGCCCGCAGGGCCGCTGCCCGGACGCGGTGTTCGCCCAGCTCCAGGCCCGCCGGCCGGCGGGGCCGTCGCCCGCGGCCGGCTCCGGGCCGGGGCGGGGCGGCGCGCCGAACGCGGCACGGGGCGCGGCCCGGGCGGCCTCCCGGGGCGGGCTGTGGGCGAAGGCCACCCGGTACCTGCGCTGACCGCGGGGCTCACCCGGCGGGGTCGGCCGCCACGCGGAAGCCGATGTTCCCGGCCGAACTGTCCGGGGTGTTGCGGGTCCGGGCGGCGACCCGGTAGCGGTTGCAGTACGAGTCGTGGCACATGTGGGAGCCGCCGCGCATGGCCCGCTCGGGGCCGCCGGCGGGGGAGAAGCGGTCGGCGGACCACTCCCACACGTTGCCGACCGCGTTGTACAGCCCGTACCCGTTGGGCCTGAAGGACTTCGCGGGCGCGGTGCCCGCGTACCCGTCGGCCCGGGTGTTGTGGGCCGGGAAGTCGCCGTTCCAGATGTTGCACATGTACCGGCCGTCGGGGCGCAGTTCGTCGCCCCACGGGTACCGCTTCTGCTCCAGGCCGCCGCGCGCCGCGAACTCCCACTCGGCTTCCGTGGGCAGCCGGGTCCCGGACCAGGCGCAATACGCCAGCGCGTCGTGCCAGGAGACGTGGACCACGGGGTGGTTCTGCCGCGCGGCGAAGGAGGACCCGGGTCCCTCCGGGTGGCGCCAGTCCGCGCCGGACACCGCCCGCCACCACGGGGTGCCGGCCACCGCCGGGGACGCGGCGGCGAGTTCACCGCCGAGGAACCCCGCGAAGACGAAGCTGAATCCGAAGGACTCCGCCTCGGTGACGTGGCCGGTGGCCTTCACGAACGAGGCGAACTGCGCGTTGGTGACGGTGGCCGGGGCGATGCGGAACGCCCCGACCACCGCCTCCCGGACCGGCCCCTCGCCGTCCGCGGCGAATCCGTCCGGGTCTTCCGTCCCCATCAGGAACCTGCCGCCCGCGAGCGGAACGAGATCGCGGACGGCCCGCGCCGCGGCAGGATCGGCCGCCCGCTCCGCGGCGGCCGGGACCTCCGGACGCCGGACCAGGGTCAGCAGGTCGGCGGACGGCTCGCGGCCGGGGGTGCAGCAGGGCTTGGGCGGCATGGAACTCTCCAGAGGGGGACGGGTGGGGGATCAGGCCGTGCGGTCGGCGGCCAGCGCCGCGGCCAGGGCGGGGATGCCGAGCGCCTGCTCCTGCTGCGGGGTGGCCTGGTGGAGCAGGTTCTGCAGCTGGTAGGGGTCGCTCACCAGGTCGTAGTACTCGCGGAAAGTCACCTGCCCGGTGCCGGAGACCGCGCCCGTGGCATCGGTGTGCAGGTCGTAGTACTCGGTGTACTGCTTGTCCTTGGCCACGTACGAGGCCCAGGTCTTCGGCCCGGTGCCGCCGGTGCCCTGCTTCCACCACTCGACCAGCAGGTGGTCGCGGCTGTAGCCGGTGAGCAGCGAGTGGCCGTCCTGCGGGGTGTCGGGGGTGATCCCGGCGGCGTCGAGGATGGTCGGAGCGATGTCGATGTTGGCGACGACGCGGTTGTCGACGGTGCCCGAGCCCAGTCCGCCGGCCGGCCAGGAGAGGTAGAAGGGGACCTCGTGCGCCGGGCTGTACGGAACCGACTTGGCGGTCCAGCCGTGGTCGGCCCAGCCGAAGCCGTTGTCGCCGACGTAGATCACCAGGGTGTTGTCCAGCTGTCCGAGGGCGGCCAGCTTGTCGTGGAAGGCCTGGACGGCGTCGTCCACGGTCAGCAGGGTCCGCAGCTGCTCGGCGCGGATCTGCCGGCCGTCGGCCAGGGTCCCGGTCGCGTTCTGGATGTAGGCGGGCTTGTCGCTGCGGTCGCTCTCGGGAACGGAGGGGCGGCCGTTCCAGGCCGGGACGACCGTGTCCGCGTACTTGGCCTCGGGGGTGCGCGGACCGTGCGAGGCGTAGGGGGTGACGTACGCGAACCAGGGGCGGCTGTCGGTCGCGGCCTTGTCCAGGAAGTTCAGCGTCTTGTTCTTGATGATGTTGGTGGTGTAGCCGTTGATCGTCTGGACCGTGCCGTCGACGTTCCAGTTGGCGTTGGTGTAGGCGGGCTGGAGCAGGGCGAACTCCTCGAAGTGCGGCGGGTTGTCCGCCAGCGTCCAGGAGTTGAGGTACTTGCCGAACAGGCCGGTGCGGTAGCCGGCCTGCTTGAGGTAGCGCTGCACGGTGGTGTGCTGGTCGAGGCTGTGGGACGCGGCGTTGTTGCGTACGCCGTGGTTGTGGGCGTAGCGGCCGGAGAAGACCGACGACCGGGACGGCGAGCACAGCGGCGTGGCGACGTGGCCGTTGGTGAACTTCACGCCCTGGTCGGCGATCCAGCCGATGGTCTTCTGTATCGCCCAGTCGGTGTGCTTGGGCTGGTCGTCCGTGACGATCAGCAGGATGTTGGGCCGGGTGGCGGACGCGGTGCTCGCCGCGGCCGACTGGGCCAGGGCCGGGGTGGCCGCGGCCGCCGCCACGGCGGCGGCGCCGGCGAGGAAGCCGCGTCTGCCGACCGAACCGGTCCGGGGCGTATCGATGTGCTCGCTCACGAGGGTCTCCTGTACGTGCGGGGGAGTGTGACGTACGACCGGGGGGCTCCCGGCAGCGCTCGCGCGCAACCGGAACCTGCAGGTCAGACCCTAGAATTCAGTTCTCCGCCACTCAATGACTGCCGCATGGCAGTGCCGTTCCAGTGCTGTGCCGGGGATGTGCCGGGGATGTGTCGCCGTCATGACGGCGACATGCCGCCCACACGACCTGCCGGTCAGAGCCGGTGGACCCGCTCCCCGTCCAGGCCCAGCGCGGAGCGCCCGGCGGCGAGGATCCGCAGCCCGGGCGCCACCGCGAGCAGGTCCCGCAGCCAGGCCAGGGCGTCCGCGCCGAGCTGCTCCGCGCCGTCCACGACGAGCAGCATGTCCCGCTCCGCCAGCCAGGAGGCGACGCTCGCGGTCCGCCCGCCGGGCAGGAACGGCATGCCCGGTACGCAGCCCAGCTCGGCCGTCAGCTCCCGCACCCCGAACCGGCCCCGGGCCGGCTCCACGGAGACGACGGCGACCCCGTCGTAGAAGTTCGACGCGAGCCGCCGTGCGATCTCCCGCACCAGCACGCTCCGCGGCTCGCGGAACCCGCCGGCCACGGTCAGCACCCGCCCCCGCCGGACGACGGTGAGGAGGCGGGACAACTCGACGGACGTCGCGGGCAGTGTTCCGGACGATGACCCTGAATCCCTCATCGGCACGATGCCCCCCATTGCATGCGTGACCAAGCGCGGCAACAGGGTTCAATCAAGCCGCGTGACGACGATTATGCGCCACTTGCGGCGGAAGGCCAGGGGAATGTCGTATTCCTGCGGGGCTACTGACGGCGGCGCAGGCCGAGGGAGACGAGGAGCGCCGCCACGAGCACGATCGCCGCGTCGATCGCCAGCACCGTCCGCACGCCGTTGAAGAGAGAGGCCTGCGTGGTGGCCAGCACGCCCAGCAGGGGGATGCCGATGGTGAGGCCGACCTGCTGGGTGGTGGTCACCAGGCCGGTTGCCAGACCCTGTTCCTCGTCGGGCACCCCGCTCGTCACGACCAGTCCGTACGAAATGATCGCGCCGAGGTGGCACATGCTGGCCAGCGACACCGCCACGGTCGCCGCCAGGGCCCCCGACTCCGCGCCCGTGGCGAGCAGCGCGGCGGTCAGCACGCCCTGTCCGGCCAGGGAGCCGGCCAGGGTGCGGCGGGCGCCGAACCGGCCGATGAGCCGGGGAGCGTACGAACCGGCGAATACGGACGCGATGCCCTGGACGCCGAAGACCAGACCCGTGCGGAAGGCGGACAGCTCCAGCGTCTCCTGGAGGTAGAGGGTCAGCACGAAGACGACCGCCGACATCATCGAGAACGTCACCAGACCGCCGAGATTGCCCCAGGCGACCGTGCGCCGCTTCAGCATCGGCAGCGAGACGAGCGGGGCCGACGACCTCGACTCCACCACCACGAAGGCGGCCAGCAGGGCGAGTCCGACGAGCAGCGTGCCCCAGACGTCCACACCGCCGAAACCGCGCTCGGCCGCCGACGTCAGGGCGTAGATCAGCGCGAGCAGTCCGCCGGTGACCGTGACGGCGCCGGGTACGTCCAGCCGCGGCCGGTCGGTGTTGCGCGACTCCGGCAGCAGCCCGGGGGCGAGGGCCAGGACGACCGCCGAGGCGACCCCGAGCAGGCCCATGGTGGAGCGCCAGCCCAGCGTGTCCGTCATGACGCCCCCGAGCACCATGCCGATGGTGAACCCGAGGGACAACAGCGTGCCGGAGATCCCGAGCGCCTTGTCCCGCAGCGGCCCCTCGGAGAACGTCGTGGTCAGCAGGGACATGCCGGTGGGCACGATGACCGCCGCGCCCAGGCCCTGCAGCGCCCGCCCGGTCAGGAAGGACGCCGGGTCCCAGGCGAGGGCCGCGAGCAGGGAGGCCGCGCCGAAGAGCACGAGGCCGGACAGGAACAGCCGCTTGCGGCCGTACAGGTCCGCGATCCGGCCGAAGAGGAGCAGGAAGCCGCCGGAAGGCAGCGCGAACGCGGTGACCGCCCACTGGAGGCCGGACCGGCTCAGCCCGAGGTCCTTGCCGAGCACCGGGAGGGCCACGTTCAGTACGGAGAAGTCGAGGGCCACCATGAACTGGGCGGCGCAGAGGACGAAGAGGACCAGCTTGGAGCGGCCGGAGAGCCGGTCGTGCTCGGGAGCCGCGGGCTGCGGCCCGATGGTTGCCGTCTGTGTGTTGATCGTCATGACCACCACCCTCGTGGCCCGGGAATGCCCGTGGAGAGTGGGAACTTATCCTGTTGGCGCCACCACCAGGCAGCCGGACAGGGGGACTCCGTGGCCACACCGATCGACGAGCACCGGCGGACCGAGCTGCGCGGGTTCCTGATGAGCAGACGGGCCAGGATCAGCCCGGCCGAGGCGGGACTGCCGGACGGCGGGGCCCGCCGTCGCACGCCGGGGCTGCGCCGCGAGGAGGTCGCCGTGCTCGCCGGCGTCGGCGCCTCCTGGTACCAGTGGCTCGAACAGGGCCGCGACATCACGGTGTCCGCGCAGGTCCTGGACTCGGTGGGCCGGGTGCTGAAGCTCACCAGCGCCGAACGCCGGCACCTGTACGTACTGGCCGGGCTCAATCCGCCCGCCCTCGAAGTGGCCCCGGCCGACCGGGACATGTGCGGGGGACTGAAGCGGCTGATCGACGCCTGGATGCCGTTCCCCGCGCACATCATGGACGCCTACTGGAACACCGTCCTGTACAACGACGCGGCCGCGCTGGTGCTCGGAATGCGCCCGGAGGTCGTGCAGAACTGCCTGATCGCCTTCTTCACCGACCCCGTCTACCGGGCCCGCTCCCCGCACTGGGAGGAGATCGCCGGAGAGGTGGTGGCCCAGTTCCGGGCGGCCTGCTCGGAGAACCCCCACGACGAGGGGTTCCGGGCCGTGGTCGAGGAGGCCCGGGAACTCAGCCCGGAGTTCGCCGGGTTGTGGGAGCGGCGGGACGTCCGCCCCGCCGGCCAGACCCGGAAGCAGATGGAGCATCCGGTCGTGGGCACCCTGTACGTGGAGTCGACCCAGCTGCGCGTGCCGGCCCGCCCGGACCTGGCGATCGTGCTGCACACCCCGCTGCCGGGCACCGACACCGCCGAGAAGCTGGAGTGGCTGACCTCGCCGGAGGGCCGGCGCGGCTCGATGTACCCCGTGGCGGGCTGAGCCGGGACGCCCGAGGAGCGGGGGCGGGGCCGGGCTGCCCTCAGGGGGTGACGAACTCCGGCTGGTCCAGCACGCGCAGCCAGCTTCCGTCGGGCTGCCGTCGTACGACCTGGGCGCGGGCCCCGGCGCCGTCCTTCGGCGGGGTGGAGGTGAGGGCGACGTCACCGCTCACCAGGGTCGGCAGCGGTGCCTCCTGCTCGAAGACCGGGCCGTGGGCCAGCACCTGCTCCCACAGCTCGCGGATCGCCTCGCGGCCGACGGTCTGCCGGCCGGGCGGGTAGGCCAGCACGGCGTCCTCCGCGTAGAGGGCGGCGACGCCTTCCGCGTCCCCGGCGTTGGAGCGCTCGACGAACAGGCGGGTGATGTCCTCGGGTCGCATGGCCTTCTCGTACACGGTTCCTCCGGTCGTTGTGCCTCGCTGGCTCGTGCGTTCCAGAGTCGCCGCCCTTGAACCAGAAGTCCAACAGATGGATCTTCTGACAACTAGAATTTCCAGTCATGGAACTGAGGCAGCTCGAATACTTCGTGGTCGTCGCCGAGGAGCAGAACTTCACCCGGGCGGCCGAGCGCGTGCACATCAGCCAGTCCGGTGTCAGCGCCCAGATCCGCCGGCTGGAACGGGAGCTGGGCGCCGAGCTGTTCGACCGCTCGGGCCGCACCGCCACCCTCACCGCCGCCGGAGCCGCCGCCCTCGCCCCCGCCCGGGCCGCCCTCGCCGCGGCCGAGGCGGTCGGCCAGGCGGTGGGCGAGGTGTCCGGCCTGCTCCGGGGCCGGATCACGGTCGGCATGGTCGTCGGCTGCACCATCACCCCGCTGTTCGACGCCCTCGCCCACTTCCACCGGGCCCATCCCGGCGTGGAGATCGCCCTGCTGGAGGACAACTCCGACCGGCTCGTCCACGGCGTGCGGGCCGGCGCCGTCGACCTCGCCCTCATCGGGACCGCCACCGCCAACCCCGCCGGACTGGAGGCGCTGACCATCGTCAGCGAGCGGCTCGTCGCCGTCGTCCCGCCCGGGCATCCGCTGGCCGGGCAGCGGCGCGGGGTCGCTCTGCGGGACCTGGGCGCCCACCCGGTCGTGTGCATGCCCCCGGGCACGGGACTGCGTACGGTGTTCGACCGGGCCTGCGCCGCACGCGGCATCGAACCGGCGATCGCGCTGCAGGCCGGAGCGGCGGACGCCATCGCCGATCTCGCCGCCCGCGGGCTCGGCGTCGGCGTGCTCAGCGAGTCCATGGCCGCGGCCTGCGCCGACCGCCTCACCGCCCGCGTCATCGAGGACGTCGACACCCCGGCCCTGCTCTCCCTCGTCTGGCGCCCCGCCCCCGGCCCCGCCGTACGCGCGCTCGTCACCCACGCCCACCAGGCCTTCGGCGGGCGGCCTACCGGCGGTGGCCCCGGCGGGGGATGATCCGGGGGACAGCCGCGCCGCACCCGGCGCCACACCCGAGCGCACCCCGCTCCGCATCCCGAGCGACATCCCGCTCCGCATCCACGGAGGACCCGTGATCGTGCCGATCCGTCCCGACGGGGCCGAGTCCCCCGGCGGCCTGCCAGCCGGGACCCCTGGCGAGTGCCCCGCCGAGTTCCCCGGCGGGCAGGCACTGTTCCGCCTCGCCCCCGGCGTCTCCCACCTGAACCACGGCTCCTTCGGCGCCGTCCCCGTCCCCGTCCAGGAGGCCCAGGCGGCGCTGCGGGCCGAGGCCCACGCCGACCCCGACGCCTTCTTCATCGCCGTCGCCGACCGGCTGGCCGAGGCCCGCGCCCGGATCACCGCGCACCTCGGTGCCGACCCCGACGGCCTCGCGCTCATCTCCAACGCCACCGAGGGCGCCAACCTCGCCCTCGACGCGATCCCCTTCGCGGACGGCGACGAGATCCTGGTCACCGACCACGGCTACGGCACCGTCGTCGCGGCCGCCGCCCGCCGCGCCCCGGTCACCACCGTCGCCCTCGACGCAGGCCTGCCCGACGAGGACGCCGTGCGCGAGACCGTGCTCGCCGCGCTGACCTCCCGCACCAAGGTGGCCGTCCTCGACCACGTCAGCTCGCCGACCGCCCGCTTCATCGCCTCGCCCCGGCTCCTCGCCGACTTGCGGGAGCGCGGGGTCACCAGCGTGGTCGACGGCGCCCACGCGCCCGGCATGCTCGCCGACCCGCTCGCCGGCGGCGCCGACTTCTACTTCGGCAACCTCCACAAGTGGGGCTACGCCCCGTCCGGCAGCGCCTTCCTCGCGGTCGCCCCGCAGCACCGCCGCCGGATCCGCGCCCACGTGCCCTCCTGGGAGGACGAGCACGGCTTCCCGCGCTCCATCGAGTACCGCGCCACCGTCGACTACACCGGCTGGCTCGCCGCCCCCGAGGGCCTCGACCTCATCGAACGCCTCGACGCGGGCAAGGTACGGGCCCACAACAGCGCGCTGGCCGCCCACGGCGCGGCCCTGCTCGCCGAACTCCCCGGCATCACCCCGCTGCCGCACGCCGACGCCCTCGCCATGCGCGCCCTGCGGCTGCCGCCCGGCGTCGCCGAGACCCGGGACGACGCCACCGAGCTGCGCGAGCGGATCGCGGCGGAGCAGGGCATCCGGGTGCTGGTCTGGCCCTGGCCGGGCGGCGGCGGCATCCGCGTCTGCGGGCAGATCTACAACCGCCCCGCGGAGTACGAACGCCTCGCCGCCGTCCTGCCGTCGTACCTCAGGCGCGCCTGAGCAGGTACGTGTCCATGATCCAGCCCTTGCGGGCCCGGGCCTCGGTACGCAGTTCCTCGATCCGCCCCGAGACCTCGGCCAGCTTCCCCGAGACCAGGATCTCGTCCGGGGTGCCCACGTAGGCGCCCCAGTAGATGAAGAGGTCCTGGTCCAGGTGGGCCGTGAAGGCGTGCCGCGCGTCCAGCATCACCACCACGTCGTCCACGTCGTCCGGCCAGCCCTCCGCGAGCCGGCGCCCCGTGGTGATCTGGACCGGCCGCCCGACCCGGTTCAGGTTGGTCCGGTGCCGGGCCAGCAGCGCGGAGATGCTGCTGATGCCCGGTACGACCTCGTGCTCGAAGGCCACCCGGCCCCGCTCCAGCACCTCGTCGAGGATCGCGAGCGTGGAGTCGTACAGGGACGGGTCGCCCCACACCAGGAACGCGCCGGTCTCGCCCTCCGCCAGATCCCCCGCGATGAACCGCTCGAAGAGCTCGGCCCGCGCGCTGCGCCAGCCGTCCACCGTCGGGGTGTAGTCGGCGGGCGTCCGGTCCCGGTCCGGGTCGCGGCCCTCCACCAGCCGGTGGCCGGGGCGGGCGTGCTCTTCGAGCATCGCGCGCCGCAGCCCGGTCAGATCCGCCTTCTCCTCGCCCTTCTCCAGGATGAGGAATGCGTCCGCCGCGCCGATCGCCTTGACCGCCTGGAGGGTCAGGTGGTCCGGGTCGCCCGCGCCTATGCCGATCACTGAGAACTTCTTCACCCGGCTATTGTGCCCATCATGCGCGTCGCCCTGTTCGTCACCTGCGTCAACGACGCGCTGTACCCCGGCACCGGCATCGCCGTCGTACGGCTCCTGGAGCGGCTCGGCGTCGAGGTGGACTTCCCGGAGGCCCAGAGCTGCTGCGGCCAGCCGCAGTACAACACGGGCTATCGGCGCGAAACGGAACCCCTGCTGCGGCGCACCGCGCAGGCCTTCGCCGGGTACGAGTACGTGGTCACCCCCTCCGGCTCCTGCGCCGCGATGATCCGCGAGCACTACCCGCGCATCGGCCGCAAGGCGGCGGGGGAGGGCCGCGGCACCGCACTCGCCGAGGCGGCCGGCTCCCTCGCGCCGCGCGTGTACGAGCTGACCGAGTTCCTCGTCGACGTGCTCGGGGTGACGGACGTCGGCGCGTACTTCCCGCACACCGTCACCTACCACCCCTCCTGCCACGGGCTGCGGAGCCTCGGGCTCGGGGACCGGCCGCGCCGCCTGCTGGCCGCCGTCAAGGGCCTGGAACTGGTCGAACTGCCCGGCGCCGAGGAGTGCTGCGGCTTCGGCGGCACCTTCGCCGTCAAGAACCCGGACGTGTCGGCCGCCATGGGCACCGACAAGATCGGCAACGCGGCAGCGAGCGGGGCCGAAGTGCTGTGCGGCGCCGACAACTCCTGCCTGGCCCATCTCGACGGCCTGCTGCGCCGCGCGGACGCCCCGATGCGGGCCGTGCACCTCGCGGAGATCCTGGCCGCGACCGAGGAGGACCCCCTGCCATGAGCGGTACGTATCTCGGCATGCCGGCCTTCCCCGCCGCCGCGCGGGAGGCCGTAGGGGACGAGGTGCTGCGCGCCAACCTCCGCCACGCCACGCACACCATCCGCGGCAAGCGGGCCCGGGCCGTGGCCGAACTGGAGGACTGGGACCGGCTGCGGGCCGCCGGAAAGGCGATCAAGGACCATACGCTCCGTCACCTCGACCGCTACCTCCTCCAGTTGGAGGAAGCGGTGACCGCGGCAGGCGGCACCGTCCACTGGGCGGCCGACGCGGACGAGGCCAACCGCATCGTCACGGACCTGGTGCGGGCCACGGGGGAGCGGGAGGTCGTCAAGGTCAAGTCCATGGCCACCCAGGAGATCGGCCTCAACGAGGCCCTCGAGGCAGCCGGAATCGCCGCCTACGAGACGGACCTCGCCGAGCTCATCGTCCAGCTCGGCCACGACCGGCCCTCACACATCCTGGTCCCGGCCATCCACCGCAACCGCGGCGAGATCCGCGACATCTTCCGCTCCGAGATGGCCAGTTGGGGACGCCCCGCCCCCGAAGGACTCGGCGACGAACCCCGCGAGCTCGCCGAAGCCGCCCGCCTGCACCTGCGCGAGAAGTTCTTGCGCGCCAAAGTCGCCGTCTCCGGAGCCAACTTCATGGTCGCCGAGACCGGCACCATGGTCGTCTTCGAGTCCGAGGGCAACGGCCGCATGTGCCTGACCCTGCCCGAAACCCTGATCTCGGTCGTCGGCATCGAGAAGGTCGTCCCGGCCTTCCGCGACCTGGAGGTCTTCCTCCAGACCCTGCCGCGCTCCTCGACGGCCGAGCGGATGAACCCGTACACGACGATGTGGACCGGGACCACAGATGGCGACGGCCCCTCCGCCTTCCACCTCGTCCTCCTCGACAACGGCCGCACGGACACCCTCGCCGACGAGACCGGCCGCCAGGCCCTGCGCTGCATCCGCTGCTCCGCCTGCCTCAACGTCTGCCCCGTCTACGAACGCGCCGGCGGCCACGCCTACGGCTCCGTGTACCCCGGCCCCATCGGCGCCATCCTCAGCCCCCAACTCCGGGGCACCGGCAGCGAGATCGACGCCACCCTGCCCTACGCCTCCACGCTGTGCGGGGCCTGCTACGAGGTCTGCCCCGTCGCCATCGACATCCCCGAGGTCCTCGTCCACCTGCGCGAACGGGTGGCCCAGGGCGGCCCGGTGACCCGCGACGGCATCCGGGTCCGGATCCGCCCCGCACACGGCCACACCGCCGAACGGGCAGCCATGCGCGCCGCCCGGCTGCTCCTGGACCGCCCGGCCGCCCTCCGCGCGGGCGAGCGGCTGCTGGCCCGGGCCCGCCGGCTGGCGCCCCGCCGGCTCCCGGGACCCGGACGGGCCTGGACCGACACGCGCGAACTGCCCGCCGTCCCGGCGCGGTCCTTCCGCGACTGGTGGACCGACCGCGAACGGGAGACCCCGCAGTGAGCAGCAAGGACCGCATCCTGGCCCGCATCCGCCGGGCGGCCTCCGGCCCGGACGCCGAAGTCCCCCGCGACTACCTGCGGGTCCACGGCGCCCGCACCCCGGCCGAGAGCGCCGACCTGCTCGCCGCCAACCTCACCGAGTACCGCGCGAAGGTCCACCGCACCGACGAGGACGGCATCGCCCCGCTGCTCACGCGGCTCCTCGCCGAACACGGCTCGCGGACGGTCCTCGTACCGCCCGCCCTGCCCCCGCACTGGCTCGCGGCGGCCGGCCCGGCCCGCGTCCACGACCGCGCCGAGTCCACCCCGTACGAACTCGACCGGGTCGACAGCGTGGTCACCGGCTGCGCCCTCGCCATCGCCGAGACCGGCACGATCGTCCTGGACGGCGGCCCCGACCAGGGCCGGCGCCGCATCACCCTGATCGCCGACCACCAC
This sequence comes from Streptomyces sp. NPDC091371, assembly GCF_040684275.1. Taxonomy (NCBI): domain Bacteria; kingdom Bacillati; phylum Actinomycetota; class Actinomycetes; order Kitasatosporales; family Streptomycetaceae; genus Streptomyces; species Streptomyces sp. NPDC091371. The sequence continues at coordinate 30,006 of NZ_JBFBFP010000061.1, forward strand.
ATCTGCGTGGTCCGCGTCCCCGGGCAACTCGTGGACTCCGTACCGCAGGCCCTCGAACGCCTCGACCCCACCCGCCCGCTGACCTGGATCTCCGGCCCCTCCGCCACCAGCGACATCGAACTGGACCGGGTGGAGGGCGTGCACGGCCCCCGCACCCTGGAAGTGATCCTCCTCGGCCCCTAGCCGCCCGGCGGGGGGATCAGCCGGGGTGCCTCGCCCGCCGGGTCGATCCGCTCCCCGGCCGCCACCCGGCCCGCCAGCTCCCGGGCCCACCGGACCAGCCCCGCCACGTCCATCCCGTACGCCTCGCCCCGCCCGGCCAGGCCATCGGCCCCGCGCCGCAGCAGCCGCGCCCCGCCGACCGCGTTCCCGCGTGCCGCGTGCGTCAGCCCGACCGCGAGCTGGGCGAGCCCCCGCCAGAGCGGCGCCTCGGCCTCGGTCCCTGACTTCCACGCGTCCTCGAACACCTCGTGCGCGTGGAAGGGCATCCCGGCGTCCAGCAGCCGCTGCGCCTCGCGCACGGTCTCCCGGGGCGAGCGCACCACCCCCTCGGGCTGCCGCTCCACCCCCGGCGCCCCGTAGGGCAACGGCCGCCCCAGCCCATCCCTGGGCCGAGCGCTCCGCGCCCGCCCGTCGACATCCCGATCCCGTGCGTTCACCCACACATCCTCCCCCGGGCCGATTACCGGTGCATGCGCACCCCTCAGCGTGGGGTAATGTTCTGCATGTGCCCGGCGGTGAGGGGAAAACCCCAGATCACAGGCACAACGGGACGTGGCGCAGCTTGGTAGCGCACTTGACTGGGGGTCAAGGGGTCGCAGGTTCAAATCCTGTCGTCCCGACTCGTAAGAGTCGCAGGTCAGGGGCCGTTTTGGAGCAATCCAAAACGGCCCCTTGATCGTTTTTGGGGACCAGTTGGGGACCAGGGCGTCAGTGCGGGTCAGATTGCGGTGACGACCGTGACTGGCAGCGAACGAGGTGCACGGAGCACCATGAGGTGCGCAGACAGCGCGGCACCAGCTGCGGTGATCTGGCCGGCGTCGGGGTGCAGGTACCGCTGAGTGGTGGTCAGCGAGCCGTGCCCGGCGATCTTGCGCAGGACGTGGAGCGGCACGCCGGCGTCGGCGAACCAGGTCAGTCCGGTGTGGCGCAGGTCGTGCCGTCGTAGGTGTTCGAAGCCGAGTTCCGCGACGACGTCGTCCCAGTGAGTGGCGTCGCGCAGGACCGCAGTGGAGATGCGACCGCCACGCGGTCCGAAGAAGATCCGGGCATCGGGGTCATTGCCGACGGCCAGCAGCCGCTGGGCAACCATCGGCCGTACTTCCTCGATCAGGGGTACCTTGCGGGCGCGCTTTCCCTTGGTGGCCTTGTCGACGAGCCCGCCTTGGGCGGGGGTGGTCTGCCGTCGTACGGTCCCCGCTAGCGCAGTGGTTGGTGCGGGGGGTGGTGCGGAGTATGGCCCCGCGGGCCGGACTTCGGCCGCGGGCATCGCGTGGGCGCACCTTCTGTGGCTGAGGCCAAAACAAGAGTGCCTGCGGTGTCATGCAGCAGGCCGTGCGTCTCCCCTTCTTCAGTGAACGATCCCCGGAAGCTGGCCGCCGGGGTCAACATGAAGGGATCTGAGATGGAGTTCGTCTTGGTGGCGCTGGCGGTGGTGCTGCTTTCGGGCATGACGAAGCTGATCAAGAGCGCGGCCGACCGTAACCGGGCGCAGGGGGAAGCCCTCCTGATCAGGGCCCGCGGAGAGGCCGCCCGGCAGGAGGCGAAGGGGAAGGCCGAGATCATCCGCGCCCGTATGGGCGGGGTACTGGCCGAGGCCGAGGCCAAGGCCGTACGGAGCGGGGGTAGGAATGCCCGAGCCTGACCGGGGTTCGTTCGAGGACGACGTCGTCGCCATGTACGAGAAGAACGGGAGGGTGCTGGTCCGGCACGCCAGGCGGTGCCTAAAGGAGGCCGGGATACCGGCCTCCCGGGTCGGCGCCGAGGACATCGTCCAGAACGCGATCGTGATCGCGCTGGTCAACCAGGACAAGAAGCCCATCGAGGACTTGGGCGCCTACGTCTACAGGGTCATCGCCAACCAGGTGCGAGACGAGGCCAGGCGCCGGGGTGTCGCCGATCCGATCGACTCGACCGAACCCGGCACAGCCGGCGGCAAAGTGCTGTGGGTGTCACAGGTCGAAGACGACGTCGCCGGCCGGCTCGACGTCGAGAAGGCACTGCGCGAGATGTCCCCGCAGCAGCGCCGACTCATCCTGCTGTCCAAGGGTGTCGGCTACTCCCATGAGGAACTCGCCCAGGCCACCCGGCTCCACCGAGGAACCATCGGACGGCACATCGCCCGAGCCACCCAGGCACTCACCACCGCCCTCGGGACCATGCTCGTAGCGGCCTTCTTCTTCGTGGCCGCGTACGTACCCACCCTTACCTTTCCTGCGCCTGACCCTGCAGGGCCATCCGAGGACTACCTCACCGAGATCTTCTCCGGAGCCGTCGCCGCCTTGGCGGCCATCGGAATGCTGTTGATCAAGTCCCGTCTGGGAAAGTACCGAGGCAATGCGCTAGCCCTGCGCCGCGACCTGGTCCTGCACAAGTTGCTCAGAATGCAGCAGCAGGTCAGGGAGGATGTGGGAAAGGACTTCCCGACGCCTGCCGACTACGCCGCCTGCCTGGGTATCAGGGAGCGCTGGATCAACGAAGCGGTCCTGAGGAAGGGGCGCGTCTACGTGCCGGAGGGACAAGAAGGCTCCGTCATCCCGCTCTACATGCTCTTGCCCCTTACCAGGTATGTCACCGGCGTCAGCATCAGCGAGAACGGCAACAACGTGATCATCCTCGACGCGACGAAGAGCCGGTACTGACGGGTGACCTCATGCAGGGGCCGGCCTTCCGCCGGCCCCAAAAGAACTATGGACGCCGTGTCATGCAGGCTCCAGGCTCACTCCCCTTCCTTCATGGAACAACTCACCGGACGGGTGCGGATCATCTAGCCAATTTGCGTGCACAAGGGCCGCCCGGCCCGAGCCGGGAGAGCGAGCACGGTGGCTGGGACCGGGGGTGGTGCGGAGTAGCTCCCGTGCGCCGGACTTCGACCGCCCGCATCACGTGGGCGCACCTTCTGTGGTCGAGGCCAAAAGCACACAGCGTGACAGTCCCTCGGCCTGTTGGTGAGGCGTCCCGTCAGGCGGGCTCCAGGGGCCTTATCCGCTCATCCGATGGGCTCTCTTTTCGTCAACCAGGGATGTGGGCCCACCGTGGATCGATGCTGGTCGGCTGGCGGTTGGTGAGTGGAATGGGGAGGTTGCTGTCGTGCGCAGAGTAGACGTCAGTGCAGCGCAGGGCTTTGAGGTTGCGTCGGTTCCTCGTCGGTATTGCTGTCGGGTTCGCGGCTGCTACCAGGTGAAGCTCGGCGATGAAGGGGCTGGGCGGAGTGGAGCTGCCCGGGCGAGGCTGGTGCATGTCGACAGACCCGGACGGTTTGCCGGTGGGGAGATCCGGTCGGATCATGGGAAGTGGACCATTTGGCTCGCAGTCCATGGCGGGAGTAGCGATGTCCAGATTTTGATTCCGTCCAGGTGGCAGTTGTACCGGACCCGAATGACCTGGGAAACCTGGCCGGGGGAGCGTTGCGGGAGCGCTTCGCCGAGCGGATCGACGAGCTGGCCGCAACGGTGAACGAGGTGGCGGACGGTCTGCGCGCCCGGCTCGTGGCCAGTTCTGACCTTGCGAAGGGCGGCTGGGGCCTCGACGCGGTAGACATGGAGTTCTCGGTCGAGCTGGAGGCCGCATCAGGCGTCGTGCTGGCCAGAGCCTCGGTGACCGGAGGGTTCGCAGTCACTCTGTCGTTCCGGCGGAGTGAGCCGTCGCGGGGGTGAGCACCGGTGTTCTCGATCGCGGTCGGTCGGCTCGTGCCGGACAACGATCCCGCGGGGCGGGTTGGGTCGGCCTTCGTGATCTCCGATGAATACGCCCTGACGGCATGGCACGTTCTGTGCCCCTCCAGTGGGTGCGCAGCTTCCGGCGAGCAGCCCACGGCCACCGGTCGACTGGTCTTCGCCGACGGCGCCACGACGTTCTTCGAGCTTGAAGACCATGACGCAGAGCTCGACGTCGCTCTTCTCCGGATCACCTCGCCTCCGGCGAACCTCAGATCCGTCCCGCTGGGTGCTCTTCGATTCCCTGTCGATGACGCGGTTCTGGCGGTCGGTTGGCCGCTGGCAAGGCCGTTCTCCGGCGATCTGGACCATGTCCGCGCAGTCGTCGTCACTCCCGACACTACGATCTTCGGGGGGGTGCCGAGTCTGAAGCTGTACTCATCCGAGGCCGCGGCGGGCAAGGCATTGCAAGGCCTGAGCGGCGGGCCCGTCCTGTTCCGAACGAGTGCCGATGTGGGAACGGGACCGGGTTACGCGGTGGGCGTCGTCCGCTGGAACCCGCCGCGTCCAGACGGGACAGCGCTCGGCGGCACCTTCTACGCCACCCCTGTTGATCTGGTGACCCGGCGATGGCCAGACCTTCTCCGGTTCGTGCCGCCACGCCGCAACCTGCCGTCCGCCTCGAAAATCGAACAGTTCCTTGCCGACCAACTGGGAACGGCCGTCGACCACCGGCCGTTCGGCGGCCGCGCCGCCGAGCTCGGTCGGCTCGACGCCTGGCTGCGCTCGGCCGACGGTCCGCCGTGCATGCTGGTGACCGCGCCATCGGGTGCCGGCAAGTCCACCCTGCTGGCGCGCTGGTGGCAGCAGTTGGCGAACACCCCGTCGGACGAGGAATCATCTCTCTTCGTGCCCATCAGCGCGCGCCACGACATCGGCGGCGCGGACGCCGTCCTCCAGGCGGCCGTGGCGAGACTGGCCGTTCTGCACCACGAAGACCCGATGGCAACGCAGGCCGCGAGCATCGACCAGCTACGCGACCGGCTCGCGGACTATCTCGCCCTGCCCGCGCCGCATCAAGGCCGACTCGTGCTGATTGTCGATGGGCTCGACGAGAGCCTCGGATGGGATGTGTCACCCACCCTGCTGCGCCCCGCCGGCTTCGGCAGCGGTGTGCACGTGGCGGTCTCGGCCCGGCTGACCGCGCAGCGCCCGGATACCGAGGCATGGAGGGATGCCCTGGGCTGGTCGCCCGGGAGCACTGCGAGCCTTCACCTCCTGCCGCTGACCGAGGATGGTGTGGCCGCTGCGCTGCGGAGTCTCAAGCCACCCTTGGAGGAGACGCTCCGGGACCGGGCCAGGCCGATCCTCCATCACGTCACGCATGGAGATGCGTTGGTTCTGGGCCTGTACCTGCAAGAGTTGCAGGATGCGTCCGACCGGCCTGCCTGGCTTGCCGATCTCGAGCACCTGCCTGCTCCGTACGGTCTCGACGGCTACATGCAGCGCTGGTGGGCGGGCCAGGAGCTGCTCTGGCGGGGGCCGATCGCCTCCAGAGGGGCCCGAGTCGGACAGCTCTACAGCCTCCTGGCGTGCGCTCTTGGTCCGATCCGCAGACTCGATCTCCTGTGGATCGCCAAACAGTTCGGGCTGTTGGGCGGGGACGAACTCAACGCAGCCCTGCACGATCTGGGCCGATGGGTCATCACTGACAGCGCCAGGTCGCCGACCGACACCACCTACTCGCTCTCTCATCCGCGCTTGGCCGAGCACCGCCGCGGCGAGCTCGCGCGGGACGGCGAGCTGAGCACCTATGACGACGTGTACCTCTCCTGGGGCCGTTCCACTCTGGAGGCCGTCCGGCAGGACGGCGAGGCCGCTCGGGCGGCGCACACCTACCCAGTGCGCTTTTATGGAGCGCACCTGGAACGGGCCTACGCCTCCGCGGCGGAACTGTTCGCGCTGGCCGGCGCCGACTGGCGTGCGGCCTGGGAGTTCGCGACCGAGGAGTTCCAGGGCCACCTGGGCGACGTACGCAGGGCCCTCCTGGCAGCCGAGGCGGAGAACGACGACGCGATTGCCTCTGGACGAATGGCCACTCGTCTACCGGAGCAGATCGCCTGCCAGGCCGCGATCGTGGAAACCTCGGTCAACGCGGCCCTGATCACCCCCGGGCTGGTGGCGCAGCTGCGCCACCACAGCCTGTGGACGGACCGGCAGGCACTCGCCTATGTGCAGAGCATCACCACGCCATACGAGCGTGGCCACGCACTGAGGCTGGTCGCGCCCGAGCTGAGCCGGGCCGCCACCGAACACGCGGCCGTCCTGTGCACGGCTCTGCAGGAAGAGGGCGAGCCGGAGGCCGTCGCCGAGGCGCTGGTCGGATACGCCCTCCACCTGACCGGCACCGGTCAGGTGGACCGTGCGCTCTCCGTCCTGTCGGCACTCCCGCACGAGTACCAGCAGGCTCATGTCGCGGCAGCATTGGAACTCGTCCGGGTCGTGACAGGCGAAACACGCGCCCGCCTCGTGCGCACCCTGTTCCGCCTCGCGGAAAGCGAGCCCCCCGACCGGGCCCGGGGAACCGTCCAGGCGATGGCGGAGCAGATCGATCGCGAGACGGCCGCCGCCGCCATCGGTCGGGACCCGGCCTTGGAGGCCTTCCGGCTCCTAGGTGCTCACCCGCCCCTCGCTCCAACGTCGGTAGCCGGTGTCTGGGCCCAGACGGACTTGCTGAAAGTAGTTGCGCCATGGATCCCGGACGCCGACTGGCCACAGATCAGCCAGGACGCCTTGGCGGTTCAGGCCCGGAAGATCTTGGAGGAAGCGGACGGCGAGCTCAACCGGGTCCGGCGCAGGAAGGAACGTGCGATCAACGATCAGAAGTTCAATTTGGCTACGCTGCTCCTGATCCAGGAGCAGAACCTGATCATGGACAGGCGTGAGCTGGCTGCCCATGCGGAACGGACCAGGCGGATGACCGTCGAGCCCGAGCTGGCGCTCGGCAGACTGCTGGCCGTAGAGCCCGAACTGATGCCCTATCTTTCGGGAGACCCGGGGGAGGTCGCGGCCATGGTCATGGCCTACGGCGCGCAGCACTTCACGCGCGCGTCGCTCGGCAGACTGCTAGCTCGCCTCGACGACCAAACTCGCGCCGACACTCTGCGGGACCTCGCTGCCCTGCTCTTGAAAGACCCGGAGCGAGCCGATCGGCGGGAGCTGCTCCACGCGATGGCGTCACTCGGGCACGTGGCCCAAGTGCTGGTCTTCGTGGCGGACCACCCGGCCCTTCCCGGTCTGCGCGAGGACCTAGGGCGTGTCTTCAAAGGGGTCTGAGCCAGAGGAACAGGGACGCGATGGTGACGGCTGCCTGGTAGGACTCGCGGGTTTTGTCGTAGCGAGTGG
>NZ_JBFBFP010000062.1:0-35374 GCF_040684275.1 Streptomyces sp. NPDC091371
CCCACCCCGCCCCTTCCCGAAACCGGGGGCTCCGCCCCCGGACCCCCGCGCCTCAAACGCCGGCGAGGCTGGATCTTCCAGCCCGTCCGGCGTTTGAGGACCGGGGTCTGGGGCGGAGCCCCCCGCGGCGGAGCCGCATATCCGGTACGGCGGGAAGGGGCGGGGTGGGGGAGGCCCCGCGCAGCGGCCCGTACTACTTGGCCGCGGCCTTCTTGGCCGGCTTGGGGGCCGGCTTCGGGGCCTCGGCCTTGGCCGGAGCTTCGGCCAAGGCCGGCTCCGTCGCGGGGCCCAGCTTCGACACGCCGAACTTCAGGGAGGCCTCGTACGTGTTGTCCGGGTCCAGGCGGCGGAGCTCCTCCGCCAGGAGCTCGGCCGTGTCGCGGCGCTTCAGCGCCACCGCACGGTCGGGCTGCCCCGGCATGCACAGCGTGGCCAGGGACCCGTCCGCCCGGTCCAGGACGATCGTGCCGTCCTTGGTCTCCAGGCGTACGGCCGTCAGGCCCGGGCCCGCCGAGAGGGTGCGCGTGACCGGCACGCCGAGGCGGTCCGCCAGCCACATGGCCAGCAGTTCGCAGCTCGGGTTGTCGTTCTCGCCCTCCACGGTCGCAGAGGTGACCTTCAGGGCCTGCTGGTCCAGCGCGGCCGCCAGCATCGAGCGCCACGGGGTGATCCGGGTCCAGGACAGGTCCGTGTCCCCGGGCGCGTAGGCCGCCGCCCGGGCCGCGAGCGCCCCGACCGGCTGCTCGCAGGAGTACGTGTCCGTGATCCGGCGCTGCCCCAGCGCGCCCAGCGGGTCGCCCGCCAGGTCGGACGGAGCACCCTCGGGCCACCAGACGACTACCGGAGCGTCCGGCAGGAGGAGCGGGAGAACCACCGACTGGGCGTGGTCGACCAGTTCGCCGTGAAGGCGGAGCACAACCGTTTCGCCGCTGCCGGAGTCCGCCCCGACGCGGACTTCCGCGTCGAGACGGGCCTCGCGGCGACTGCGCGGCGAGCGGCTGACCCGCTTGATGACGACGACGATCCGCGAGGGGTGTTCGTGGGACGCGTCGTTCGCCGACTTGAGAGCGTCGTACGCGTTCTCTTCGTCGGTCACGATCACCAGCGTGAGGACCATGCCGATGGCCGGCGTGCCGATGTCCCGGCGTGCCTGCACCATCGCGGCGTTGATCTTGCTGGAGTTGGTCTCCGTGAGGTCGATCTTCATGGCCGGCGCCAGCTCCGTCCGTCTCGTGCGAGCATCTCGTCCGCCTCGACCGGCCCCCAGGTGCCCGCCGGGTACTGCGCGGGCTTGCCGTGCTTGTCCCAGTACTCCTCGATCGGGTCGAGGATGTTCCAGGACAGTTCGACCTCCTGGTGGCGCGGGAAGAGGTTCGCGTCGCCGAGGAGCACGTCGAGGATCAGCCGCTCGTAGGCCTCGGGGCTGGACTCCGTGAAGGACTCGCCGTAGGCGAAGTCCATCGTGACGTCGCGGACCTCCATGGAGGTGCCCGGAACCTTGGAGCCGAAGCGGACCGTGACGCCCTCGTCCGGCTGGACCCGGATGACCAGGGCGTTCTGCCCCAGCTCCTCGGTCGCGCCCGACTCGAACGGCAGGTACGGGGCCCGCTTGAAGACCACCGCGATCTCCGTCACCCGGCGGCCGAGGCGCTTGCCCGTCCGCAGGTAGAAGGGGACGCCCGCCCAGCGGCGGTTGTTGATCTCCAGCCGGATGGCCGCGTAGGTGTCGGTCTTCGACTTGGGGTCGATGCCGTCCTCTTCGAGGTACCCGACCACCTTCTCGCCGCCCTGCCACGCCGCCGCGTACTGGCCGCGCACCGTGTGCTTGCCCAGGTCCTCGGGCAGCTGGACCGCCGTCAGGACCTTCAGCTTCTCCGCCACCAGCGCCTTCGGGTGGAAGGAGCCGGGCTCCTCCATCGCGGTCAGCGCGAGCAGCTGGAGCAGGTGGTTCTGGATGACGTCGCGGGCCGCGCCGATGCCGTCGTAGTACCCGGCCCGGCCGCCGATGCCGATGTCCTCGGCCATCGTGATCTGCACGTGGTCGACGTACGACCGGTTCCAGATCGGCTCGAACATGGTGTTGGCGAAGCGGAGCGCCAGGATGTTCTGGACGGTCTCCTTGCCGAGGTAGTGGTCGATCCGGAAGACCTCGTCACGCGGGAAGACCTCGTGGACGACCTTGTTGAGTTCCTCGGCGCTCTTCAGGTCGTGACCGAAGGGCTTCTCGATGACGGCACGCCGCCAGGAGCCCTCCTTCTGCGCCAGCCCGTGGTTCTTGAGCTGCTGGACCACCTTGGGGAAGAACTTCGGCGGCACGGACAGGTAGAAGGCGAAGTTGCCGCCGGTGCCCTGCGCCTTGTCGAGCTCGTCGATCGTCGCCTTCAGGGTCTCGAAGGCCGCGTCGTCGTCGAAGTCGCCCTGCACGAACCGGCAGCCCTGCACCAGCTGCTGCCAGACCTCCTCCCGGAACGGCGTGCGCGAGTGCTCCTTGACGGCCTCGTACACCTCCTGGGCGAAGTCCTCGTGCTCCCACTCCCGGCGGGCGAACCCGATCAGTGAGAAGCCCGGAGGCAGCAGGCCGCGGTTGGCGAGGTCGTAGACGGCAGGCATCAGCTTCTTGCGCGACAGGTCACCCGTAACGCCGAAAATGACCAGGCCGGACGGCCCCGCGATGCGCGGGAGCCGCCGGTCCTGTGCGTCACGAAGCGGGTTCGCTCCGTTTACAGACAAGGTGTTCAGGCCTCCGTGGGGGCGAGGCGCTCGAGCTCCGCCTCGGTCGACTTCAGCAGGTCGTTCCAGGACGCCTCGAACTTCTCGACGCCCTCGTCCTCGAGCAGCTGCACCACATCGTCGTACGAGATGCCCAGCTTCGCGACCGCATCGAGCTCGGCGCGGGCCTGCTCGTAGGTGCCGCGCACGGTGTCACCGGTGATCTGACCGTGGTCGGCGGTGGCCTCCAGGGTGGCCTCCGGCATGGTGTTCACCGTGTTCGGGGCGACCAGGTCGTCCACGTACAGGGTGTCCTTGTACGCCGGGTCCTTGACGCCCGTCGAGGCCCACAGCGCGCGCTGCTTGTTGGCGCCGACCCGCTCCAGGGCGGTCCAGCGGTCCGAGGAGAAGACCTCTTCGTAGGCCTCGTAGGCCAAACGGGCGTTGGCGAGCGCCGCCTTGCCCTTGAGGGCCTTCGCCTCGTCGGTGCCGATCGCGTCGAGGCGCTTGTCGATCTCGCTGTCCACGCGGGACACGAAGAAGGAGGCGACCGAGTGGATCAGGGAGAGGTCCAGGCCGGCGGCCTTGGCCTTCTCCAGGCCCGCGAGGTAGGCGTCCATGACCTCGCGGTAGCGCTCCAGCGAGAAGATCAGCGTGACGTTGACGCTGATGCCCTTGCCGATGACCTCGGTGATCGCCGGCAGGCCGGCCTTGGTCGCCGGGATCTTGATGAGCGTGTTCGGGCGGTCCACCAGCCAGGCGAGCTGCTTGGCCTCGGCGATGGTCGCCGCGGTCTGGTGGGCCAGGCGCGGGTCGACCTCGATCGACACGCGGCCGTCCTGGCCGTCGGTGCGGTCGTAGACCGGGCGCAGGATGTCGGCGGCGTCGCGGACGTCCGCCGTGGTGATCATGCGCAGCGCCTCGTCGACGGTGACCTTGCGGGTGGCGAGGTCGGTGAGCTGCTGCTCGTAGCCCTCGCCGCCGCTGATCGCCTTCTGGAAGATCGCCGGGTTGGTGGTGACACCGACCACGTGCGACTGGTCGATGAGCTCCGCCAGGTTGCCGGACGTGATGCGCTTGCGGGACAGGTCGTCCAGCCAGATCGCCACGCCCTCGTCGGAGAGGCGCTTGAGTGCGTCTGTCATGGGATTTGCATCTCCTACTGGTCTTGTACGGGCGTCAGCGCGCGGTGGCGGCCAGAGAGTCCTTGGCGGCGGCGGCCACGGCCTCGGCGGTGAAGCCGAACTCGCGGAACAGCACCTTCGCGTCGGCGGAGGCGCCGAAGTGCTCCAGCGAGACGATGCGGCCGGCGTCGCCGACGTACCGGTGCCAGGTCAGGCCGATGCCGGCCTCGACCGCGACGCGGGCCTTCACCGAGGAGGGCAGGACGCTGTCCTTGTACTCCTGGGTCTGCTCCTCGAACCACTCGACGGACGGCATGGAGACGACGCGGGTCGGGATGCCCTCGGCCTGGAGCTGCTCGCGGGCCTCGACGGCCAGGTGCACCTCGGAGCCGGTGCCGATGAGGACGACCTGGGCGTCGCCCTCGGCCTCGAAGAGCACGTACCCGCCCTTGGCGGCGTCCTCGTTGCGCTCGTACGTCGGCACGCCCTGGCGGGTCAGCGCCAGACCGTGCGGGGCGCCCTTGCCGAACACCTTGGTGTGGCGCGTGAGGATCTCGCGCCAGGCGACGGCCGTCTCGTTGGCGTCGGCCGGGCGGACGATGTTGAGGCCCGGGATGGCGCGCAGCGAGGCGAGGTGCTCGACCGGCTGGTGGGTCGGGCCGTCCTCGCCGAGGCCGATGGAGTCGTGCGTCCACACGTAGGTCACCGGCAGGTGCATCAGCGCGGACAGGCGGACGGCGTTGCGCATGTAGTCGGAGAACACCAGGAAGGTGCCGCCGTAGATGCGGGTGTGGCCGTGCAGGGCGATGCCGTTCATGGCCGCGGCCATGGCGTGCTCGCGGATGCCGAAGTGGATGGTGCGGCCGTACGGGTCGGCCTCCGGCAGCGGGTTGCCCTTCGGCAGGAACGAGGAGTTCTTGTCGATGGTGGTGTTGTTGGAGCCGGCCAGGTCGGCCGAGCCGCCCCACAGCTCCGGGATGACCGCGCCGAGCGCTTCGAGCACCTTGCCGGACGCGGCGCGGGTGGCGAGGCCCTTGCCGGCCTCGAAGGAGGGGAGCTTGTCCTCCCAGCCCGCGGGCAGCTCGTTGGCGTTGACGCGGTCGAACTCGGCGGCGCGCTCCGGGTTGGCGGTGCGCCAGGCGGAGAACTCCTTCTCCCACGCGGCGCGGGCCTCGCGGCCGCGGTCGCCGAGGGAGCGGGTGTGCGCGATGACCGCGTCGGAGACCTCGAAGGTCTGCTCCGGGTCGAAGCCGAGGACGCGCTTGGTGGCGGCGACCTCGTCGTCGCCGAGGGCCGAGCCGTGCGAGGCCTCGGTGCCCTGGGCGTGCGGGGCGGGCCAGGCGATGATCGAGCGGGCCGCGATGAAGGAGGGGCGCTCCGTCTCGGCCTTGGCGGCCTGGAGGGCGGCGAACAGGGCCTTCGGGTCGAGGTCGCCGTTCTCCTGCTGCTCGACGCGCTGGACGTGCCAGCCGTACGCCTCGTAGCGCTTCATGGTGTCCTCGGAGACGGCCGTCTCCGTGTCACCCTCGATGGAGATGTGGTTGTCGTCCCACAGCAGCACCAGGTTGCCGAGCTTCTGGTGGCCGGCGAGGGCCGACGCCTCGTGGGAGATGCCCTCCTGGAGGCAGCCGTCGCCCGCGATCGCGTAGACCATGTGGTCGAACGGGGAGGTGCCCGCAGGGGCCTCGGGGTCGAACAGGCCGCGCTCGTAGCGGGCGGCCATGGCCATGCCCACCGCGTTGGCGATGCCCTGGCCGAGGGGGCCGGTGGTGGTCTCCACGCCGGCCGTGTGGCCGTACTCCGGGTGTCCGGGGGTCTTGGAGCCCCAGGTCCGGAACGCCTTGAGGTCGTCCAGCTCCAGCCCGAACCCGCCGAGGTACAGCTGGGTGTAGAGGGTGAGGGACGAGTGCCCCGCAGAGAGCACGAAACGGTCGCGGCCGACCCACTCGGGGTCCGCCGGGTCGTGCCGCATGACCTTCTGGAAGAGGGTGTACGCGGCGGGGGCCAGGCTCATAGCCGTACCGGGGTGGCCGTTTCCGACCTTCTGGACCGCGTCAGCGGCCAGGATGCGGGCGGTGTCGACGGCCCGCTGGTCCAGTTCGGTCCAGTCGAGCTCTGTGGTCGTCGGCTTGGTGCTCACCGTGGGTCAGGGCTCCTCTCCACATGTATGAATCCCGGTGACGAACGGTGCACCGGCGCAATTCCGAGCCTACCCCCGCAACGGCGTGCAGCTATTCGAGTGCCCACAGTCCGTCACCGGTTGTTCAGCTCCGTTCGGGCCAACACGACGCGACCCCCGCGCAGGGCGACGTAAGACCAACGTCTACAGTGGCGTGGTACGTGCAAGCCCTTACGGAGCTTGCTGGTTTCTCTCTCAGGGGTGCGTGTGACGGCCGTCGAATCCCGTCCAGCGGGGGTGCTCGGGACGAGCCCCGGTCACCGGCCGTTCGGGGCCCGGGCCATGGCTTTCGTGGCTTTGACCAAGCCGCGGATCATCGAACTTCTGCTGATCACCACAGTCCCGGTGATGTTCCTCGCCGAACAGGGCGTGCCCTCGCTGTGGCTGGTCCTCGCGACCTGCTTCGGCGGCTACCTGTCCGCGGGCGGCGCCAACGCGCTGAACATGTACATCGACCGCGACATCGACGCGCTGATGGACCGGACCTCGCAGCGCCCGCTGGTGACCGGCATGGTCAGCCCGCGCGAGTGCCTGGCCTTCGGCATCACCCTCGCCGTGGTCTCCACCCTGTTCTTCGGGCTGCTCGTCAACTGGCTGTCGGCGGCGCTCGCCCTCGGCGCGCTCCTCTTCTACGTCGTCATCTACACGATGCTGTTGAAGCGGCGCACCGCCCAGAACATCGTCTGGGGCGGCATCGCGGGCTGCATGCCGGTGCTGATCGGCTGGTCGGCGGTCAAGAACGAGGTCTCCTGGGCCGCGGTCATCCTCTTCCTCGTCATCTTCTTCTGGACGCCGCCGCACTACTGGCCGCTGTCGATGAAGGTGAAGGACGACTACGCGCGTGTCGGCGTGCCGATGCTGCCGGTCGTGGCCGGGAACAAGGTCGTGGCCCGTCAGATCGTGCTCTACAGCTGGGTGATGGTGGCGGTCTCGCTGCTGCTGACCCCGCTGGGCTACACGGGCTGGTTCTACACCTCGGTCGCGCTGCTCGCGGGCGGCTGGTGGCTGTGGGAGGCGCACGCGCTGCACGCACGGGCCAAGGCGGGTGTGACGGGCGGGAAGCTCAAGGAGATGCGCCTGTTCCACTGGTCCATCACCTACGTGTCGCTGCTGTTCGTGGCGGTGGCCGTGGATCCCTTCCTCCGCTGATTACTCACCGGTAGCATGCCTCCCATGGCAGACACCGCAGACACCGCAGGCTCCTCGCAGGCCGCGGACAAGAAGCAGGACCGTACGGCGGCGAAGCTGGCCAAGCAGATCGGCGCGTTCGCCAAGCAGCACGGCGGCGCCGAGGGCCAGCTCGCCCACATCGGCCAGGCCGGCACCCGCATCGTCCTCGTGGGCACCGACGGCGGCTGGGGCGACCTGGTCGCCCCCACCTTCGCCGTGGCGCGGCTGGCCGCCGAGAAGGCCGGGCTGACCCTCCACGAGGAGTTCGACGGGGAGTTCGCCGCGCGCGTGAAGACCGGCCCGTACGAGTGGTCGCGGATGGCCGGCATCCAGCTCGGCGGAGCCGCCAACCCGGCGGCCTGAACCGGCCTCCCGGCGCTCCGGTGCCGTCTCGGTCAACAGCGCGAGAAACACCTCACACCCCGCTCACCCGTTAGGACGTGTGGAAGCCCCTTCCTCACGTCCGCAACGGGATGCCCGGATGATCGAAACGCCGCCCCTGGTGGACCAGTACTGCCACGGAGTACTCCGTACGGAGCTGGGCCTGGGCACCTTCGAGGCCCAGCTGCTCCCCGCGGCGGGCCCGCCCGCCGCGGGCACCACCTTCTTCGACACCCAGACCGGCTTCGCCGTGCGCCGCTGGTGCCCGCCGCTGCTCGGCCTGGAACCGCACGCCGCCCCCGCCCGCTATCTGGCCCGGCGCCGCGAGCTCGGCGCGGCCGAGTCGGCGCGACTGCTGCTGCGGGGCTCCGGAGTCACCGCCTACCTGGTCGACACCGGGGAGTCCGGGGACCTCACCGGGCCCAAGGAGCTGGCGCTCGCCGGGGACGCCGAGGCCTTGGAGGCGGTCCGGCTGGAGTTACTGGCCGAGCAGGTCGCCGACACCTCCGGGACGGTGGCCGCCTTCCTCGCCAACCTCGCCGAGGCCGTCCACCACGCCGCCGCCGGCGCCGCGGCCTTCACCTGCGCCCCCGGACCGGGCTTCGCCGCCGAGCCGCCCGGTCCCGGCGAGGTGCGCGGGGCGGCCGGGCGGTGGCTGGAGCGGCGGGCCAGGGGCGGGGCCCTGCGGGACCCCGTGCTGCTGCGGCACCTGCTGTGGAGCGCGGTCTCCTCCGGGCTGCCGCTCCAGCTGCGCGCCTGCGCGGAGGAGCAGGCCTCGCTGACCGGCTTCGTACGGGCCACCGAGGGCCTGGGCGCGCGGCTCGTCCTGCTGGGCGCGTACCCCCACCACCGGCACGCGGCGGCGCTGGCCGCGGCCTTCCCGCACGTCTACGCCGACACGGGCACGGCCCTCGGCCGGACCGGCGCGGGCGCCGCGACGGTGCTGGCGGAGCTGCTGGAGCTCGCGCCGTTCGGGAAGCTGATGTTCTCCAGCGGCGGGAGCCGGCTCCCGGAACTGCACGCGGTCGGCGCGCTGGTGTTCCGGGAGGCGCTGGGGCGGGTGCTGGGCGGCTGGGTCGCCGACGGGGCCTGGTCCTGGCGGGACGCCGACCGGGTGGCCGCCCTGGTCGCGGCGGGCAATGCCCGCCGCGTGTACCGGCTGGACGAGCGGGGGTAGGGCCCGTCCTCCGGATCAGACGGTGGAGAGCTGCGGGTCGCCCTGGGCCGGGACCTCCGCCTGCTCCACGGGCCGCTCGCGCAGGCTCAGCGCGATCCGGAGCACCGCGATCCACACCAGGCAGGAGCCGAGCATGTGGGCGGCGACCAGGACCTCCGGCAGCTCCGTGAAGAACTGCACGTAACCGATGCCGCCCTGCGCAAGCAGCACGATCAGCAGGTCGCGGGCGCGGGCCCGGGTGTCGGTGGGGGCGTCCACGACCCGCAGCGCCAGCCACATCGCCACGGCCAGCGCGCACACCAGCCAGGCGGCGATGGCGTGCACGTGGGCGGTGGCCGCCCAGTCGAACGGCATCCGCTTGATCTCGCTCTTGTCGCCGGCGTGCGGTCCGGATCCGGTGACGACCGTGCCCGCCGCGATCAGCACGAGGGTGGTGGCGATCAGCGCCCACGACAGCTTGCGCACCGGACCGGGCACGCGCGGCCGGGGCAGGCCGTCGCCCTCGCGGGTGCGCTGCCAGGAGACGGTGGTGACCGCGATCAGGCCGGTGGCGAGCAGGAAGTGGCCGGCGACGCTGTACGGGTTGAGTCCCGTCAGGACGGTGATGCCGCCGAGGACCGCGTTGCCCATCACGAGGGCGAACTGGACCCAGCCGAGCTTCGTCAGCGAGTGCCGCCGGGGCTTGGCCGAGCGCGCCGCGAGGATGAACCAGCCGACGGCCGCGCTGAGCACGTACGTCAGCATGCGGTTGCCGAATTCGATGGCGCCGTGGAAGCCCTGCGCCTGCGTCACGACCAGGCTGTCGTCGGTGCACTTGGGCCAGGTGTCGCAGCCGAGACCGGATCCGGTCAGCCGCACCGCGCCGCCGGTGACGATGATGGCCACGCTCATCAGGAGCGCGGCGGACGCGGCGCGCCGGACGGTCCGAGGTGACGGCGTCCAGCGGCCGGCGATGTATGCGAATGGGTTCAACACGGCGCCTATCGTATGCGCCGCCTTGTGCAAAGTTTCACGAGGGGGTGGCGACGGGCGGTGCGTCGGGGCCGCCCGTCAGCCGGAACCGGGCCCCGGCGGGATCGCCCTCCTCGTGCCACCACAGGAGGATGCGCCAAGGGGCGCCGTCTCCGGGGCAGTCGGCCGACGCCGTGAAGGCGTGCACCACTTCTGACGCTACGTCCGCAGCTGTCCTGTTTCTTACTTCTGTCGAGCTGTGCCACGGATGGTGGAGTACGTTCCACAGGCCGTCGGCCCCGCGCACCTCCACCCGCCACACCGCGACCCAGGGCGTGACGTCCAGCATCGTGTGCACCTGTTCGGCGCCCAGTCCCAGCCGGGCGGCGATCTCGTCCTCCGCCACCCCCTGGATGCGGGCGGCCACCACGGCCTGCGGCAGCAGCCGTTCGGGCAGCAGCCCCTGCGTGCGCAGCCGGACCAGGGAGGCGAAGGCCAGGAAGCGCAGGCGCAGCTCCAGCTGGCGGCCGATGTGGTCCAGGGCCTCCTCGGCCTCCTCGGACTCCTCAGGGCCGGTGTCCGCGAGCAGCAGCTGCCGGAAGTCGCCCTCCGCATCCACCGCCCAGGCCGCCGCCTCCTCGGCGAGGCCCAGCTCGGCGAGCCGGTCCCCGAGGAACACCTTCGCCTGCGCGAGCCCCCGCCGGTTGACGGGATCCCGCTGGTCCAGGCCCGACCACACTTCGACGGCGGTGCGGGTCAGGTCGCGGGCGCGCTCGCCGGCGGCCCGTTCCATGGCGGTCGGGCCCTCGGAGGCGGCCGGCCCCAGCGGGTGCCTCGGCAACCGGGCCCCGTCGCTCAGCGGCCAGGCCAGCCAGACGCCGTGGTTGATCAGCCCGCGTGCGTACCAGCGGGCGAACTCGGGCGAGTACGGGGCCGCGCGCTCGGAGCTCCGCAGCCCCTCCTCGATGGTGGCGAGGGCGCCGGCGCGGTCCCCCTCGGCGAAGCGCAGGGCGGCCCGGTCAGCCAGGCGCAGCCCCAGCCGCGCGGTGCACTCGGGGTCGTCGCCGAGCGGGCGCAGGGCGCCGATCAGCTCGTCGAGGAGCCGTTCGCGCTCCCGCGGCTCCGCGTGCGCCGCCCCCGACCGCACCCGTGCCCACTGCTCGTCCAGCCGAAGTACGGCCTCCCGCTGCACCATGTCCGCCCCCCGGCTTCATGTGTGGAGGCGTCCATCCTCGCGGCTTTTCCGCCGCGAGGGGAGGGGTTTCATTCCCAGCGGAAGAGCCGTGCCGCGGCGCCCAGACCGAGTACGGCCCAGGCCGCCAGCACGGCCGCGTCGCCCCAGGGCAGTGCCGCGCCGTGCTGGAGCACCTCGCGCAGACCGTCGGACAGGGCGGAGATGGGCAGCAGGCCCAGAGCGGCCTGGACGGCGTCCGGGAACTTCTCCAGCGGAACGATCACCCCGCCGCCGACCAGCAGCAGCAGGAACACCAGGTTGGCGGCGGCCAGGGTGATCTCCGCCTTGAGGGTGCCCGCCATCAGCAGTCCGAGCCCCGAGAAGGCGGCGGTGCCGAGCAGGACCAGCGCGGCGACCGACAGCGGGTTCCCGTGCGGGGACCAGCCCAGCGCGAGGGCGATCACCGTCAGCAGGGCGATCTGGAGCACCTCGGTGACCAGCACCGACAGGGTCTTGGCGGCCATCAGCGCCCAGCGCGGCAGGGGGGAGGCCCCGAGCCGCTTGAGGACGCCGTAGCGGCGGTCGAAGCCGGTGGCGATGGCCTGGCCGGTGAAGGCGGTGGACATCACGGCGAGGGCCAGGATGCCGGGGGCGAGGAAGTCCACGGACTCCTCTGAACCCGTGTCGACGATGTCGACGGCCGAGAAGAGGGTCAGCAGCAGCGCCGGGATGATCACGGTCAGCAGCAGCTGCTCCCCGTTGCGCAGCAGCATCCGGGTCTCCAGCGCCGTCTGCGCGAGGATCATGCGGGACACGGGCGCGGCCCCCGGCCGGGGGGTGAACGTACCGGCGCTCATGCGCGCAGCTCCTTACCGGTCAGTTCCAAGAAGACGTCTTCGAGCGTGTGCCGCTCCACCGAGAGGCTGTCGGGCATCACGCCGTGCTGCGCGCACCAGGAGGCGACGGTGGCGAGCAGCTGGGGGTCGACGGCGCCGGTCACCCGGTAGACGCCGGGGAGCAGCTCGGCGGCCTCGGTGCCGTCCGGGAGCGCCTTGAGGAGCGAGGCGAGGTCGAGCGAGGGGCGGCCGGTGAAGCGCAGGGTGTTCTCGGCGCCGCCGCGGCACAGTTCCTCGGGGCTGCCGTGGGCGATGACCCGGCCCGCGTCGATGATGGCGACCTCGTCCGCGAGCTGCTCGGCCTCGTCCATGTGGTGGGTGGTGAGGACGACGGTGACCCCGTCCGCGCGCAGTTCCCGTACGAGGTCCCAGGTCGCTCGGCGGGCCTGCGGGTCGAGGCCCGCGGTCGGCTCGTCCAGGAAGACCAGCTCGGGCCGGCCGACCACGGCCATGGCCAGGGCCAGGCGCTGCTGCTGGCCGCCGGAGAGCCGGCGGTAGGGGGTGCGGCCGCAGCCGCCGAGGCCGAGGCGCTCGACCAGGGGGTCCACGTCGAGCGGGTCGGCGTACAGCTTGGCCATGTGGCGCAGCATCTCGACGGCGCGGGCTCCGGAGTAGACGCCTCCGGACTGGAGCATCACGCCGATCCGGGGGCGCAGAGCCTCGGCCTGGGCGACCGGGTCGAGGCCGAGGACGCGGACGGTTCCGGCGTCGGGGCGGCGGTAGCCCTCGCAGGTTTCCACAGTGGTCGTCTTGCCCGCGCCGTTGGGACCGAGGACCGCGGTGACGGAGGCCCTCCGGACGGTGAGGTCCAGTCCGTCCACCGCTGTTTTGGTGCCGTACCGCTTCACCAGTCCGCGGATCTCCACGGCGGGGTCGTTGCTCATGGGGGATGAGTCTACGGAGCCGGGGAGGGGGTCCTAGGTCCCGGGGGCGGGAGGGTCACGGGCCTGCCCATTGATGACCTTTTCACGCGGGCGGGGCGCGGCCCGGGTCCTAGCGTTGAAGGGTGAACAGCATCGCTCAGAACGTCGAAGCCACCTCGGGGCAGGCCGAGCACAAGGCCCACGACCTGGGGCATCCTCCGCGGTTCTTCGTGTCGGCGATGCTCGCGGGGGCGTACATCGCCATCGGCGAGGTGCTGCTGCTGGTGGCGGTCTCGCCGTTCGCGGCCAAGGGCTCGGCGGGGGTGAAGCTGCTGGAGGGCGCGGTCTTCCCGATCGCGCTGACGATCGTGATGTTCGCCGGCGCCCAGCTCTTCACGAGCAACGTGATGGTGATGCTGGTCGGCGCCCTGTCCGGCCGGACCGGCATCAGGGACCTGCTCTCCTCGTGGGCCCTGTGCCTGGGCGGCAACCTGCTGGGGGCCTTCGCCTTCGGCGCCATGGTGCACGCCTCGGGGGTGACCTCCTCGCCCTCCGCGCGGGCCATGCTCGCCGAGATGGTGCACGGGAAGACCGCCCTGGGCGGCGGGCAGCTGTTCTGGCGCGCGGTGCTGTGCAACATGCTCGTCTGCCTGGGCATCTGGATGTTCACCCGGGCCCGGGGGGACGCCGCGAAGATCTTCGTGCTGTGGCTGCCGGTGGCCGTATTCGTCGCGGTGGGTTTCGAACACTGTGTCGCGAACATGGCCCTTTTCAGCCTCGCGATCCTGGATGGCTCAGCGTCGTTCGGTGATCTTTTCCGGAATCTGATGTTCACCGTGCCGGGCAACGTCGTGGGCGGAGGACTGCTGGTGGGAGCCGTGTACTGGTTCACCGGCGGGGCCCGGAGGGAAAACGGATTGCTCCCCTCCGAATAACTCTGCGTCGATAAATTAGGTAACCCTTAGTGATGGAGGCCACCAGGAGTGGCCTCCGTCACGGCTTGTCGGGGCTCGGTTAATTACGCAACAATGGCGTTGTGAAATACGGCGAACGGCAGAACGAGGCCCCCCAGGGGGAGCTCGCCAGCGGGGAGCGGTCAACCCGCAACCGCGTGGCGCGCTCGATCCTGGACCACGGCCCGTCCACCGTCGCCGACCTCGCACAGCGCCTCGGCCTCACCCAGGCCGCCGTGCGCCGCCACCTCGACACGCTCGTCGCCGACGACGTGGTCGAACCCCGTGAGCAGCGCGTGTACGGCGCGCGCACCCGGGGTCGGCCCGCCAAGGTCTTCGCGCTCACCGACTGCGGCCGCGACGCCTTCGACCAGTCCTACGACACGCTCGCCGCGGACGCCCTGCGCTGGATCGCGCAGTCCGTCGGCGGCGGCGAGCGGGGCGAGGCGGCCGTCGCCGCCTTCGCCCGGTCCCGGATGGAGACGCAGGCGCTGGGCTACCGGGAGGCCGTCGAAGCGGCGGCCCCGGCGGACCGCACGGAGGCCCTGGCCAAGGCGTTGACCGCGGACGGGTACGCTGCTACGGCGAAGAGCGCTCCCGGTCCGCACAGCGGTGAACAGCTCTGCCAGCACCACTGCCCGGTCGCACATGTCGCCGAGCAGTTCCCGCAGCTCTGCGAGGCGGAGACCGAGGTCTTCTCCCGCCTGCTCGGGACACATGTGCAGCGACTCGCGACGATCGCCCATGGCGACGGGGTGTGCACCACGTTCATCCCGCGTAGCGCGAGCGCCCCACAGACCGACACATCAGTATCTGCAAGTACGGCCGGGAGGAACCCCGCATGACCACGGAGACTGCTCACCCTGAGCTCGATGGCCTGGGCACCTACGAATATGGCTGGGCCGACTCCGACGCGGCCGGCGCCGCTGCCAAGCGGGGTCTGTCCGAGGATGTCGTCCGCGACATCTCGGCGAAGAAGTCCGAGCCGGAGTGGATGCTGAAGCTCCGCCTCAAGGGTCTCAAGCTGTTCGACAAGAAGCCCATGCCGAACTGGGGCTCCGACCTCTCGGGCATCGACTTCGACAACATCAAGTACTTCGTGCGTTCCACCGAGAAGCAGGCCGCTTCGTGGGAGGAACTGCCCGAGGACATCAAGAACACGTACGACAAGCTCGGCATCCCGGAGGCGGAGAAGCAGCGCCTCGTCGCCGGTGTCGCGGCCCAGTACGAGTCCGAGGTCGTCTACCACCAGATCCGCGAGGACCTGGAGGAGCAGGGCGTCATCTTCCTCGACACGGACACCGCGCTCAAGGAGCACCCGGAGCTCTTCCAGGAGTACTTCGGCACGGTCATCCCGGTCGGCGACAACAAGTTCGCCTCGCTGAACACCGCGGTGTGGTCGGGCGGCTCGTTCATCTACGTCCCCAAGGGTGTCCACGTGGACATCCCGCTCCAGGCCTACTTCCGTATCAACACGGAGAACATGGGCCAGTTCGAGCGGACGCTGATCATCGTCGACGAGGACGCCTACGTCCACTACGTCGAGGGCTGCACCGCCCCGATCTACTCCTCGGACTCGCTGCACAGCGCCGTGGTCGAGATCATCGTCAAGAAGGGCGGCCGCTGCCGCTACACGACGATCCAGAACTGGTCGAACAACGTCTACAACCTGGTCACCAAGCGCGCCGTGGCGTACGAGGGCGCGACCATGGAGTGGATCGACGGCAACATCGGTTCCAAGGTCACCATGAAGTACCCGGCCGTCTACCTGATGGGCGAGCACGCCAAGGGCGAGACCCTGTCCATCGCCTTCGCGGGCGAGGGCCAGCACCAGGACGCCGGCTCCAAGATGGTCCACATGGCGCCGAACACCTCCTCGAACATCGTCTCCAAGTCGGTGGCCCGAGGCGGCGGCCGCACCTCGTACCGCGGTCTGGTCGAGATCGGCGAGGGCGCCGCGGGCTCGAAGTCCAACGTGCTGTGCGACGCGCTGCTCGTCGACACGATCTCCCGCTCGGACACGTACCCCTACGTGGACGTCCGCGAGGACGACGTGACCATGGGCCACGAGGCGACCGTCTCCAAGGTCTCCGACGACCAGCTGTTCTACCTGATGCAGCGCGGCCTCACCGAGTTCGAGGCCATGGCCATGATCGTGCGCGGCTTCGTCGAGCCGATCGCGAAGGAGCTGCCCATGGAGTACGCGCTGGAGCTGAACCGGCTGATCGAGCTGCAGATGGAGGGCTCGGTCGGCTAGTCCCGGCCGCCCGTACCACCCGCAGCACATTCTTTGACGAAGGAAGAGAGCAAGACGACAGCCATGGCTGAGGCTCAGAACATTCCGGCGGGCTCCACCACCGCCGGCGCGATCGCGGTGGCCGCCGAGTCCACCGTCGCCACCCGGATGAGCGCGCCCCCGTCCTTCGACGTGGCCGACTTCCCGGTTCCGCACGGCCGCGAGGAGGAGTGGCGGTTCACCCCGCTGGCCCGCCTCAAGGGCCTGCACGACGGCACCGCGGTCGCCAACGGCACCATGAAGGCCCAGATCGACGCGCCCGAGGGCGTCACGGTTGAATCCGTCGAGCGCGGCGACGAGCGGATCGGCAAGGCCGGCACGCCCGTCGACCGGGTCTCCGCCCAGGCGTTCTCCTCCTTCGCCAAGGCCACGGTCGTCACCGTGCCCAAGGAGACCGTGCTCGCCGAGCCGATCCGCGTCGCGCTGCACGGTGAGGGCGGTACGACCTTCGGTCACACCGTCTTCGACATCAAGCCGTTCGCCGAGGCGATCATCGTGATCGACCACACCGGTGACGGCGTGCGCGCCGCCAACGTCGACATCCTCGTCGGCGACGGCGCCAAGGTGACCTTCGTGTCCGTCCAGGACTGGGACGACACCGCCGTCCACACCTCGCAGCACAACGCGCTGATCGGCCGCGACGCGAGCTTCAAGTCCGTGGTCGTCACCTTCGGCGGCGACGTGGTCCGCCTGCACCCGCGCGTCAGCTACGCCGGCCCGGGCGGCGAGGCCGAGATGCTCGGCCTGTACTTCACGGACGCCGGCCAGCACCAGGAGCACCGCCTCCTGGTCACGCACGACGCCCCGCACTGCAAGTCGAACGTGGTCTACAAGGGCGCGCTCCAGGGCCAGGACGCCCACGCCGTCTGGATCGGTGACGTGCTCATCGAGAAGACCGCCGAGGGCACCGACACCTACGAGATGAACCGCAACCTCGTCCTCACGGACGGCGCGCGGGTCGACTCGGTGCCGAACCTGGAGATCGAGACCGGCGAGATCGTCGGAGCCGGCCACGCCTCCGCGACCGGCCGCTTCGACGACGAGCAGCTGTTCTACCTGCGGTCCCGTGGCATCCCGGCCGACGAGGCCCGCCGCCTGGTCGTGCGCGGCTTCTTCGCCTCGCTCGTCCAGCAGATCGGTGTCGCGGACATCGAGGAGCGCCTGATCGCGAAGATCGAGGCCGAGCTGGCGGCGGCCGTCTGATGACCTACATCAAGGCCTGCGCGCTGAGCGAGCTCGAGGAGAACACCCCCAAGCGGGTGGAACTCGACGGAACGCCGGTGTCCATCGTCTCCACCGACGGGGAGGTGTTCGCGATCAACGACATCTGCTCGCACGCGAACGTCTCCCTCTCGGAGGGTGAGGTCGAGGACTGCCAGATCGAGTGCTGGCTGCACGGGTCGGCCTTCGACCTGCGCACCGGCAAGCCCTCCGGTCTGCCCGCGACGCGCCCCGTCCCCGTTTACCCCGTAAAGATCGAAGGGGACGACGTGCTCGTCTCCCTCACCCAGGAGTCCTGAGGTATCCATGGCAACGCTTGAAATCCACGACCTGCACGTCTCCGTCGAGGCCGAGAACGGCGCCCGCGAGATCCTCAAGGGCGTCGACCTCACCGTCAAGCAGGGTGAGACGCACGCCATCATGGGTCCGAACGGCTCCGGCAAGTCCACCCTCGCGTACTCGCTCGCCGGTCACCCGAAGTACACCATCACCGGTGGCACCGTGACCCTCGACGGCGAAGACGTCCTGGAGATGTCCGTCGACGAGCGCGCCCGCGCCGGCCTGTTCCTCGCCATGCAGTACCCGGTCGAGGTCCCCGGCGTCTCGGTCTCCAACTTCCTGCGCACCTCGGCCACCGCCATCCGCGGCGAGGCGCCGAAGCTGCGTACCTGGGTGAAGGAGGTCAAGTCCGCGATGGAGCAGCTCCAGATGGACCCGGCCTTCGCCGAGCGCAATGTCAACGAGGGCTTCTCCGGCGGTGAGAAGAAGCGCCACGAGATCCTCCAGCTGGAGCTCCTGAAGCCGAAGATCGCGATCCTCGACGAGACCGACTCCGGCCTCGACGTGGACGCCCTGCGTCAGGTCTCCGAGGGCGTCAACCGCGTCCACGCGACCGGTGAGGTCGGCACGCTGCTGATCACGCACTACACGCGGATCCTCCGCTACATCAAGCCCGACTTCGTCCACGTCTTCTCCGAGGGCCGCATCGCCGAGTCCGGTGGCGCCGAGCTCGCCGACAAGCTGGAGGCGGAAGGCTACGAGTCGTACAGCACGAAGGGTGGCGCGACCGCGTGACACAGCTGCCTGGCCTCCTCGACATCGAGGCGATCCGCAAGGACTTCCCCCTGCTGGATCGTGTGGTCCACGACGGGAAGAAGATCGTTTACCTGGACAACGCTGCGACCTCGCAGAAGCCGCGCCAGGTACTCGACGCGCTGAACGAGTACTACGAGCAGCACAACGCCAACGTCCACCGCGGCGTGCACGTGCTCGCCGAGGAGGCCACGGCGCTGTACGAGGGTGCTCGCGACAAGGTCGCCGCCTTCATCAACGCACCGAGCCGCGACGAGGTGATCTTCACCAAGAACGCCTCGGAGTCGCTCAACCTGGTCGCGAACATGCTCGGCTGGGCGGACGAGCCCTACCGGGTCGACCGCGAGACCGAGATCGCCATCACGGAGATGGAGCACCACTCCAACATCGTCCCGTGGCAGCTGCTCTCGCAGCGCACCGGCGCGAAGCTGAAGTGGTTCGGCCTCACCGACGACGGCCGGCTCGACCTGTCCAACATCGAAGAGGTCATCACGGAGAAGACGAAGATCGTCTCCTTCACGCTGGTCTCCAACATCATGGGCACGGTCAACCCGGTCGAGGCGATCGTCCGGCGCGCGCAGGACGTCGGCGCGCTGGTGCTGATCGACGCCTCGCAGGCCGCTCCGCACATGCCGCTGGACGTGCAGGCGCTCGGCGCCGACTTCGTGGCCTTCACCGGCCACAAGATGTGCGGCCCGACCGGCATCGGCGTCCTGTGGGGCCGCCAGGAGCTCCTGGAGGACCTGCCTCCGTTCCTCGGCGGCGGCGAGATGATCGAGACCGTGTCGATGCACGCCTCGACCTACGCCCCGGCACCCCACAAGTTCGAGGCGGGTACGCCCCCGATCGCCCAGGCCGTCGGCCTCGGCGCGGCCGTGGACTACCTCACCGCGATCGGCATGGACAAGATCGCCGCGCACGAGCACGCGATCACCGAGTACGCGATCAAGCGCCTCACCGAGGTGCCCGACCTGCGGATCATCGGCCCCACCACGGCCGAGGACCGCGGCGCGGCGATCTCCTTCGTACTCGGCGACATCCACCCGCACGACGTCGGTCAGGTGCTGGACGAGCAGGGCATCGCGGTCCGCGTGGGACACCACTGCGCGCGCCCCGTCTGCCTGCGCTACGGAATTCCTGCGACGACGCGAGCGTCTTTCTACCTGTACTCCTCTCCGGCCGATGTCGACGCGCTGATCGACGGGCTGGAGCACGTACGGAACTTCTTCGGCTGACGGACGAGGCGACGAGGACGCAGTGAAGCTGGATTCGATGTACCAGGAACTGATCCTGGACCACTACAAGCACCCGCACGGGCGAGGCCTGCGCGACGGCGACGCCGAGGTGCACCACGTCAACCCGACGTGTGGCGACGAGATCACGCTGCGTGTGAAGTACGACGGCGAGACGCTCACCGACGTCTCGTACGAGGGCCAGGGCTGCTCCATCAGCCAGGCCAGCGCGTCCGTGCTCAACGAGCTGCTGGTCGGCAAGAACATCGCCGAGGCGCAGAAGATCCAGGCCGTGTTCCTGGAGATGATGCAGTCCAAGGGCAAGATCGAACCCGACGAGGCCATGGAGGAGGTGCTGGAGGACGCGGTCGCGTTCGTCGGCGTCTCCAAGTACCCGGCTCGCGTGAAGTGTGCTCTGCTGAGTTGGATGGCGTGGAAGGACGCGACGGCCCAGGCTCTGGGCGACGCGGAGAGGAAGACGGCATGACCGAGAACGCGACGCCCGAGGCGTCGACCAAGCCGGCCACCGAGGAAGAGGTCCGCGAGGCCCTCTACGACGTGGTCGACCCCGAGCTGGGCATCGACGTCGTCAACCTGGGCCTGATCTACGGCATCCACATCGACGACGCGAACATCGCCACCCTCGACATGACCCTGACCTCGGCGGCCTGTCCGCTGACGGACGTGATCGAGGACCAGGCGAAGTCGGCGACGGACGGCATCGTCAACGAACTTCGCATCAACTGGGTCTGGATGCCCCCGTGGGGCCCGGACAAGATCACGGACGACGGTCGTGAGCAGCTCCGCGCGCTCGGCTTCAACGTCTGACCGACGTGTACATGTGAGGGCCCCCGGCACGGTCGTGCCGGGGGCCCTCCCTGTTCTCCGGGCCGACAGGTGACGTGCACCGGGAGTTGGCCACGGTGGCCGAATCTTCTCGACGGCCGTCAGGAACTGACGCCGAGTCGGAGTCGAGAGGACCATCTGTGACCGTTCGCCTTGCACCGGCGCGCCCCTGGGGCGCCGTGGGCGCCGCAGGAGCCGCGGCCCTGCTCGTCGCGGGGCTCACCGCCCCCGTGTCGGCAGCGGCAACCCCCGGCTTCCCGGAGGCCGCCGACGTGACGATCGCGCTGTCCGCCACGCACCTGGGCGGCGCCGTCGGAGCGTTCGGCGACCCGTCCGTGACGGTGGACGTGGAGCAGGCCGGGATCCCCGACGGTTTCCTGCGGCTCAC
Organism: Streptomyces sp. NPDC091371; assembly: GCF_040684275.1. Classification (NCBI taxonomy): domain Bacteria; kingdom Bacillati; phylum Actinomycetota; class Actinomycetes; order Kitasatosporales; family Streptomycetaceae; genus Streptomyces; species Streptomyces sp. NPDC091371. The sequence continues at coordinate 20,653 of NZ_JBFBFP010000062.1, forward strand.
GGTGGTCTCCTCCAGCAACCCGGCCGTGGCCGACGCGGCCGACGTACGGCAGGTGCGCACGGCCGACGGCGACCGGAGACTGACGGTCCACCCCCGGCAGCAGGGCTACACCGACCTGACCCTCCAGGTCACCGGCCGCGGCGGGAAGACCGCGACGGCCACCCTCTCCTACGCGGCTTCGGCGCGCGTGGACGGCGCCCTGACCACCCGTTACCTCACCGGATCCGCCGACGCCTCGGCCGCCGTGGACGTAGGCGGCGGCCACGTGCTCGTCGCCGACGACGAGACCAACGTGCTGCGCCTGTACGACCGTTCCCGCTCGGGCGCGCCGGTGAGGACCTGGGACCTCGGCCCCACGCTCGGCCTGAAGAAGGAGGCCGACATCGAGGCCGCCACCCGGGTCGGCGACACGATCTACTGGACCGGCTCCCTCGGCAACAACAAGGACGGCAAGTACAAGGCCGAGCGCAACACCGTCTTCACCACCACCGTCACCGGCTCGGGCGCCGACACCGAGATCATCTTCGGCAGCGCCTACAGGAAGCTGCGCGAGGACCTGGTGGCGTGGGACGTGGCGAACGGGAACCGGTACGGGTTCGCGGCCGGTACGGCGGCGGGTGAGGTGCCGAAGCAGGTCGACGGGTTCAACGTGGAGGGGCTGGAGTTCGCTCCCGGCTCGACCACGACCGCGTACGTGGGCTTCCGGGCTCCGCTGGCGCCGGCGGCGCTGGGCGGCAAGGCGCTGCTCGTGCCGGTCACCAATTTCGACCAGGTCCTGGCGACCGGTGCCAAGGCGGCCATCGGTGAACCCGTCGAACTGAACCTCGGTGGACTGTCCATCCGTGACATCAGGAAGAACGCGGCCGACCAGTATCTGATCCTGGCCGGCTCCTGGGCCGCCGACGACAACTCGGATCCGTACGCGCTCTACCAGTGGGACGGGGTCCCCGGTCACGCACCCGTGAAGCGGGCCGACCTGCCGACCACCGACCCGGGTGGCTGGGAGGCCATCGTGAACGTCCCCGACCTGAGGGTGCCCGGTGCCCGCGTCCAGCTGATCACGGACAGCGGCGCCGCCGACCTCTACGGCGACGGCACGGAGGCCAAGGAGCTCGACCACCCGGAGTGGAAGAAGTCCCGGTCCGCATGGTTCACGCTCGGCTCTATTCGCGGGGGGCACCGATGAAGAAGCAGATCGCACTCTCCGCGGGCATGGCGGCGCTGCTCGTCGCCGCCCTGAACGCACCCGCGCAGGCCGTTACGTACGGCACGCCGACCATCGCGCTGTCCGCCTCCTACCTCTCCGGGGCCGTCGGCGCCGTCGGGGACCCGGTCGTGAACGTGACCGTGGGGCAGAGCGGGGCCGATGTCTCCGCGCTGACGGTCAGCGCCTCCGCCTCCAGCCGGACCTCGGTCGCCGGGACCGGGGACGTCACCGTGACCGGCGCCGGCGCGGTGCGGCAGCTCGCCGTCACCGCACGGGGACGCGGCTACACGAACCTGACGGTCAAGGTGACCGGGCTGGGCGGCAAGACCGCCACCAAGACCCTGTACTACGCGGCCTCGGCCGCTGTGCAGAACCCGGCCGAGGCGCGGTACTTCACCGGGTCCTCGGACGCCTCGGCCGCCGTGGACGTCGGCGGCGGGTACACGATCGTCGCGGACGACGAGTCCAACGTGCTGCGGCTGTACGACCGTTCGCGCTCGGGCGCGCCCGTGCGGACGTGGGACTTCAGCGCGCAGCTCGGGGTCACCAAGGAGGTGGACATCGAGGGGGCGACCCGCATCGGTGACACCGTCTACTGGACCGGCTCGCTCGGCAACAACAAGGACGGCGAGTACAAGGCGCCCCGGAACACGGTGTTCACCACCAAGGTGACGGGCTCCGGGTCGGCCACGCAGCTCGCGTACGGACGCTCGTACAAGAAGCTGCGCGAGGACCTGGTGGGCTGGGACGTGGCGAACGGGAACCGGTACGGGTTCGCGGCCGGTACGGCGGCGGGTGAGGCGCCGAAGCAGATCGACGGGTTCAACGTGGAGGGACTGGAGTTCGCTCCGGGCTCGACCACGACCGCGTACGTGGGCTTCCGGGCTCCGCTGGCCCCGGCGGCGCTGGGCGGCAAGGCGCTGCTCGTGCCGGTGACGAACATCGACCAGGTCCTGGCGAACGGCGCCAAGGCGGTCTTCGGTACGGGCATCGAGCTGGACCTCGGCGGGCTGTCGGTGCGCGACATCCGCAAGAACGCGGCGGACCAGTACCTGATCCTGGCCGGGTCCTGGGCCGCCGACGACAACTCGGACCCGTACGCGCTCTACCAGTGGGACGGCGTCCCCGGCCACGCGCCGGTGAAGCGGACCGACCTGCCGACCACCGACCCGGGCGGCTGGGAAGCCATCGTGGACGTGCCCGACCTGTCGGTGGCGGGCGCGCGGGTGCAGCTGATCACCGACAGCGGCTCCGCGGACCTGTACGGGGACGGCACCGAGGCCAAGGACCTGACGCACCCGGAGTGGAAGAAGGCCCGCGCGGCCTGGTTCACGCTGGGCTGAGGCCGGCGCGGACCGGCATGTGTACGGGTGTACGCAACGATGCGTACACGCGTACACTCGCGTGCGTGCCCTACATACTGCTTGCCGCGGCCATAGCCGCCGAGGTCGCCGGGACCACCGCCATGAAGTACAGCGACGGCTTCACGAAGCTGTGGCCCTCGCTGGGCACGCTGGTGGGCTACGTCATCGCTTTCACCCTGCTCGCGCAGACCCTGAAGTCGATGTCGGTGGGCACGGCCTACGCGATCTGGGCAGGGGTCGGCACGGCCGCCATCGCCGCCATCGGCATGGTGTTCATGGGGGAGGCGGCCACCGCCGCCAAGATCGCCGGCCTGGTCCTGGTGATCGCCGGGGTGGTCCTGCTGAACCTGGGAGGGGCGCACTGATGCCCCCCGGCGTGCGGCGCTACGACCCCGGCCGGCGGCAGCGGATCATCGACGCGGCGATCCGGGTGGTGGGCGCCAAGGGCATCGCGGGGCTGAGCCACCGCAGCGTGGCCGCGGAGGCGGACGTACCGCTCGGGTCGACGACGTACCACTTCAAGACGCTGGACGAGCTGCTGGTCGCGGCGCTGCGCCAGGCCAACGCGGGCCTCGCCCCGGCCCTCGCGGTGCGGGAGGGCGAGGACCTCGCGGGTGCGCTGGCCCGGCTGCTCGGGGACTGGCTGGCGGCCGACCGGGGCCGGGCCGAGCTGGAGTACGAGCTCTACCTGGCGGCCGTCCGGCGACCTGCGCTGCGACCGGTGGCGGCGGAGTGGTGCGAGTCGGTCGTGGCGGCGCTGTCCCCGCGGACCGACCCGGTGACGGCCCGCGCGCTGGTCGCCGTCATGGACGGCATCAGCCTCCAGGTCCTCCTGACGGACGCGGAGTACGACGAGGCGTACGCCCACGAGATCCTGCGGCGCGTCCTGCGGCCCGCCTGACGGGTCCGGCTAGGGGGCCGCCGGGCCGAGCGCCGGGCGCAGCGCCGGGCCGTCGGCCCAGTGGTCGAGTTCGGCCTGGACGCGGCGGTCCACGGCGCGCGAGAGCTCCGCTTCCACCACGTACTTGACCAGCGGATGCACGCTCTTGAGCGCGGCGGCGAGCCGGCCGGCCTCGCTCGGGACGGCCTCGCCGCCGATGGTTTCGAGCAGGCGGGTGCGGACCTGGACCGTGAACAGGTCCGCGAGGGCGTCGACGTGGGCGCGGACCTCGCGACCGGCGGCCCGTACGGCGTCGGCGAGTTCCCGGGGCGGCGGATGCGCCTGGGCCTCCCAGCTCCCCGGCCCGGTCAACGAGCCGTCCAGCCCCAGGAGTTCGGCGACCGTTTCGAGGCTGCGGCCGCGCCCCATGGCGTCGATCAGCTCGGCGATGCCGCCCAGCGTGTGCCCGCGCTCGAGCAGGGCGGCGATCGTCCGTAACCGGGCGAGGTGGGCCTCGGAGTACCAGCCGATCCGCCCGTCGCGGCGCGGCGGCGGGAGCAGTCTGCGCTCGCGGTAGAAGCGCACCGTGCGGACGCTCACGCGGGCCTCCTTGGCGAGTTCCGCGATCCGGAATTCCCGGCCCCCGCTCGGTGCGTCGCTTTCTTTCGTCATGGCGGCAGCCTACGAGTCCTTTGGCCGGAACTCGGCCGCGATGGAGCACGGAATGCGGAATTCCGGAATCCGGCCGTGGTTATCGCGTGAACAAATGACGGATGCAGGTCCAGCGTAGAGCGATCCTGATGTGTGAACGCACAATCGATGTCGCCGCGGTCCGTGCCTTCGTATTAACGCTGTATTTCGCCGTTGACGCCACTTCCAACACCGTGATCAACTGCCGATGTCTTGCCGGGGGGAAGTGCCTGTCATAAGGCCACGAGGCGCGCTTCGCAGCGATACCCTCCAGCAGCCGTTCTCATCGATAGGTGCGTTCATGTCTTTGGCGGAGATCGCCTGTACCAATGTGTCGCCCGAGTTAGAGATTCCGGATCTGGCTACCCTCATCGACCCGGCCTCACGGCCGGATCCGTACCGGATCCTCGGCGCCCTGCGGGACGCCTCCCCCCACGTCGCATCCGACGGCCTGGTCGTCGTCGGCCGGTACGGGGACTGCTCGAAGGTCCTGCGCGACCCGGGCATGAGCAGTGAGCACGACCGCTCGCGGCTGGCCGGCGGCCGCGGCGCGCGGGCCATGAAGACCGGCAACTTCCTGCACCTCGATCCGCCCGACCACACCCGGATCCGGCGGCTCGTCACCAAGGCGTTCACACCGCGCGCCGTCGCGGCGCTGGAGCCGCGCATCCGGGCCATGGTGGACGAGCTGCTGACCGCGGCCCGCGACCGCGGATCGCTCGACGTGGTGACCGGGCTGGCCCATCCCCTCCCCGTCCGCGTGATCTGCGAGCTGCTCGGCGTGCCGGCGGAGGACCACGGCCGGTTCCAGGAGTGGTCGGCCAGCCTGGCCGAGACCCTCGAGCCGCCCCTTCCCGGCCTGGTCGGCGCCCGCGCCAAGGTCGCGGCGGCGCAGGCCCGCGCCGAGTTCATCGCCTACTTCCGCGAGCTGATAGCCGAGCGCCGGGCCTCCGCCCGGGACGACCTCGTGTCCCACCTCATCCAGGTCAAGGAGGATGGGGACCAGCTGACCGAGAGCGAGCTGCTGGCGACCTGCATCCTGCTGATCAACGCCGGCCACGAGACCAGTGCGAACCTGATCAACAACGGTGTGCTGGCCCTGCTGCGCCATCCCGACCAGCTCGACCTCCTGCGCCGGGAGCCCGCGCTGGCGCCCAGCGTGGTCGAGGAGGTGCTGCGCTACGACACCCCGGTGCAGCTGACGCTGCGCGTGGCGAGCGAGCCGACCCGGCTCGGCGACGCGCGGATCGAGGCGGACGACCTGATCGTGCTGCTCCTCGGCGCCGCGAACCGGGACCCGGAGGCGTACGAGGATCCGGACCGCTTCGACATCCGCCGCACCGCCGCACGACCGCACCTGTCCTTCTCCGCCGGCCCGCACTTCTGCCTCGGCGCCGGCCTCGCCCGGCTCGAAGCGCGCATCGTCTTCGAGGTCTTCGCGAGCCGCTTCGTGAATCCGCGGCTGAGTGCCGCCGAAATCGCCTACAAGCCCAATCTGAATCTGAGAGGGCCCGCCCGGCTCGAAATCGAATTCGACACCGTGTAACCAGGAGACGCCCGCCCCTTCACGGCCGGCCGCTGTATCGCCTGGATCTCCATCCTTGATTTTCACCATTCCCTTTCATTTCGATCACATCGCGGTCGGCGTGTGGCGATGAGTCATGCCCGCATTCCGTCTGCGCAACACAACATTTCTGAGCTGGGGGAGCCATGGAACTGTCTGCCATGCTGGGCTGTCCGGAGAAGGCGTTCCGCATGCCGCAGGGCGAGTGGGAAGAGTCCGTGACGGCGGCCATGCGCGAATCATTCGCGCTGCATGCCGAGAACAACGAGTTCTACCGGGCCCAGTGCGAAGCCGCCGGGGTCGGCCCGGACGACATCGGGACCCTCGCGGATCTGGCGAAGATGCCGCTGCTGCCGATGAGCATGTTCAAGAACCCGGACGCACACGTCCTGCTGACCGCGTCGCCGGCCGACATCGAGCTGGAGATCCGCAGCACCGGGGACAGCGGCGTGCCAAGCGTCGCGCGCCGCGACGCCACCACGACGACCCGGATGCTCTCCGCGGTCTTCGCCCAGTACCGGGAGTTCTTCGGCATCTCCAACGGTGCGGGGCTCTTCCTCAGCCCGTCCGCGGTCGAGGCCCCGGAGATGGGCATGGTCAAGGCCGCCGCGGTCCTCAACGGCCTGCTGGACCACCACGCGTACGTCGTCCGCGACTACACCTTCGACCCGGAGGAGGCGCTCGGCCTGCTGCGGACCTGGGGCGAGTCGATGACCCGTCACATCATCGGCCCGCCCTTCCTGATCACCCGCCTGGTGCAGGCCCTCGAAGAGCAGGGCACCACCCTCAAGCTCGACCCCGACTCGATGGTCATCACGCTCGGCGGCTGGACCCGGTACACCGGCCAGAAGATCGTTCCCGCGGAGTTCTACGAGCAGGTGGAGCGGACCCTCGGCGTTCCCGCCGACAGGGTGCGCGACATGTACGGAATGATCGAGTCCAACATGCTCGCCGTCGAGTGCGAGCACCACCGCAAGCACGTCCCGCCGTGGAGCTACGTGAGCGTCCGCGACGTCACGGACACCAGCGTCGAGGTCGCGCCCGGCAAGACCGGTGTGATCGCCACGCTCGACGCGCTCAACACGGCCTACCCGGGCTACGTCCTCTTCCAGGACGTCGGCGAGGTCGACGTGACGCCCTGCCCGTGCGGCCGGACCGGCCAGACCGTCACCTTCCGGCGCCGCCTGCAGGGCGCGGAGCTCGGCTGCTGCGCGGTCAGCATCGAGAAGTTCATCGACAGCCGGGAGATCGTCGCCGAGTGCGAACTCCCCTCCCTCGCGACCGTGGAGGGCTGACCCGTGGCCCGCTTCACCCCCGTGGTCGTCGACCACTTCACCAACCCGCGCAACGCGGGCGAGCTCGACGCCCCCGACGCCCGCGCCTTCATCGGCAACCCCGTCTGCGGCGACCAGATCATGCTCACCGCGCGCGTCGCCGACGGCACCGTGACCGAGGCCCGGTTCCGGGCGCACGGCTGCGCGGCCTCGCTGGCCACGGCCAGCGTGATCACCGAGGCCGCCACGGGCCGCCCGCTGGACGAGCTGGCCGGCTGGAACGCCGAGCACGTCGAGGAACTGCTCGGCGGCCTGCCCCCCGCCCAGCGCCACGTGGCGGCGCTCGGCGCCGACGTCGCCCGCCGCCTGGTCACCAACTACCGGGAGGGATCGAACGATGACATCGCCATCGCCTGTGCGTAGCCCCGGCCAGTCCGCCGGCGGCCGGCCGGGCATCTACCTGGACAACGCGGCGACCAGCCCGCTGTGCCCGGAGGCGGTCGAGGCCGTGCTGCGCGGCATGGAGATCACCGGCAACCCGTCCAGCCGCCACGCGGCGGGCGACGCCGCCAAGGAGGCCCTGGAGTCCTCCCGGGCCCAACTCGCCCTGCTGCTGGACTGCATGCCCGAGGAAGTCGTCTTCACCGGCAGCGGCTCGGAGGCCGACGCGCTGGCCATCTGCGGAACGGTGCTGGCCGCCAGGGGCGCGGGCCGCCCGGTCCACCTGATCACCAGCGCCATCGAGCACTCGGCCGTCCTGGAGTCCTGCCGGCTGGCCGGTGAACTGGGCGCCGAGGTCACGGTGGTGGCACCGGACGCGCGCGGCTGGGTCGACCCGGAGTCCGTACGGCGGGCGCTGCGGCCGGACACCGCCCTGGTGTCCGTCATGCACGCCAACAACGAGACCGGTGTGATCCAGCCGGTCGCGGAGATTGCCCAACTCGCCCACCAGGCCGGCGCGCTGTTCCACATGGACGCCGTGCAGTCGGCGGGCAAGGTGCCGCTGACCGGCATCAACGCCGACCTGGTGTCGGTGTCGGGCCACAAGTTCTACGGGCCCAAGGGCGTCGGCGCGCTCAAGGTGGCCCGCGGCGTCACCCTGGCCCCGCTGGTCCGCGGCGGCAGCCAGGAGAGCGGGCTGCGCGCCGGCACGGAGAACGTGCCCGGCGTCCTCGGGATGGCCGCGGCCGCGGCCGCCGCCCTGGAACACCTCGCTGAGCCCGGGCAGCTGGAACGCCGCCTGCAGCTGCGGGAGCGCCTGCTCGCGGAGCTGGGCACGGCCGGCGGCGTCGAGGTCAACGGGGCCGGGGCCCCCTGCCTCCCGGACACCCTCAACGTCTCCTTCGCCGGGCTGCGCGGTGACACCCTCGTCGATCTGCTCGCCCTGCACGACGTGTACGTCTCGGCCGGCTCCGCCTGCCACGCGGGCAGCGACGAGCCCTCGCACGTCCTGACCGCGATGGGCGTCCCGCTGGATCGCGCCCGGGCGGCGGTGCGGTTCAGCGCCGGCCGCTTCACGGACGAGCAGGCGGTCCTGGAAGCCGCGACCACCACCGTGGGCCTGGTCGAACGCCTTCGCTCGCTCGGCCCCTCCCTCATACCGAACCCGCCGCACACCGAGGAGTCGCTGTGGTCGACCTTGCACTGAGCCGCGACCAGCAGGCCATCGTGGACGAGGCCCGCGAGATCGCCCGCCGCTGCCTCGCCCCCCGGGCCACCGAGCACGACCGGACCGGCGCCTTCCCCGCCGAGAACATCGCCGACCTGCACGCCGCCGGGCTGCTCGGCCTCCTGGTACCCGCGGAGTACGGCGGCCGGGGCGCCGATCTCACCACCTGGTCGCTGGTGGTCGCCGAGCTCGCCGAGGCATGCGGTTCCACCGGCCTCATCTTCGCCATGCACTCCGGGGCCGTACGCCTCGTGGCCGCCGGCGCGGCCGGCAACCCGTTCGCGGAGCGCGTGCTGCGCGAGGTGGTGACCGAGGGCAAGCTGCTGGCCTGGGGCTTCTCGGAACCGGGGACGGGCGCCCAGCTGCTCGCCCCGCAGCTGACGGCCCTCCCCGAGGGGGAGCACCTGCACCTCAGCGGAACCAAGGCGTTCTGCACGGCCGCCGGCCACGCCGACTACTACCTGATCAACGCGCACAGCGGTCAGCAGGACCTGCTGAGCAGCCAGACCATGGCCATCGTGCCGGCGGGCACCGTCGGGCTCTCCGTCAAGGAGGTCTGGGACGCGCTGGGCATGCGCGCCAACTGCGCCAACACCCTGCTGCTGGACTGCCGGGTCCCCGGCGAGAACGCCATCGGCGGACCCGGCGGCGGCCTCCTGCTGCTCTCGCAGGCGCTTCCCGCCCTCTTCCTCGGCCTGAGCGCGGCGTCACTCGGAGTGGCCCGCGCGGCGCAGGGCTTCGCCGACGCCCACGTGCTCCAGCGGACCCTGGCCAACACCGGACAGCCGCTCGCCGCCTTCCAAGGCGTCCGGCTGCACACGGCGGACATGGCCGTCTCCGTCAAGACCGCCCACCTGATGCTGCTGCACGCGGCCTGGGTGGTGGAGACCGACCCGGCGCAGGCGATCCCCGCGATCAACATGGCCAAGTACGTGGCCAACCGGACCGCCCTCGACGTCGCGGACACCGCGATGCTCGTCGCCGGCGGCCGCGGCTACCTGCGCTCCAACCCGCTGGAGCGCCACTACCGGGACGCCCGCGCCGGCGCGGTCATGGGATCGAACCTCGACGTTCTCAGGGACCTGATCGGCAAGACCGCGCTCGGCCTCGACCCCTTCAGCGACACCATCCCCGCGAAAGACCCGGCACAGGAGCGAGCAGCGTGACGACCCCCACTCCCACCCCCGCCTCCTACGACCTGTCCGACGAGGCCGTGCTCGCCGCCCTCCGGGAGACGCTGTCGGACGTCCTTGAGGACGACCTCCTCGAGCACGTCGACCTGGAGTCGCTCGGACGCGACACCCACCTGCTCAGCCTGCCGCTCGACTCGATCACCCTGGTCGACCTGATGACCCGGCTGGAGGACCGCTACGGCGCCGCCATCTCCGAGGAGCAGGCGTTCGCCTTCCAGGTCGTCGGCGATCTCGTCGACCACATCGCGGCCCACTCCACGGCCGACCGGAGCGGCCGATGAGCACGGTGCTCTACCGGGACCTCGGCCGCCAGGGACACGGAGTCACCTTCCTCGACTCCCGGGGCGTGACCGCGGAACTCGGTTACGCCGACCTGGAGCGGCAGGCCAGATCCGTCGCCGCCGGCCTCGGCGAGCGCGGTCTGCGGCGCGGCGAGCGGGTGCTGCTGCCGCTGCCGACGGGGCCGGACTACCTGGTCGCGCTGCTCGCCTGCCTGCTGTCGGGCATCGTGCCGTGCACCGTCCCGCCACCGCCGCACGCCGACGCGGAGTCCGCCGGAGTACGACGGTTCCACGCCGCCCGCGCCGCCGTACGGCCCGCGGCCGTGATCATGCCCGACGCCGCCCTGGCCCTGGCCCTGGCGGTGGAGGGCGGCCCCGTCCACCTCACCCTGGACGAACTGCGGCACCACGAGCCGCTGACCGGCGACCGGCTGCCGGAGCCCCGTCCGGACGACCTCCACCACATCCAGCTCACCTCGGGGTCGACCAGCGCCCCCAAGGCCGCCGCGCTCACCCACGCCAACACCGCCGCGAACCTGCGGGCCCTGGTGGAGGCCACCGGGCTGCGCGCCGACCGGGACCGGCTCTGCGAATGGCTGCCGCTCCACCACGACATGGGCTTCGTGATGGTCCTGCTCGCGCTCTCCACCGGTGCGCCGCTCGACCTCATGCCGTCCATCGGCTTCCTCCGCGACCCGGTCTCGTGGCTGCGCCACCTGGCGGTCCGGGGCGGCACCATCACCGCGGCTCCGCCCTTCGGCTACCGGACCGCGCTGGAGCGCTACCGGCGCAAGCCCGAGCCCGGGCTCGACCTGTCCCGGCTGCGCCGGGCCTACGTCGGGGCCGAGCCGATCCCGGTGGACGTGCTGTCGGACTTCCAGGAGGCGTTCGGGCCGCACGGGCTGGCGGAGGACGTGCTCATCCCCTGCTACGGGATGGCCGAGACGGTACTGGCCTCCACGATGCCCGCCGCTCCCTACCCCGGCGGCCACTTGAGCCGGGGCCATGTGCGGGCGCTCCAGGTGGACCGCGCGGACCTCCAGGACACCGGCCTGGTCACTCCTGCCCGCGCCGGCCGGAACGCGCTGACGACCGTCTCGTGCGGCCGTCCCCTCGGGGGCCTCGACCTGGAGATCAGGAAGGGGACCGGCGAGCCCTGCGGGGAGGGGGAGGTCGGGGAGATCCACCTCGGCGGCGATTCCGTCATGGCCGGCTACCTGGGGCCCGACGGGCTCCCCGTACCGCCGCCCGGCGGGAAGCACGCGACCGGCGACCTCGGCTTCCTGATGGACGGAGACCTGTACGTCGTCGGGCGGGTCAAGGAGATGCTGGTGGTCCGCGGCCGCAACATCCCGCCGTACGACGTCGAGGAGGCGATCGAGACCCACGGCGCCGTCATGCGGGGCAACAGCGCGGTCTTCTCGTACACCGACGATGCGGGAGGCGAGCACGTCGTCGCGGTCGTCGAGGTCGCTCCGGCGGACACCGCCGACGGCAGGCTGCGGCTGGAGATCGACAACCTGGTGCGGCAGGGGTTCGGGTTCGGGCTGCGCGACACGGTGCTGATGAAGCGCGGCGGCATCGCCCGGACCACCAGCGGCAAGCGGCAGCGCGGCCGGATGCGCCAGTTGTACCTCGCCGGGGAGCTGTCGTAGATGGGGGGAGTGCTGACCGGCACCGAGCAGGCCGGGCCCGCCCGGCACCTGCGGCAGGTCCTGGCCGAGTTCCCGACCGGGGTCACGGTCCTCAGCGCCATGGCCCCGAGCGGGCCGGTGGGGATGACCAGCAGCGCGGTGACCTCCCTGTCGCTGGACCCGATGCTCATGCTGGCCTGTGTGCACCGCAGTTCGAGCACCCTGGCCCTGATCCTCGAGGCCGGGCGGTTCGGCATCAACGTGCTGGGAAGTGATGCGGAGGCGGTCTCCGAAGCCTTCGCCCAAGGGCCGCCGCTGGAGCGGTTCCGGCGCGTGCCGTACCGCACGGAGCGCGGAGTGCCGCTCCTGCGGGACGCCCTGGCCAGCCTCACCTGCGAGGTGTTCGACACCCACCCCGGTGGGGACCACACCATCCTGGTGGGCCGGGTGACCGGGGCGACCCGGGCCGGCGACGCGGTCGGCACGCCTCTGGTCCGGCACCGGGGAAGCTACCGGGGCCTCGGATGAGCCCTCCGCCCGGCACGGTCGACCTGTGGTCGCTGCGGGCCGGACCGGGCAACGTCGCGGCCGCCCGGAGCGAGGCGTCCGTGCTGGACGCGTCGGAGGCACAGCGGGCGGAGTCCCTGGGTCCGCCCGCTGTGCGGGACACCTACCTGGTCGCCCACGTGCGGCTGCGCCAGATCCTGGGGCGCCGGCTCGGACTGCCTCCGGCCGAGGTCGCGTTCGCCCGCGAGGAATGTCCCCGGTGCGGCGGCCGGCACGGCAGGCCGGTCCTCGCGGGCGAACGCGACCTCGGCGCCGGGGTGCACTTCTCGCTGTCCCACAGCGGTGACCGCATCCTCATCGCCGTGGCCGGCTCGCCGGTCGGCGTCGACGTCGAGGCCGTCGGCCGCAAGCCCCGATCCGGCCTGCTCCGCCGGCTCCATCCCGAGGAACGCGCCGCGGTCTCCGCGCTGCCTCCGGGACGGCGCGAGGAGGCGGTGCTGACCTGCTGGGTCCGCAAGGAGGCCTACCTCAAGGGGATCGGGGCGGGGCTGGCCGCCGGCCTGGACCGGACCTACGTCGGCACGGGGCCCGTCTTCGGCGGGACGGAGCCGACGCCGGCGGCCCTCGGCGACTGGTGGCTCACGGCGGCCCCGGTGCCGCCGGGCCATGTCGGCGCCGTCGCCCTGCGCCGGCCGGCCGGCCTCCTTCCCCTCCCGGCGCGGATCCGCCTCCGACCGTGAGCCGCGGACGTCCCTCCACCTTCCTCACAGAGAAGCAGGACGAACAAAGATGACAGAACAGACCACGGATGAGCGGAACAGCGCGTCGACGGTGTCCGCATCCGAAGAGGCCGGACATCCGCGCCGGTGGCTGATCCTCCTCGTGATGTCCCTGTGCATGTTCGTCGCCACTTTGGACAACACGATCCTGACGGTGGCGCTCGCCCCCATCCAGCAGGCACTGGACGCCACCAACGGTGAGCTGCAGTGGGTCATGGACGCGTACGCCCTCGCCTTCGCCGCCCTGCTGTTCACCGCCGGGCTGCTCGGCGACCGGTTCGGCCGGCGGTGGGTGCTCGCCGGCGGCCTGCTGATCTTCCTCGTCGCTTCCGCGTTCGCGTCCTGGGCCGCGGATCCCGTCCAGCTCATCATGTGGCGCGGGCTGATGGGACTCGGCGCCGCCGTCGTTCCCGGCTGCAGCATGGCCGTCATCATCGACGCCTTCGTACCGGAGGAGCGGCCGAAGGCCATCGCGCTCTGGTCGGTCGCCACCGGCGTCGGCATCGCCGCGGGCCCGGTGGTGGGCGGCGCGCTGCTCGCCTCCTTCTGGTGGGGATCGGCGCTGCTGGTCAACGTGCCGCTCGCGCTCGTGGCGATCGTCCTGATCGTCTGGCTCGTACCGCAGCGACGGGCCGGGCACCGGGTGCCGCTCGACTTCCCGGGGATGCTGCTGTCCATCCTCGGCGTCGGGTCCCTGGTGTACGGGATCATCGCCGGGGGCGAAGGCGGAAGCTGGACCGATCCCGGGGTGGCCGGGCCGATTGCTGCGGGGCTGGTGCTCCTGGTCGCCCTGGTCCTGGTGGAGGGCCGCAGCGCCAACCCGTCGATCGATCCCGAACTCTTCCGCAGCCCGCGGTTCACGGCCGGTTCCGTCGTACTGGCCTGCTCGTTCTTCGTGGCCATGGGCGTCGGCTTCATCCTCACCTTCTACCTGCAGCAAGTGCGCGGCAATTCCCCGGTCGAGGCGGGACTGCTGACCCTGGCCTACGCGGTCGGGACGACGGTGGCCGGCGCGAAGAGCTCCCAGCTGGCCGACCGGATCGGGTCATCGGCGACCGTGGTCGTGGGAATGGCCGCGATGGGGGCCGGGTGCCTCGGATTCTCCGTGCTGGGGGAGCAGACCCCCGTGTGGCTCGTCGAGGTCACCCAGTTCGTCTTCGGCGCGGGTTTCGGCCTGACGCTCTCGCCGGCGATGGCGGTCGCCCTGTCGGTGGTGCCCGCGGCCAAGGCCGGCGCGGGGTCGGCCGTCGTCAACACCGTGCGGCACCTGGGCTCGGCACTGGGCGTGGCCGTACTCGGCGCCGTCCTCGGTGTGGTGTACCGGAACCGGTTCGGCGACGGCGCCGGCCTGTTCGCCCAGTCCCAGCAGGCCGCCGAGACGAACTCGCTGGGCAGCACACTGCTGCGGCTCGCCGAGCTGAGGGCCGGCGGCCAGGGCGTCACACCCCAGGCGCTCGCCGCGGCGGCGGACCACGCGAAGGACTCCTTCCTCGCCGCCATGCAGACCGCCACGTGGATCGGGGCCGGGTTCTGCCTGCTGGCCGCGCTGATCGCGCTCCGCTGGCTGCCGGGACGCCCGTCCCGCTCCTAGTGCTGTGACCGGCAAGGTTCACCGGGTCACGGCGCCCGGCACGGCACCTCGCTGCGTTGTCGGACCGCGCAAGTACGTCCAGTACGAGC
>NZ_JBFBFP010000063.1:0-34693 GCF_040684275.1 Streptomyces sp. NPDC091371
GGGTGCGGTGACAAGTCGCATGCCCGGTTCGGGCTGGGGGTCGTTGGAAAAGGGCCTGCTCAGCAGGCACCTCGCCGACGGCCCACCAGTACTCTCCTCCACAGCCTGGCTCGTGCAGTCGAACGCACCGCCCACGCTCATCGCCCCTGCCTGCGCAAAGACGCTGATGCGACATCCCCTGATGCTCTTCGCGCACTGATCGAGCCCGTGCCGCCCGCGAGTGATCCGCCGGACAGCCAGATCCTTGCCCGGGTCCGGCAACGCCACAAAGACATCCACGACCGGCTTCTTCGCGGGGACAACCTCAGCGCCATCAGCCGCGATCTCCGCCTCGACCGTAAGACTGTTCGCCGCTACGCGAACATCGATCTCGACGACCTCCTGGCCTCCGCCCGTGACCGACGCCCCGAAATCCTGACCCGGTTCAAGCCCTACATCCAGCAGCGGTACCGCACCGGAGGAACCAACGCGGCCCAGCTATTCCGGGAAGTGCGTGAGCAGGGATACCCAGGCAGCAAGATCTCCGTCCGCAAGTACGTCGCGACGCTGCGAGCCGGCACCGCCATCGACGAACCCGTGCTCGTCCCGAGCCCCCGCCAGATCACCATCTGGATCATGCGCCGCCCCGAGACCCTGACCAGCAGCGAAAGCACCCAGCTCGACCGCGTCCTGGATGCCTGCCCCGATCTGAACATTGCTCGCCAGTGGATGGCCCGGGCTCTGGCCGACGGACCAAAGCAGATCCAGTCCTTCGCCACGTTTCTCCAGCACGACTGGGATGCGGTGGTCAACGGTCTCAGCCTGCCCTGGAGCTCTGGCGTGGTTGAGGGCCAGGTCACGCGGATCAAGCTCATCAAACGCAGGTCCTACGGGCGGGCCTCCTTCTCCCTCCTACGGACCCTCGTCCTCGCTCAACCACCGTGACCGTCACGAAATGTGGACCACAGCCAGATTCGTCGAGCCCCATCCAAGGGGCCCAAATGATCCGCCGACCAGTGCGCCCGTTCCGGGGGCTGGTTCGCCGGACCGACCGGTCGCCCCTGCCAGCACATCCCCAGACGCGTCCTCAGTGCCGACTTCTCCGCTTTCTCCACCTGTCCCGCCGTGAGTGCGGGATCGTCTCCTCAGGAACGGCACACGACCGGACCGTTGGATGTGGGAGGGGTGTGGGTGGACGACGAGACGTGGACGTCTGAGGAGTTCGGGGCATCGCATCAGGGCCGGGTGGGTGTGCTCCTGGCCGACGGGAGCGTCCCCAAGCCGGTGTACTTCGACGGCTCCTCCGGTACGGGACACGATGTCGCGCACTGGAGTGTCTACGACGGTGGCTGCTGGCCGGAGCGCCCCCGCGCGGCGGCACTGCGCGCCGAGTGCGCCTGCGGCTGGACCGGCGACCCCCACACCGTGGACTGGGCCGGGTTCGGCGACCTTCCGTTCCGCGAGGCCGGCACCGAGGACGCTGACCGCTGCATGAACGACTGGGACAGCCACCTTGCCGACGTCACCCGACGCACCATCCCGCTCCCAGGGGAACTGGAGACGCTGCTGGAGTCTGTCAGCACCGCGATCGAGGCTCTGGCCGCCGACGCGCCAGTCGCCGCGGTGAAGGCGGCCAGGCAGTTGGAGATCATCGCCCAGCGCACCGGGTACTGGCCCGCGAACCAGGCCCGCTCCCAGGAACCGGAACAGGTCGCCGCGGCGCTCGGGCTGAACGTGGATCAGACTCGTTCGCTGCTGGCCCGCTTCGGACGCTGGAGCCCCTACCTCTGACCCTCCGGATGCGGCGCTCATGCTGTGCTGGGGCGCCGCATCCGGCCTCTGTGGAACCTGGAGGTCTACAGGGCGGCCTCGTAGACCACGGTCGTGTCCGGGCAGTCCTCGGCCAGTCCGAGGAGCGCCTGGACCTCAGCCTCGTCGGCGGCCAAATCCCACCTCAGCTTGGTTCCGACCCACGTCGCGGCGTACGTGCAGTGGTATGAGCCGTCGGACGGCAGCCATTCCGCCGGGTCCTTGTCGCTCTTGCTCCTGTTGGATGCGGCGGAGACCGCAATCAGGGTGTCCGGGGATCCCTGGTCGTTTGCGTATGCCTCCCGCCGCGCTGCCGACCAGGGCACCTGTTCAGCTGGCGAGGAGCGTCATTTGAGGGGTGCGATATTCCCCGTGGCCGGGTGAGCGGTCTTCGCGGAGCTACGGATGACGTTCCTCTCGTCGCCTGTCCACCTGGCCGGGCCGGTGCGTGTCAGCGTCCGTAGGTGCTGTCTGGCTTTCCATGAGGGGTGAAGCGGGCGAGTGCGATGCGGGTGCCGGCGGTTCCGACGACGATGACCTGGCCGTCTTCGGTCAGGAGCAGCGCGCTCAGGCTCTGTTCGGCGGTGCCGAAGTCGAGCGTCGTCACCCCCGAGGTCCCGAAGCCGGGATCCGGTTGTCCCTGGGTTGTGGCGCTGGCTACGCCGAGAGCCGTACCGAGGGGCCCAGCAGTGACGACGTGGCCGTCCTCCGCCGCTGCCACCACGGTGCCGTTCGACGTATCGGTGGTCGGGATGCGCGCCAGGCCGTCGTCTCCGAAGTCCCTGTCGCGGGCCCCTCCTGGGCGGTGGCGGACAACTGCGTAGTGGGAGTCGGCGCTGCCGGACATGACGATGTTGTCGGCGCTGTCGATGACCATGTTGCGGCTGACGCCGTTGCGCACGGCCGCCGCGACGAGCAGCTTGCCCGTCGTGCCGAAGCCGGGGGAGGGGGCGCCCTTGGTGGTCAGCGACCACAGGGAGGCACGCTCACCCTGCTTGGGCAGCGTGCTGCTCCCGGCAACGACGATGGTGCCGTCCTCCTGAAGCCCGATGGCGGCCGCGGACTCGGAGACCTTGGCGGGCGAGAGGTAGCGGCCTTTGGTGCCGAAGGAGGGGTCGGGCCTTCCCTTGAGGGTGTAGCGGGCCACGACGACGCGGTTCTTGGCGGTGGCCGCCAGGACGGGCTTGCCGTCGGACTGGACGGCGAGTGCCGCTGCCTCGGTGCTGGCCGGAAGCCCCTGGGTGACGACGATGCCGTTCTTCCCGAACGAGGTGTCCGGCTTGCCGCGGGCGGTCAGGCGGGCGAGGAGAGCGGTCCCTTTGCCCGGGGCGGTGCCGGCCACGGTCAGGGAGCCGTCCTCGTCGAACGCGACGGCAGCGGCCGAGACGTTGTCGGCGGCGAGGCGCGCGTAGCCGTTGGTTCCGAAGCTCTTGTCGAACTTACCCCTGGCATCGAACCGTACGAGGGTGATGCCGTTGCGGGTATTGACGGCGACGGCGATCTGCCCGTCTGGGGAACGGTCGGCGGCCGCGGCCGCGGCCGCGGCCGCTTTGGGGAACGCCCACGTCACCACCCCGGGCGTGGCGGTCGATCGGCTGGCTTCGCCCGCGGCGGGGGCGGCGTCGGCGGTGGCGGTCGGGAACAGCAGCGCCGCCGCACTCGCCAGGCACACGGCGATCGGCGGGCGGCGGAGCAGGGGGGTGGGCATTTCGTCTCCAGTGGCGAACCGGTGAAGGCCTGCCTCTCACGCAGTCGCGGCTCGTGTGCAGAGAACCGGGTGCACTGCGGGTAGGGCAGACACGATACGGCACGCAGAGTAACCGTTTGATCACCTTGCGCGTTGCTGCTGGTGCGGGCCAACCGCACGAGCTGGCGATCGAAAGGTTTCTTTGATGTCAACACCCCGTAGGAGCACCGCCTGGCGGGCGGCGCTGCTCCTGGTTACCGGCGCCCTGGCCTTGACTCCCTCGCTTCCGGCCGGGGCCGCGCCGACGGCTCAGGCGGCCGCCAAGCGCGCCACCGGTGCATGGGAGGTTCCTGGCGACGCGAGGGGCGGCAACCAGGTCTACGACGGTTACCAGGATGACAACGTCAGCCGGTTCGGCCTGTACGCGATGATCTACCACCTGCCCGGCGCGGGCAGCGCCAAGGAATGCCAGGACCTGGCCGCGGGGTGGCCCAAGCAGACCATCGACTACTTCAACCCCGCCCCGGAGCGTGTGAAGCAGCGCTCCTACCTCAGGGAGCAGGGAGAGTTCATCCCGACGGGCGAGACGACGACCGTTCCTCCCAAGGGCTCCGCTGAGGTTACGAACTCCCGTACGACCAGTCAGAGCTGGCAGCACAGCATCGAGATCTCCGGGACGGCGACGATCAAGAAGGTGCTGGAGATCGGCGCCAAGTACGGATTCACGTACACGAAGACGGTGGAGACCACCAAGGGCGAGACCGTCACCGCCAACAACCCCAGCAACACCAAGACCCAGGAATACGCGTACGGCTTCACCAGGGACCACTACGTCGTTCAGCAGCGCGCCTGGGAAGCCGACTGGCACAAGAAGGGCGACCAGATCTTCGTCGGTGACACCGTCGACACCCCGGCACGGTTCACCAACGTGAAGGTGGGTGGCTGCTACCGCAAGGCGTACTTCGCCACCGTCTCCGCCGTCCGGGCCAAGGGCCTGGGCCTGGTCGCGGAGTACGACGCCAAGAATCAGGCGAAGAGTGACTGCGCGTTGAACATCAACTCCGAGCAGGCCGCCGTCTTCGAGCGGAGCGAGCAGGAACCCCGCAGCTTCGACAAGGTTGCTGACATCGGCAAGGGCACCTGCTTCGGACTCACCGGCACACGGGACAGTTCCACCGGCAGTACCTATCTCCAGATGAAGAAGGCGGACAAGGTCGGCGGCACGTGCGAGGTGTCACCCGAGGTGCTGTGCGACAAGCAGCTGTGGGTGAACATCAACCAGATCGCCGGCCAGGAACAGGCCGAGCCGGAGCCGCCCCAGTGGAAGGCGGGGCAGCGCTTCGTCATCAGGCCGGTCACTAAGCCGGACACGTGGCTCGGTATCGACGCCAAGAAGAACGGGAAGGGCAAGCAGAACGACATCAGGCCCTTCGCAGCGGGCACCCCCGACTCCTGGGAACTTGTCAAGGCCGGCGGTGGCAAGTTCCGGCTCAAGAGCCAGGGCCGCTGCATGTCCGGGACGGGTGACAAGGTTCCTTCCGTACCGTGCGGCTCCTCCTACTCGCACGACTGGGACTTCATCTACGCCGCCGACACGGTCAACGGGCTCGTCTTCCACCTGCAGGAACACGGTTACGGCGAGTGCGCCACCCACACGGGTACCGGCAAGACGCTCTCCGGGCCGGCGTGCAAGACCGACAACCGTAACCAGCGCTGGCGCGTGACGAAGGCGTCCTGACACCACGAAATGCCTTCCGCCCGTGTCCCGTCACCTGGCGGGACACGGGCGGGAATCGCACGACCGGGACACTGGTCACGTGGTCTGCGCGGGGGTCAAGCAGCGGGTTCGTAGACGACGGTGGTGTTCGGGCAGTCCTCCGCGACCCCGAGCAGGGCCTGGAGCTCGGCGTCGATCACGGCTCTCTCCAACGAGCAGTGGGCCGAGGAAGTACGCGCTGCGGCAGTACGCACGAGCCTGCCCTCCGGAGAGAACATCGCGACCATCGTCCTGCACAGCGTGAAGCACATCCAGGACCGGCTGGCATACGCCTACCATGATGGCGAGTGGTGGCGGCTGAACCTCTGGAATCCCGCGCTGGACGGGAGAATCCCGCAGAGAGAGCACGAACCCAGCGGCCGGCACGTAGCCAACTTCGCGCATCTGACCACCGACTGGCTGAGAGAAGCGGTGAAGTGGTGGTTGTCGGTGCAGCTCTTGACCGAGCAGTACGTCTGGTCATCGGTGAAGAGCCGCATGGACACCATGAAGCGATTCCAGTCGTACATCGACCAGGCCGGATGCGCCGGACCGCAGCTCGTCTCCTCTCCCGAACAGCTGAGAATCTGGGTTCGCGGGTTCGTTGACCACCTCAACAGCCACTCGACGCTCTCCGGCGCGAACAAGGGCGGGAGGCTTGCCAAGAACAGCCGCCGCTCCACCCTGGTCACCGTCGAGGCGTTCTACCGCTGGATGTACGACAACCGAGCGGAGGCTGGCTCAGTCCTCGGAGATCCGAGATGGGGGAGGCTCGATTCGGCCTACAGCGTGCTGTTCCGGCTGGAGGACAAGCCCAGGGCCACCAATCAGATGCCGGAGGACATGGCTCTGGAGGACGAGGTCATCAGCCAGATCGCCGCCGGGTCAGGCCTTCTTGCGGCTCCGAAGGATGAAGGCGGCCTGGACGACCGGCAGGCTTTCCACGCGCTGATGCTGCTGATCCGCACCGGGCGGCGGATGAACGAGGTCCTGATGATGGACTTCGACCCGCTCCTCCCGCTTGCCACGACCGGCCTGCAGGAGGGCGAGGACGGGGCCGGATTCGTCGCCCGGCTCAAGTACCAGCAGACGAAGATCACTGGCGGCGGACCCCCGACCATCCCTGTCGACCTGGAGATCGTGGACATCATCCGCGTGCAGCAGGAGTGGGCGCGTGAGTTCGTCACGTCCCAAGGGGCACCGGAGGGTACGGAGCCGCCCTACCTCTTCGTGCAGACCCGACAAAACCGGCTCGGACTGCGGCCCTACGCGTCGGCAACCCTCCACCACAGGCTCGGCAACCTCACGAAGATGCTGGCGATCACCGACAGCGTGGGCCGCCCGGTGGCAGTGTCCAAGACCCACACCTTCCGGCACACTCGCGCAACCGACCTCATCAACGCCGGCGTCCCGATCCACGTCGTCATGCGCTATCTCGGGCACCTCAGCCCCACCATGACGATGCACTACGCCAAGACTCTGTCCACCACCGCCGAGCGTGAGTTCCTGCGCTACAAGAAGATCACCGTCGACGGGCGGACGGTGGGCATCGAGCCGAGCGACCTCTTCGACGTGCTCCACCTTGATCAGCGAGCCGATCGAGTCCTCCCCAACGGCTGGTGCATGCTCCCTCCCCGGCAGGTCTGTGCCAAGGGAAACGCCTGCCTGACCTGCGACAAGTTCGTCACCGACGCGAGCCACCGCGAGGAACTCCAGCACCAGCTCACCCAGACCGAGGCCCTGATCGCCAGCCGCCAGACACAGTTCACCGCCCGCCACGGCGAGCCGATGGGCGAAGACAACATCTGGCTCGCCGGCAGGCTCACCGAGACCCGCGCCCTCACCAAGGTCCTCGTGGCCCTTGACCAGATCGGCGTCCACGACGACGGCCAACTTCGGGCCGTACGAGGTGCCGGCACCACCGACCGCCCCGACCCCACCGATATCGAGCGTGAGGAGTCCGCTTCATGACCGGATTGCCGGATCACCTGCGGAGGGCCACCCGATCCCGCAGCGAGGCAGCGGAACAGCGGTCCCGCACCGCACTGTCAGGCCTCGTCAGGAACGGGAAGCCGATCAACTTCACCGCGGTTGCCCGTGCCGCTGGCGTGAGTACTGACTTCCTCTATAGGCACCCAGAACTGCGTGCCCTGATCGAGCGGCACCGCGCGAAGGGCGGAGTGCCTGCCGGCTCAGTCCCGGAGCAGACTGCCGGCTCCTCCACTTCTTCCGCAGTGAGGGTGTTGAGCGCGCGCCTAACTCAAGAGCAGAAGGCTCGGCAGGGCGAAGTGGCGAAGCTCCGGAAGGCCCTGGAGGTCGCACAGGGCGAGAACCTCGCGTTGCGTCGAAGGCTCGCCCGCTACGAAGAGGACTGAGGAAAACGAAGCGATACACCGGCTATTCAATGCCTTCGGCGGTCAACAGGGCTTCCATCCATTCCGTCGGCATGCGGGCTGAGGCGCCGGCCTCCTCGGCGACGTTGCGTTGCTCGTTGGCAAGAAGCGGCGGAAGGCAGCGCAGGGGCAGGTCGGGATTGCCGGCTGCCGCAGCACGGACCCACGGCTCGACGTCGGCGGCGAGCTTCTCAAGGACGTCCGCCGGCAGGGCAGCCGCCGCGGCTGCGGCCCGCAGCTGTGCCCGCTCCGACGTCGCGAACCGCGGGAACGCCTGTGACGGGAAGTCGGGCCGTCCCAGGATCCCGGGGCGGATCTTGAGGTGATCCCCGTGCTCCCAGACGATCTGCTCAAGGTCCGCCGCTGACGGGGAGTCCGCGTACAGGGCAGCGACCTTCTGTACGTATGGGTCCGAATCGTTGAGCAGGCGCTCGACGGCCTTCTCAGGGAGGCTCCTGGAACAGGAGGCCGCCCCGCACCGCAGGAAGGCCAGGGGAGAGTCCACCAGAGCCAGCCGCTCCTCGGCAGGTGCCTGCCGTAGCCGGCGCAGATCGTGGCCCATCCAGGCCGTCGCGAGAAAGCCGTCGGGGAGGAACCATTCATCGTCCTCCTCCGCGCCGGCAAGCACTTCCTCGTACAGGCCCTGTAGTCCTAGCTTGGACACCAGGGGGCAAGTAACCGGCCGGTAGCTTTCAGGGCTTCGCCGTGGCGATCTTCTTCGGCTGGCGGGGCACGGTCTTGGTCTTGTCGAGGTGCCCGTACACCGTCGACCGGGGCACGTTGAACATGTCGGCGATCTGCTGGACGGTCTTCTCCCGGGCGTCGTAGAGCTGCTGGGCGAGCTCGGCCTGGTCGGCCGTGAGCTTCGGCCGGCGCCCGCCGACACGGCCGCGGGCCCGCGCGGAGGCGAGCCCGTCGTTCGTGTTCGCCACGATCAGCTCGCGCTGGAGCTCCGCGAGCACGCTGAGCATCCCGAACATGGCCCGGCCCTCCATGGTGGAGGTGTCGATGCCCTACTAGATGACGTGCAGACCGATGCCGCGCTCGCGTAGGTCGGCGCCGAGGGTGACCAAGTGGAGTACGGAGCGGGAGAGCCGGTCGAGTCGGGTGACCTTCAGGGTGTCGCCCTCGCGGATCAGCTGCATGACGAGGTCGAGTTTCGGGCGGGAGGCTTTCGCGCCGTTGGCGGTCTCGACGTAGATGTTCTTCTTCTCCACGCCGGCCCGAATCAGGGCGTCGATCTGATGATCGGGGTTCTGGTCCGCGGTCGAGGTGCGCGCGTAGCCAATGAGCATTGTCGAAAACTACCTGGCGGACCGTTCACCGACGTTGATTTCCGTCACGGGTTCTCGACACTGCCCACCTGCGGGTTCTTGATCACCGCCCCGAGTGTCGGCAGACGGTCGTTTGCCGACACTTGAGAGCCGCCCGCCGTGCCCGTCCGGGAACTCGAGGATCGAGGCCTATTTGTGAGTGATGACGTACGGCGTGGAGCCCACGACGGAATGGGGCCACGCCCGGACCGTCCGCCCCGGCCATGGGCTGCAAGTTGGTCGAGTCCACCCAGGCCCGCTGGCGGGCGGTCGATGCACCCTGCCGAGGCTGCGTGCTTGGAATTCCCTACCACGGCTCGCGCTCTGGTCTGCGCGGCCATCAGGTCTGGCCAAGGATGCCTTGGTCGTATCCGGCCGCAACCGCGGCGGCCCGGTCGTTGACGCCCAACTTGCCGTAGATGTGGGTCAGATGGGTCTTTACGGTGGCCTCGCTGATGAAGAGCTCGGCCGCGATCTGGCGGTTGGAGGTGCCTCGGGCGACGAGGGCGAGGACCTCGCGCTCGCGGGCCGAGAGGGTCTCGTCGACGGATGCGGCAGGGCCGCGTACGGCGCTGACCAGACGGGAGGCGACAGCCGGAGAGAGGACGGCATATCCCTCGGCTGCGGCACGCACGGCGGCGAGGAGCTCCTCGAGGAGTGCGTCCTTGAGGAGGTAGCCGGTCGCGCCTGCCTCGATCGCGGGG
This sequence comes from Streptomyces sp. NPDC091371, assembly GCF_040684275.1. NCBI lineage: Bacteria > Bacillati > Actinomycetota > Actinomycetes > Kitasatosporales > Streptomycetaceae > Streptomyces > Streptomyces sp. NPDC091371. The sequence goes on from NZ_JBFBFP010000063.1 coordinate 9,642, forward strand.
AGGGTGTCGGTGTCCGTGTCGTACGTGGTGAGGACGAGGACCCGGGAACGCGAGCCGCGGCGCGCGAGTTCGGCGATGGCATCGACGCCGCTGCCGCCGGGCATGCGCAGGTCCATCAGGACGACGTCCGGTTCGAGGTGGAGGGCCAAGTCGACGGCCTCGGCGCCGCCGGATGCATCCCCGAGTACGGTGAAGCCGGGGGCTGCGGCGAACATGCCGCGCAGCCCGTCCCGTACGACGGGGTGGTCGTCGACGATGAGCAGGGTGATGTCAGTCATGGCGCACCAACGGTACGCGGGCGGAGATCGCAGTTCCCTCGCCGGGTGAGGATTCGACGGCGACGGTCCCGGCCAGCCGTTCGGCGCGGGCGCGCATGCCGGCGAGTCCGAAGCCGGCGGCGTGGGTGCGGGTGGGGAGTGCGGCCGGGTCGAAGCCGTGGCCGTCGTCGCGGATGTCCAGAGTGACCTCGTCGCCCATGAAGGAGAGCGTGACGCCAGCCCGGGTTGCGCCGGAGTGGCGTTCGGCGTTGGCCAGAGCCTCCTGGGCGATGCGCAGAAGGGTGGCGGCGACCTCGTCGTGGAGGGGCTCCTGGGTGCCGGTGGCGGTGAACCGGGCGGTGATGCCTGTGCGTTTGGACCAGACAGCCAGGGTCTTCTTCAACGCGTCGGGGAGCGGGTCGTGCTCCAGGGCGACCGGGCTGAGGTTGTGCACGGAGTGGCGGGCCTCACGGAGGCTGCGCCGGGCGAGGTCGGCGGCACGCTGCACGTGGACGCGGGCCTGTGCGGAGTCGGCGGTGCCGAGAGCGGCCTGGAGCTGGGTGATGATCCCGGTCAGGCCCTGGGCGATGGTGTCGTGGATCTCGGCGGCGAGCCGGCGCCGTTCGTCGGCGACGCCCGCCTCGCGGGCCTGGAGGAGGAGTTGGGCCTGAAGGGCGGAGTTCTCGGCGAGCGCCTGCTCCAGGCGGGCGTTCGCGCGGGCGAGTTCGGCGATGGTGGCGGCGCGTTCGGCGGCCTTCTCGGCCTCCTTGGCGTCGAACTGGGAGAAGACGAGGGCGATGCCGGCGTTGAGGGCGAACAGGCCGCCGAAGGCGATCCACTGGAGGGTGGATGAAGGCGGCAGCCCGCCGGACTGGGAGCCGGCCATGGGGACGGCGACGGCGAGCAGTCCTGCCCGGGTAGCGGCGGGCCGGGGCGGCAGAAGGCGGACGGCGTCGAAGTAGCCGACGCAGGCGTAGATGGCGAAGAAAGGGTTGAGCCAGGTCAGCGCGAAGGCGAGCGCTGTGCGGAGGAGGAAGTAGATGGTGGAGGCGGTGCTGGGGGCGCCGGGGACGAGGACGATGGGGGCGGCCTGGACCGTGGCGGCTGCGCCGGTCTGCGGGTGAGCGGTAGCGGGGCGGACAGCAGCCGGAAGGGCGCGCTGGTAGGCGGTCCACCACAGCTGGAGGGCAAGACCGGCCGCGATCAGGATGCCGGCGGCGACCTTCGACGGGCCGGTCATGAACTCGTCGGCCGAGACCCCGGCAAGGAGTGTGGCGAGGGCGAGGAAGAGGTACGGGCCCCAGCGAAAGAACTGCTGCCAGCGTTCATCGACCGTCGTCATCTCGTACGCACTCTCCGTCACTCCCAGCGGAACCAGCGGACCGCAGCCCCCGTCAGCACGACCGTCCACAGTGCCATCACTCCGAGCGCGAACCAGCCGGGCCAGACGCCGCCCGCGGCTTCGTCGAGCGCCCCGGAGGCGGCACCGTACGGCGTGAACTGGATGATCTGCCGCAGCGTATCGGGCATGGCCTGGACCGGGATGTAGACACCTGCGGTGAAGATGGTCGGGAAGAAGGCGGCAGTGCCGATCGCCGTGGCGATCTTCTGTGTACGGGATACCGCGCAGACCGCCGCGCCGAGGGCGAGGCCGCAGGCCGTGGCGAGCAGCAGGGCCAGTGCGTAACCAGGGACGTTTCCGGGCAGCGCGACGTCGAACGCCAGTCGGCCGACCGTGATCACGAGGACGGCGGAGACGAGTGCCGCCGCGGCGTGCAGGGCGAGCTGGGCCGTAAGGAGGGCGGCCGGGCGGACCGGGGTGGTAGACATCCGGCGCAGGACGCCGCGCTCCCGGTAGCCGGCGAGAACCGGCGGCATGGCCTGGAGCCCGGCCATGATCAAGGCGAAGAGGACTGATACGGGAACGTAGACGTCGATCACGCGGCGACCGCCGTCGATGTCGGCGGAGGGCTCGCGAAAGGACGGGATGAGGCCGAGGATCACCAGAAGTACGGTCGGCGCGGCCATCACCCAGAACAGGGCGCCGGGTTCGCGGGTGAAGAGCCGGACCTCGGTGCGCAGGACGGCGCGGGTGGCAGCGGTCATGACTGGTCGGTTCCCGTCAGGTCGAGGTAGGCATCGTCGAGGGTCGCGTCGGTGATGCGCAGGCCCCGGGCGGTGACGGCGTGGCGGGCCAGCAGCGAGACGAAGGCGTCGACGGTGGCGTCGGTGCCGGTCACGATGGTCTGGCCGTCTTGGGTCGTCACGGTCAGCGCCCCGGGAAGGGCGAGGAGCTCGGCTCGTTCCAGCGGGGTGTCGGCGGCGAAGGCGACGGTCCGGGGGGTGGCCGTCCGGCCGATGAGCCCGGCAGGGGTGTCGAGGGCGGTGAGCTGGCCGCTGTCGATGACCGCGATCCGGTCGCAGAGGCGCTGAGCCTCCTCCATGAAGTGCGTGACGAGCACAACGGCCACCCCGCCGGCCCGGATGTCCTCGATGAGCGCCCAGGTTTCGCGCCGGGCGCGCGGGTCGAGCCCGGTGGTGAGCTCGTCCAGGACGACGGCACGCGGGTTGCCCACGAGGGCGAGCGCGATGAACAGCCGCTGCTGCTGCCCGCCGGACAGCTTGCCGAACCGGGTTCGCAGCTGCCCTTCGAGACCCAGCCGCTCGACGAGGACACGCCAGTCGGCGGGCCGCTCGTAAAGGGAGGCATACAGGTCAAGCGCCTCGCCGACGGTCAGCTTCGGCTGAAGCTCGCTCTGCTGGAGCTGGACGCCGAGTAGCCGAGTGACTTCCTCGTGCCGGGCCACAGGGTCGAGCCCCGCGACCCGTACGAGTCCCGCGTCAGGGGTACGCAGGCCCTCGATGCACTCGACGGTGGTGGTCTTGCCAGCGCCGTTGGGCCCGAGGATTCCGAAGATCTCCCCCTCGTCGACGGTGAAGGAAACACCGTCGACAACCCTCCTACCACCGTAAGCCTTGCGTAGGTCCTGAACTTCGATCACGGGCATGGCTCAAGGATCGCCGGGGCGGGCGGCGTGGGGTATCGGCCATCGCGCTCGTACCGCCATCAGCCGATCGGCTGACGGCGGTACGACGAGGGGCTGACTGGAACCGCAGGACGCGCTCCGGTGCTGCCGGATTGCGTGCCACCCCTTTGAGTACGCGTCGGCGGGCCTCGGCTGTGAGTGTCGGTAGCTCCATGGAGCCAGACGCTATCGGCCGCAGATGCTGTTGTCTGAGGCGAGTTCAGAACAGAGAGGTGCCGATTGTGAGTGGCATGCCGACGACGCCCTGAGCTGGTCATCCACAACTTCAAGCTGTCGCAGGCACGGATACCATGTGGTCGACGTCGAGGCGACCGGCGTCGGTGACGACGAGGTTGTCGTACGGGCTGCGCCAGTATCCACCCGTCAGCTTGCAGCCGGCCGCGACCTGCGGCGCCACCACCGCCTCGGCCAGGATGACTTCCCGCCTTGTGTCACAACCGTCGGAGGCGATGAGGCCCTTGTTCCAGTGCTGGTACAGGTCTCGCTTGTAGCCTTCGCGGTGCTCGACGGCGACCGGGAGCCGGTCGATCGCCTCGAACAGCGGCAGTGGCGCCCGAACCCCCGCCGCACCCGGCGCCCCGGCCGAGCCCTGGCCGGAAGCGTGCCCGGTGAAGGGCATCTGGCTCGCGGCCGTGGTGTTGGCGGCAGCCGGGATCGAGGTGGTGAGGAGAGGCAGGGCGGCGAGGGCGAGTGCGGGCAGACCGCGACACAGCAGAGTGTTGATCATGTTCCGGGTTGTAGCCGTGGCCGTGGTCTGCCTGGAAGGGGCTATCGGGGCAACTCACCCGGCCGGGTGGCAGGATTCACCGGAGACACCTCACGAAGCCAGGCGTCAAGTTGACGGCGCCCGGCGGCGACGAATGCGGCGCCAAGGCGGTCGTTCCGACGGCGCCCAGCCCCGTCGAAACTCCTCGGATAGCCTGATCGGAGCCGAGCCGATGAGCCCGCTCCGGAGCACCTTGGCGTGTGCGGGTCAGTGTTCCTCTTCGGTGAATCTGGACTGGGGGCGGGGCGGAGATGACCATCAAGCAGGACGAGCCGACGGGCATGCCGGAGCGGACGCTCCACCATGCCTCCGACATCACGGAAGATGACGCCTGGGCGATCTTCGAGTTCCTGATGCCACGGCTGGAAGCGCAAGAGGCCGCTCACGGTGCTGAGACTGAAGAGCACCGTACGGCTGGGGCACTTGCCCAGGTGATGTCCGGCCTCGTTCTTCAACTGGAATGGGACATCCGCGCGCCCTTCTGGAAGCCCTACCGCAACCGTTCGGGCCCTACGACAGTTCTCGTGTGGGCTCCTCCGCCTGAGGCCGAGCTACGCGCACAAGACGAGCAGCGCCTCGATCGGATCCGTGACACCTGGAACACTCTGTGCGAAGCCCTACGCCCCTGGCACGACAGCGAAGGCTATGACGTTGCGCGGTGGCACAAGGTCGACTTCCGTGACGCTGCCGCCGCAGCCCAGTATGAGCAGCGCGTCGCCGACCTCGGACTCCGGCGGGAGAAGCGATGATGATCGTTAGGTCGACGGGTCCGTCGTCGAGGGCCGCATTGTCGAGAAAGCCTGAGGCAAATGCCAATCCTCGCTGAATCCCGTCCTCACTCTCGGCTCACGCTGCCTGCGTGGCCTGCACGACCGCAGTTGAGAAGGCCGCGTGTTCATCGAAGAGTTCGCGGTGGTGGAGGCAGTGGTGAAGCTGGCCGATCAGGCTGTTGAAGACGTTGCGCAGGGCGGAGGCGTGCCAGTCTCCGCGTTCGTCGCGGCGGTGGCGGTAGCGGGCCATGGCCCCGGGTGAGGCGCGCAGGGCTGAGAAGGCCCAGAGGTAGCCGGCGTGGTTGAGCCGGTCGTTCTTGATGCGTCGGCGGGTGATGCTGGACTTCTTGCCGGAAGCCCGGGTGATGGGTGAGGACCCCGCATATGCCTTCAGGCCACGGGCGTCGGCGAACCTGCGCCGGTCGTCGCCGATCTCGGCCAGCACGCGGGCTCCGAGCTGGGTCCCGAGTCCCGGGAAGCTCAGGATGATCTCCGCGTCCTTGTGTTGGAGGAAGGCCTCCTCCACGGCCTGGGCGAGGTCGTCCACGGCGTTGCAGGCGGCTTCCAGCTGGGCGAGGAGTGCGAGCATCTGCCGGCCCAGGGCCTTCTCCACGAGCGGCGGATGGTGAGCCCACTCGGCTCGGAAGATCTCCCGGAGCCGCTCAGTCTCGGCCTCGATTCCCCGCTGGCGGCCAGCACGCCGAAGGGCGGCGGCGATCTGGGGGCGGGTCAGGCGGGCGGCGTCAGCTGGGGTCGGCGCCGCCTTGAGCAGGGCGAGGGCCTCCGGTCGGCACAGGCCGTTCTTCCAGTGCACGACGGCGGCCAGAGCGGCAGGGTAGTACTCGCGGAGCAGGGAGCGGAGCTGGTTGCCGACCTGCTGGCGATTCCACGTGGCGTCCTGCTGGGCTCGGGCTAGTGATCTGGTTCGGAGATGCGTGAGCAGTAGCGGCAGATCCGGTCGAGGATCTGGTCGGCGGTCTTGGTCCACTTGAACGGCCGGGCACCGTCGTTCCAGACCTTGATCCAGTTCTCGAGTGCGGCCTTGAGGTCGTCTAGGGAGCAGAACACCCCACGCTCAAGACAGCGCCGTTCCAGCTCCGCGAACCACCGCTCGACCTGGTTGATCCACGACGAGTACGTCGGCGTGAAGTGCAGCTGGAAACGCGGATGGGCGAGCAGCCACTTGTGCACCACGGGCGCTTTGTGGGCGGAGAGGTTGTCGCAGATCACGTGGACCGCCAAACCCTTGTCGGTCTGGCGGTCGATCTCGTCGAGGAAGTCGCGGAAGTCCACGGCCCGGTGCTGCGCGGACAGCTTCGTGATCACCTTGCCCGTCGCGGTGTTCAGCGCAGCGAACAGGTCGACGGTGCCGTGCCGGACGTAGTCGAAGCTCCGGCGTTCGGGCACTCCGGGGATCATGGGCAGTACCGGCGCGGTCCGCTCCAGGGCCTGGATCTGCGGTTTCTCGTCCATCGCGAAGACCACGGCGTTCGCCGGCGGGGCGAGGTAGAGGCCGACGACGTCACGGACCTTCTCGATCAGGAACGGATCCGGCGAGATCTTGAAGGTCTCGGTCCGCCAGGGCTGCAGGCCGAAGGCGTGCCAGATTCTCAGCACGCTCGCCGGGGAGATCCACACCACCTTGGCCAGCTCCCGCTTCGACCAGTGCGTCCCGCCCGCAGGCGTCTGTTCGAGGGTGCGGACCACTACCTCTTCGACCTGGGCGTCGGTGATGGTCCTGGGCACCCCGGGCCTGGGCTCGTCCGCGAGTCCTTCCAGCCGGTCCCGCAGGAACCGGGCCCGCCACTTGGCGACGGTGCCACGGTTCACCCCCAGCTGGGCGGCGACCGCCAGGTTCGGTCCGCCGTACGCACACGCCAGCACGATCCGTGCTCGCAAGGCCAGCCCCTGCGCGGTCGTGCGGCGCTTGACCCAGTTGTTCAACACCTGCCGCTCGGTCTCACTCAGGACCAACGGCTCCAGCCTGCTGTCACCCACGACTCACAGCAGACCGAAGCCAACCAGCACCCCGTCAGCCGAACCCGCGAACTGGTACGGAAGACGACTCACGTGGTGCCGAACGAACTGACAACCAGATCACTAGGACGGCGACGGCGCGGGCCTGGTCGGAGTCGTCCGGCAGGGGCCGGTGGGCGTGGATGTCGGTGCGGAGGATGTTCGCCAAGACGAGGGCGTCGCCGAGATCGGACTTCTTCCTGGAGACGGAGTGGCGGTCGCGATACCGGGCGGCGGCCAGGGGGTTGATCGCGTAAACCTGCCGGTCGCCTGTCCGAAGGACGGCCACGAGTAACCCGCGGTTGGTCTCGATCGCAACCGGGATCGAGACGTCCTGCGACTTCTGGTGCTCGGCGAGCAGGTCCAGCAGCACCTGGTAACCAGCCGGGTCGTCGGTGATGCGTCGCTTGGCCAGCAGCTGGCCGGACTCGTCGATCAGCACCGCGTCGTGATGGTTCTCGGCCCAGTCGATTCCGCAGTAGATCAAAGGGTCCCTCCCCGGAAGGCTCGATGTTTGCGCTGGTCACGAGCGCGTGCGGGCCACGCAGCTTTCTAATTCCAGGCCTCGGCCACGAGGGCCGGACCGCCACCTCACTAGCTGTTCGTGACACCAGCGCACCGCGTGGGCCTCGGTCTACTGCGGGAGCTCGACAGGCTCGGACAGATCGAGAGGTCACCGTGCGACGGGCTCGCACCACAAGCACCAACGAGTGAACGATGGCTGAGTGATGACGACCGGCCAGATCAACGCGACCCGGTCTCCGGTAAGGCCTCAAGGGCCCGAAACGATGTAGATCTCCGCCCAAATCTGCCCGGCCGTCACCACGCCACACGCCGGAGCATCCTCACCCAGGCGCTGGAACAGCACTCCGGCCAGTTGAGCTGACCGGGCTGCTAAGAGGTCGTATCAGTTGGTGAGGCGGCGGTGACAGATGAGGGCTGCGGCTATGCCGACGAAGGCCAGAAAGTGTTCTGCCTTGCGTTCGTATCGGCGATGGAGCCGGCGGCAGCCGGCAAGCCAGGACACGGTCCTCTCGACGACCCACCGGTGGCATCCGAGCCGTTGTGAGGACTCGATGCCCTTGCGGGCGATGCGGTGGCGGATGCCTCGTTTGCGGAGCCATCGGCGCAGGTGGACGTAGTCGTAGCCCTTGTCTGCGTGCAGTTTCGCGGGCCGTCGTCGGCGAGGTCCACGGCGGGAACGGATTGGCGGGATCCCGCGTACGAGCGGCTCCAGGCCGAGGCTGTCGTGCATGTTGGCGCCCGAGATACCTAGGGAGAGGGGCAGTCCGTTCCGGTCGGTGATCAGGTGAATCTTCGATCCGAGTTTGCCTCGGTCGGTCGGATTCGGTCCGGTCAGTGACCCCCTTTTGCCGCCCGCAGGCTCACCGAGTCGATCGCACACCGGGACCAGTCCAGCTCTCCGCGGGCGCCCAGTTCGTCGAGGACCAGGCGGTGGAGCTTGGCCCAAACGCGAGCTTCGGTCCAGTGCGTGAATCGACGGTGGGCGGTCTGCCAAGACGCCCCGAACATGGGTGGGAGCTGTCGCCATGTGCAGCCAGAGGTGGCAACGAAAAGGATCGCGGCCAGGACTCCGCGGTCGTCAGCCCTCCGACGTCCACCACCTTGCGGACGCACCGGCACCGCGGGCATCACTCGGACGAAAAGCTCCCACAACCTGTCTCGCACTAGCTGGCGCACCATCTCCATGTCATGACAACGAGGACCCCGGCCGTTCGTCGACACGAGGGGTGCTCGATGCTGGCACGAACAATTCTCGGCAGCATCTCGAGGTGCATGACCACGATGAGCGACTACCTGCAGGCCGTCTTCGCCATGCTCGGCCCCGGAGAGGAACGCCACGCCGACCCTGCGGCCTGGCTCAGCCTGGAGGAGGAGCTCGGCAGAACCCTTCCGGCGGACTACAAACAGATCGTCGACGCCTACGCACCCGTGCAGATCAACGGACACCTCACCCTGTCCCACCCCGCGTCAGGCTGGTGGAACCTGGGCGAGGAGATCCGCTCGGCATCAGAAGTCTGGTCCGAGAGTGCTTGGGATTCCTACATCACTGGGCCGGACGACGATCCTCGTATCTTCTGCCAACTCCCCCAGCTCAGCTTCGGAACCACCGACGGCCTCATACCCATCGCCGCCACCGACCAAGGAGCCGCGGTCTTCACGGCACCGAGGGTCCACGGATTCTCCGACGGTGTGGTGGTTCAGGGGGAGGGGGGCGACTGGGTCGGACACCCCATGACCTTCGCCGAGTGGCTGTACCGCTACCTCATCGGTGAGGAGATGGCCGGCTGGGACAGCACTGTCTTCTACCCCGGCCCCGTGTGGCTGGAGTACCCACCCGCGGGACCAGGCCAACCCGCACGCGAGGCATACGGCCCAGACCGCGGCATGTGACTTCAGCACCAACTGATACGACCTCTAAGGGCACTGAGACGCCCGGCAACAGCACCCGGTTCTTCCGCAGTCACGTCACCGCGTGGTTGAACAGCGCCACCGGCCCCTCGGCGTGCATCCACGCCCGCCCGTACAGGAAGCCGCGGAACTCCCGGCCCCACGTCCGGTCGGTGAAGTCCCGGTACTTGAACCGCTTCTGGATCTCGTCCGCGTGCTCGTGCACCGTCGAGCGCCGCTCGGCGTACCGCTTCACGCACGAGGCGTCCAGAATGCCGAGCTGCCCGGCCAGGTACCACGACCTCCCAAGGCACCGCGAGCGGGTCCTCACCCAGGAACGGGCCGACGTAGCGGACCGTACAGATCTGCACCGCCATGCCCAGCCGGTGCGCGTGCGTACGGCGCAACGCGATCAGATCACGGTCGTCATCGTCGAGGAAGAAGAACCGCTCCAGCTCCGGGCGTGTGGGCGCCTCGGTGAACGTCCCGTACGCCTCGGCCTGCTCATCAGTCAGAAACTCCACCGGCACGATCGGACCGTGGCCAGCGCCGGCACCCGCTCGACGATCTTTCCGGGAACCTCAGCGAGGCCGCGGAACGGTGTGCTAGCCGACCAAGATCAATCTCACCGGGATTTCCTGCACGCCAACTACGCGCACCCGGGGAACGGGGCCTTTCGGAGTTGGGCGGCTAGGGAATGTGACAGAGCCGATCCCTGAGGGGTCGGCCCTGTGTGGCGTTCACGCGGCAACGCGGCGCTGCTGTGGTGCCTGTCCAGCGAGGTCACGAGAGCGGATGAGCTTAGGGGAGGGCAGACGGGCCTGCCACCCCGGCAGCGGGCTGGTGGATGCACTCTGCCGGGGTGCGGATCAGCTTATCGGCCCGTGCCGGGCCAGTTCAGGAATCCCTTGACCCATTCCTTGGAGCTCGGAAGAAAGGGGTTGGGGTCGGTGATGAATTTGAGGGCCGGTTCCCCGTACTTAACCCCGTGGTAGAAGGTCTTGGCTGCTTTCTTGCAGGCGGCGAAGTCGAAGGGCATCTGGAGGGTGGGCTGGCGGCCCTGCTGCTCGCAGACGTTGTTCATGTCCTGGAGGAAGATTTCGTCGACGCGGGCCTTTCCGTTCGGGTTGGAGCGGAAGTTCTTCTCACCGTGCAGGTCGCGGTAATTGCGGTACCCGAAGTCGTGCCGGACACAGGCCGTGGTGAAGTCGTAGCCGGCGATGCGGTTCCTGGCTGGGAAGTTGCATTCGTTGTTCGTCCAGCGGAATTCGTACGGGTCCGGCACGCCCCTGCGGTGTGCGTCGATGGTCTGGAGCCAGTCGGCGGTGGCCTCCGGGCCGAGCTGGGTGAGGCCGGCCAGGCGAGCGGTCTTCTCTGTGTAGGTGGCCGGAACCGCGGGAGAGCCGAGATTGCGCCATTCCTTCGTCGCGCCGTCGCCGCTGTACTTCTGGACGGAGCGGCGGTCGGGGGCGAGGCGGTAGAGGTGGTCGCCGCTGGTGACGAAGGCGGCGGCCCTATCGCTGAGGACGTTCCACTTGTAGGGACGGCCGTTGTACTTCCAGAGCGCTCCGGTGCCGTGCTCGACCTTGTAGAGGGTGTTGCTGGCGAGGATGTCGGCGGCGGGCCCGCCGACCGGGTTCCACTTCTTCTTCTTGGAGTCGTACTCGACCACGGCTTGGCGGTCGGGAGTCAGGGCGTAGAGGTTGTTGTCGGTGACGGCGACGGTGGCCTTGGCGTCGCCGCGGGGCGTCCACTTGCCGTCGTACTTGAAGATCTTCTTGTCGTCGGGGTTGGAGACGTACACGGCGTCGTCCGGACCGGCGTAGAGGTTCTCGGAGCGGTCGCCGACCTTCTTCCAGATGTCGCCTCGGCCGCTGTACTGCCACAGCCCGGAGTGGTCGGGGCTGACTCCGTAGAGGTGCTTGGAGGTGGCGGCGAAGGTGGCGCCGGGGCCGCCGATCCGCCGCCACCCGCCGGTCTTCGCGTTGTACTTGGAGATGTCGCCCGCTCCGCTGTGCCCGGCTTCGATCGCGTAGACGTTGCCACCGCCCGCGTAGAGTTTCTGTGCGGCGCCCTTCACCTTCCGCCAGTTCTCCTGGTGCTCGGACCATTCGTAGACGCCCTGGTGGTCTGCGGCCAGCGCGAACACCGACGTCCCAACCGCGACGATCTGCTCCAGTGCGATCGGTGCCGGGCCGGACGGCCGTCCGACCTTGCGTTTGGCAGGGGCGGCGTTGGCGGCGACGCCGAGGGCGATGACGCCGATCATGAGCAGGCAGAGCATGCGGATGCTGCTGTGGAGCCTGCTGAAGAGGGCGGCGGCCCGTTGCGTGGCCCGCCGGCCATTTCGGGACATGACGGGGTGCATGGTGATTCCTTTCCGGGACATTCGACGGGATGGAAACCGAGTGCGGTGGGGCGCCGTTCAGAAGCCGAAGAGCCAGGTCCAGAAGGAGATCCGGACGGTGGGTGCGCAGCCTCCGGTGGGCGGGGGAGCGGACGAGGTGTCCGGCCGGGCGGCGGTGATGGCGGGGCTGGGCGCGGTGCTGGCCGGCGGCTTGGTGGCGGAGGGCGCGGCCGGGGCGGTCGTGCTCGCTCTCGGGCTCGGGGCCGCGGTGGTACTCGGCTTCGGCTTCGCCTTGGGCTTGGCCGGCGCGGTGGCCGACGCTGAGGGCGATCCTGTTGCTGTCGGTGCGGGCTGCGCGGGTGCGGTGGGCTTGGCCGGTATCGGTGCGGGCGCCTGGGTGGTGGTGAGCTTCTTGTAGCGCATGGGAATGTAGGAGGTGCGGGGGTGACCGGCGATGCGGCTGTCGTGGATGTTGGCGCTCTCCTTGCGGGCGGGGCGTCCGGGCCGGCTTTCGCTGTAGTAGACGAAGTCGCCCTTGGCCTTGTCGGTCCAGCCGCCGAACAGCACGACGTGGGCAGCCGGGTTGTCGAGGGCGTCGCCGGCCTCGAGCTGGTCGAAGCCAGCGAGCCGGTTGGCGACTGAGGGCAGGGACTGGGTGGTCAGGCTGTCCTTGAGCTGCCAGGCCATGGAGACGAACCCGGAGCAGTCCTGCCGGTAGGAGCCGCCGGTCGCGTCGTCCTTCCACCACCGCCCCTGGCTGTAGGGGACCTCTTCCTTCACCCAGTCCTTGGCGCGGGCTATGACCTGCTCGCGGGTGACCGGCCCGCCCGGGGCCGCGCCGTGGCCGATGGTCCCGGTCGACGAGGGTTTCTCGTAGTGGGACGTACTGCTGGCCTGGGCGGGGACGATGGTCAGTCCGACGGCCAGGGCCAGGCCGGCCAGGGCCAGGCCGGCCAGGGCCGCCAGGGCCTTGGGCCGGCGGATGAACGGTTGCTTCACGGTGGTCCCTTCGCCGTGGTGGATTCCGCTGTCCTCGTTGGCGGAAGCGGTGGAACACCACGCTGGAACCTGATCTGATTATCCGTCGGTGCGGACTTGTGTCAGTGCAGGTCAGATGGAGTGGGGACTCCGGATATCCGCGAACTTGCACGAACGTGCGCGAACACGTCGGACGTTGGAGGGGGAGAGATGGGCAGATCTGGGCGCCCGCCGGGCCCGTTAAAGGGCCGCACGGCCGAGGCCAACGCGCTCGCGCAGTTCCTGCGGGAGCTGACGGAGGAGTTAACGGTGAGCCGGCTGGAGGATCAGTACCGGCTCAGCAGGAGCGTGTGGAGCGAGTACCGCTCCGGCCTGAAGATCATTCCGATGTCCCGCCTTACCCAGGTCATCGAGGACCGCTTCCCCCGCGACGCCCGAACGCGAGCAGACCAACTCATCAAGGCCCGCCGCCTCCATGCCGCCGCCATGGCCTCGATCGCAGCCCTGGCGCCAGCCGCCTCCGCTTCAGGCTCCACTGCCCCGGAACCCGGTGCGATGCCGGCATCATCTGCGGACCCGACCCTCGCCAAAGTCGGCAAAGCAGTTCCGGCCGAGGCCCCCAGCCCTTCCGCAGCAGCGAAGGCTGCCGCTGCCTTGGCTCCGGGCCCATCACCCGACGAGGTCTCGTCCCCGAACCCGGAGCGCTCGCCCGCAGAGGCGCAGGCCGCTCCACTTCGCGATGTTCGCGAAGAGGACCACACCTCCGAATCGTCCGCGGATAACCGGCGGACCTCGCAGGATGCCGCGCCGGTAGGGGATCACCCGCCCGCCGCTACCCGGCGACGCGCGGGTCGGCTCAGGCACTGGAGGGCGCCGGCGGCGCAGTGGGCTGCACTCGCGGTCCTGGTCACGGTCCTCGTCATCGCCAACCAGGCGGACCGGTCTAAGTACAACGCCGACACCGCCGCGCCGTCGGAACTCGGGCCCAGCCGGCCGCAGGGCGGCGAACCGTCCATCGGTGCCGAGGCGTTCCCGACCGGATCGATGCCCCCGGACCCTTCCCAGCCCGCCGCCTCCCAGGACCCGATGCAGGCACCAGCCGCCCCGCCCGTCGCTCCGTCGTTGCCGCCCCTGGCCCCCACCCCGCAACCGTCGGCCACCGGCATCGGTGAGCAGGGCACGAGGATTCCCGCCGGTGTGCCGGTGCGGATTGTGAACCAGAACAGCGGATTCTGTCTTGCCGTACCTGGAGCGAGCACCGAGGTTGTCGCGCTCAATCAGTTCGGGTGCGGAAACTTCCCCGATCATTTCTGGCGCATCGAGCCCTGGGGACGCAACGTCAAGCCCCTGTACCGGGTCGTCAACGACAACAGCGGCCTCTGTGCGGCCGTCCCCGCCGCGGACAGGGCATCGGGCGTCGTGGTCAACCAGTTCCCGTGCGGTGACTACCCGGACCACCTGTGGCGGCTCGACCGCGACGGCGCCGACGAAGCCGGCCGGCCGTTGTACCGGATCGTCAACGACAACAGCGGTCTGTGCCTGGCGGTCGCGGGGGCGGACACCCGGCAGACCGCAGCCATCGTTCAGGCCTCTTGCGGGAGCCAGCCCGAGCGCCAGTGGCGACTGACCGCCCGCTGACCGGCGTCAGGTCGACCTCGCGGAGGTCGATCCGATCTTCTTCGACAGTCCGCTCCAGGCCGGACACGGAGCCAGGGTATGAACCATGCACACGACCTTGTCCTTCGCGGAGCAGGCCGAGGCCGCCCTCGCGGCCACCCGCACCGCCCATGTCCCCGTCGGCGTCCTCCAGGCCGCCGTCGCCGTCGCCCTGGCCGCCGAGTCCCTGGCGCAGGACCAGCACACCCGGGCCGCAGCCGGGGAGACCGTCGCAGCGCTCCTCAATGCCATGGTCAACCTCTGCCCCAACCGGCCGACGCAGCCGAGCAGGCGGACAAGACCAGCTGCTCCGCGCCCGCGCCCGGCGCCTCCCGTTGGGTACGTCGAAGAGAGCGTCGGCAACTGCATGGAGCCCGCGTAGCCGCACCGAACCCGCTGCACCCCCCTCCCCCGAACCCGCCATCCCGTGCACCCCCCGCTCTCGTCCGAACCTGCTGCTGCGCCCCTCACCCCAACCACCCTTCTCCGCACTCCACGACCCCGGCCACAGAACCTCTCCCACCCCCCTACTACCTAATCCTCGGAGCTCACCGGCCGTTCCAGGGCCGGTGACCTGCGGAGATACCTGGTGACTGAGGAACCACGTTCCCCCCCATGCATCCCCTCCTTGTCTCCCCCCTGAATTCCTCGGCCGGGGCCGGCGGGCGCCTGTGCGGTCTTCGCCATGTCGAAGTACGAACCGGCGGCGGGCTCGTGGGCTGGGGCGGAACCGGGGTTTTCGAACGCGCGGGTCGCATCGTGGGCGACCAGAGCGTCGGCGTAGCCGTGGCTCACGTTTTGCTCTGAGATGACGGGAAGAGGGTTGGGCGCTGTGCTGTCAGGTGACACTGCTGGCGGATGCAGCGAATCGACCGGGGGCTGGTATGCGGTGGGTGTTCCGGCGGTGCGCAAGGGGCTCGGACGAGTTGCGGGATCTGGATGTGTACGACATCGCGTTCCTGGCGGGCGGGGCGTGGCGGGTGGCGGACAGCGCGATCGTCGCGTTGAACAGGCGCGGCCTGCTCGTGGTGCGTGCCTCGCAGGTGCGTACGGTGGAGGGAGAGTTACCCGGGCATCCGGTCGAGCGTCGTGTGCTCGCGTTCTGCGGGCGCACCAGGAGCGTTGAGAAGGTACGCGCCGACCTGCACCGCTCCATAGAGATCTACGAGATCGGCCGTCGGCTGGCCGCGTGGGGCCTGGTGGAGGGCGCGAACCGCCGGGTGACTCGAAGCGGCAGACGCCACCTGGAGGCAGCCGGGCGCGACGCGAGCATCCCGGAGTACGTCCTACGCGGGGCCGCCAGCCTCCTGGACGCGCCCGCGCAACGCCCGGCCGGCCACACACCAGCGGCTGCGCCTCGTCCTCGCCCGACACCGCCAAGGCACAGGGGTCAGAGCTCGACGACGGGGCGCAAGTTCCCGCGCCTGGATGTCGACTCCGGCGAGTGAGGTCGCACGGGCCAGGTCTCGGCGCGCAGACCACCACCGTGCCCGAAATCCTGGAAGCCGCCCGCTACAGGTGGGTCAGGTGTTCGCACCACGAGGACGGCGGCAGTGAACGTCGCGAGCAGGTACGGATTCACCGGGGTGATGAGGCTCTCCTGAAAATCCCCACCCGGGCTCACCCAACTGCCCGGACTTGCTTCCCCTGTTCCCCACCTTAGGGCGCGTATGAGCTGGGCTGATGTCCGTGAGGTGGTCCGCCCGCTCTCCGAGGTTAGGAATCGTGGGTGCGATGAGTAGCGCCTGTCTGTTCAGCCTGACTACGTGGCGGGGTGGTCAGCGTTTGATTCGTCCGCGTACGGCGAGGATGGCCAGAGCGATGAGGGCGGGTTCGAGGAGACGGGAGGTCATTTCGATGTAGGCGCCGGCGGTGGTCAGGTCCTGTCCGGTGGAGCGGAACGCCACCGAGTTAAGTGTGACGCTCAGGGCCTTGTTGAACCGCTTGCCAGTAAACCTGTCTTCAGTGGGGCTCTGTGGATCCGCCTTGTCGATCACGAACACGGCCCTGCCTCCGCCGGGCAGCACGGTGCCGCTCACCTTCTGCTGCGGCGAGTTCTCGGGGATTCCGAAGCCCATCAGAAGGATGATCGTCGCCAGCATCGCGGCGGCGAGCCAGCCCAGGGCGCGGGAGGCACGCAGGCCGTAGCCGGAGAGCAGCCAGTAACCGTGCAGCAGGCCGCGTTCGGCACGGCTGGTGCCAAGGGTGTGGTCGTGGCGGCGCATCTCCATCTCGCCGTAGTAGAAGTCGGCGGCCCCAGGCTCGTTCTTCCCGTCCTCGAACGCCTTGCGCAACTGCCGGTAGACGGCCGCCACGTCGTCCGGGTCGGGGGAGAGCACAGTACCGGGATGGTGTGGTCCAGTGCGCCAGGCGCCGGGCGAGGACGGCTGGCTCGGATCCGGGGCGGGCTGGCCAGCGCACAGGGCTCGCCAGTGGTGTTCCTCGGCGAGGGTCCGCCTGCGGGTCCACCGCACCGGCCACATGCCGCGGCGGTGCCAACCGGCGGGAACGGAGGCGAAGGTGCAGTGTCCTTCCAGACGGAGCTGGTCGAGGTGGAAGGATCCCGTGAACAGGCAGTTGGCCAAGTCGACATCAGTCAGGACGAGGTGCGCGGCGTCCACACCCTGCACCGAAGCCACCCGCACTCCGGCGGGGCCAGCCAGCAGGCTCTCGTCCACCGTCGTGATGGCCCTGAAAGGGGTGGGGTGGGCGGTGACCGCTACGGGGGAGGACAGCACCGCATGGCTGAGGTCCACCGTGGCGTAGCGCAGGCGCATGGATGCTGTCGATTCCCACCGGGTCCGCACACAGGTGACCTCACGCGCCGCGATTTCCAGGGTCACTGGCGCCTCGAATACCGCACTATCCAGGAATACCGCTCGCGCGCACGCCACCGGTCCAAACTGCGACAGCACCGCGAACCTGGCATGGATGAAGTGGGCGCTGAAACCGAACTGCGACCTGTTGAACTCGGCTTTCATGGAGAACTGCGCACCATTGAACCCGGCGGCCTTTGAGAACTGCGCCTCATCGAACCGGGCGTCACCGGAGAATTGCGCCCTGTCGAAGCGGGCATCGCCGGAAAACTGCGACCTATAGAACTCGGCAGTCCCGGAGAACTGCGCCCCACGGAACCCGACGGTCCCGGAGGACCATACAAGGTAGAACCCGGCGGTCCCGGAGAACTGCGTCCCGTCAAACCGGGCGTCGCCGGAGAAGTGTGCCCTGTCGAACCGGGCGTCGCCGGAGAAGTGTGCCCCGTCGAACCGGGCGTCGCCGAGGTGGGGGTTTTGGGTGTTGGGGTCGCGCAGGCACTGAAGGAGCGAGGTGAGGAGTGGTTCGGTGAAGAGGGTGCCGCGGTGGTCGATGCTGGCGCCCGGTACCAGGCTGGCCAGGTAGATGTTGCGGTCACGGTCGGTCAGGTGGGCCAGACATAGCGTGCAGCCGGGAACGTGGATGCCGGTGCAACCGATGGGGTCAGTGCCGGGGTCCGCGCCGTGTGCGCAGTGCCGCCAGGGCGGCGGAGAAGGGACGGGAGCGGGTGGTGTCGTCATGCGGGGTGGCTCCGATGGCATGTTGCGTGACGGGCCGATAGGGGAGCCGGACATAGTCAACACCCGGATCGCCCAGGCAGCACGCGAGCAGATCCGCACTAGGATCCTCGAACCTGAGCACGCCTTCGCCGAAGGGCGCGCCGAGGCAGAGCGCCTTCGCGAGCAGATGAAACGGGACAAGGCCAGGACCGCCTCATGGGCCCGCGCGCGTCGTGCCTCATGACGAGCGCCTGCGGCTGATCCTGGACGAACGGGGGGAGCAGGAGAGGAAGCAGGGACCACCACGTCCGTGGGCGGTGTACGAGGTTTCCTGCCCGACCTGTGGCCAGGGCGTCCATGCCCGCTGCAAAACACCTGGCGGCCCGCACCGCTCGCGCGTTGAGCAAGCCAAGGAGTTCAACCTCTCTGGAAAGCCCCGCCCTAGCGTGAAGTAAAGGCGTGACCTGCAGCCGTGGCAAGCCGCCTGGCCGCGCTGACGGGCTGTGCCCCAGCGGGGGGCTGATGCCCCGCCCGCACCTCAGGCATCCGTTCGAGCCAACCCGATGGGCTGAAAGGACGCCACGGCCATGTCCCGCCGCGCCGGGGCGTCTGCGGTGGCCGACGATCCGGGGATGGAGCACGGAGCCGTGGAGCGGAAGCGGGATTACCGGCCCTGGCGCGGTCGGCGCACCACGACCGCGGTGGCCGGCTCCCCGGACGGTAAGTACACGCTGGCCTACGAGGCCGCCCTGCTCGCCCTCACCCAGCAGGACGCCACCCTCGCCAATCTGCGCAATCGCGCGACCGGCCTTTTTACGGTCGCCGCCTTCATCACCTCCTTCTCGTCGGCCATCGGCCTGATCAGCGAAGAGCGTTCGCTGTCCACGGGTGTCGTCGTCGGTCTGGTGGTGGCGATGGCCGTGATCGGCGTCTGCGCGATGGTCGTCCTGTGGCCGGACGACGACTGGCGTTTCGGGCCCTCACCGGCCCTGCTGCTCAAGGCTTCGGGCGATGAGCCGTCGATCCGTCACAGGGCGACGCTGGGGATGATCACTGCATCCGAGAAGAACGAGCGGACGCTCAAGCGCCGCGCCAACTGGTACCGGGCCGGGGTGGTCGTCCTCCTGGTCGAGACCATGCTCGTGGTGGCGGGCGCCCTCGCGGTCAGACAAGGGAGATGACGCGGATGGTCACGACGCGGGGAGAGCAGCCCGAGGGCCCCGAGGAGATCCTGCGGGCGGTGGGGCAGGAGTCGGATCAGGGGCTCTCGGGGCTCATCCAGCAGTTGCAGCAGTTGGCTCCGGGGGCCTCCCCTCCGGAGGAGCCCGAACCGATCGATACGCGGCCGGGCACCAACTTCCTGCCGCCACCGCCCGCCCCCGCGGCGGGTGCGTGGATGCCCGGATACGTAGGGGACGTGGCCCAACCCGTGAGGTGGGTGCCCTCCGGGTACGTGCAGGTTCAGCCGCCTCCGCCGGTGCCCGGCTGGACCTACGTACCGCAAGGCCCGGCACCCCAGCCGGTCGCCTACGGGCACGTGTACGCACCGGTCGGCCCTCACCCGGCCGGCTATCGGTACACGGGTTACGAGCTGCCCGCCTTTGAGCCGCCCGCCTTCGGGCCAGCCACCCCCGCGCCGTCCGCCCCCGCCACGTCGCATGCGGACCACCGCGCGGCCCTGATCGCGGCGGTCGCCGGTCGGCTCGGCAGCTGGGCGGCCGCCGAAGCGGCACTCGACGCGGTACTGGCCGCCCTAGTCGAAACGGTCGGCCCCGCCAGCCCCGGCGGCGCACCCGCGCCCACGATCCCGGACACCACCCCGGCCAAGGCCCCCGTCAAGAAGACTGCCGTGCAGAAGACCACCGCGAAGCAACCCACCACGAAGAAGGCCGCTGCGGCCAAGCGGCGTTCGGTCTCCGCCCGGGGCAGCACCAAGAATCCCCAGTAACGGGCCCTACAACCCGAAAAGGAACGGTTCGCTGCCCAGCCCCCGCGGGGTCGTCACCGTCACCGGCGTTCCCGGTTCCGGAGCCGCGGGCCACGCTGGCCGCCGAGTACTTGGCCGACCGCACCCGGACGACCTCCGACGAGGCGGAGGCAGCCCTGCAGGAGCTCGAACGGGCACAGGCCGCGCTGGAGCGGGCTCGCGCCGTGGCGGACCTTCGAGCCCTTCGACATGGCCGCCGCTCTGTCCGCCACCGAGCTCCTGCACGCCGGGCACTCCTGGGTCACCGTCCACGCTATCCACGCGGCCCGCCCCTCGGCAGACTTCCCCGCCGGCCGCTACCTGCTCACTCTGGAACCCGAGCTGTACGACGGTACCGGCGTCCAGGCCGTCCATCCTGATCATTGACAGGACCGTCCAAGACCAGCTGTGTCACCCGGCCGGGGTCTGCATGCGCCCAGTGCCAGGGTCGACGCACTTGAAGGGGCACTCGCCATTCGGCGTCGAGCACCAGGACGGCGGCGATGTCCGGGTCGCTGTTCGCGGCCACCGTGATGTCGCCGACCGTGCGGCAGAACCGCGCGTGGGCGGCCGGGGTCGGCAGGGCGGTGATGACGTCGAGCTCCAGGGCGCGGGCGTGGCGGACGAGGGTTGCCTGCCGGGTGTCGGTTTCCCGGCAGGCCAGGACGACGACCTCGATCCGGTAGCCGGCTCGGGCGAACCTGCGCGTGCTCAGTCGGAAGTCGCAGGCGCTGGTGAAGTCCGCTTCGATGGCCAGGCTGCCGCACCGTTCGCGGACGTACGCCTCGGCCTCGGCCTGCCACGCCTCGTCGGCGAGACGGGATTCGGTGTTGACCAGGTCGAAGGAGTCGGGGTGCGAGCCGCGCAGGTCGTCCGGGTCCAGTTGTACCGTTCCGGGCCGCATGACCTGCCGCAGCATCCGTGAGGCCATCATTTGCCCGGCGCCCGGTTTCCCGAGGAGGTAGACGACGACCGGGTCCGTATGCGCGGGGGCCCGGCGCAGGGCCCGGTCCAGGTAGGTGGGGGCGATCAGTTCGTCGAAGACCCAGCGGTACTGGTCGACGCCGAGCCGGTGGTAGCCGGTCCCGGGTGGGCCAGGCAGGGGTGGGCGGTGCGTCGGACCGGCTCGGCGGCCGCGGCGGCCCGCCGTTCCTAGTACGACCCGATTCGGGGGACCTGCCATAAGACAGTTCGTGAGCCGAAGCACGAGAGTTGACACCAAAGCCGGGGCGTTGTCACTCGTCGACGTCTGCCAGCGTTTGTAGAGGGTGGGGCCGGGGCCCCGCCGACGCAGGCCAGCACTTCTGTCGCCGAGGAGTTCAGGAAGATCGTGAACACGGACGACCTGTCCACAGAGTCAATGCAACCGGTACGCACAAGCTCTTCCCCGGCCTGCCGCAGGATGTCGACAGAGGCGGCAAGGCCCTCGACTGTGTGGCCACGCCGAGCAGCTGTGCGGATACGAATCCCGAACACACCCGCGTGCCGGCTGGCCGGGATCAGACCGTCCCAAACCTCGAAGGCGCCTCCGGCAACCAAGGCGTCACGGGCAGGTCCGCATGCCAGGGTCTGTTCGCGAAGCATGGCAATGAGGTCCTCGCGAGGAATGCTGCGCACCGGTACCCGTACGACCCAGCTATCGGCCACGTGTGACACTGCAGCGCCTCTCTGGTGACAGTCCGACTGCTTCCTTCGCAAGCTACCTGGTGCCGACGGTGACAACTACCGAGCCGCGGCACAATTCGACGGGTCGCCGTATGGCTCTCTGGCGGCGGCCCGCTCCTATTGCGGCCCTGACCTGCGACAACACCCCGCGCGCCCACCGTAAGCGCCGTGTTGAATCCTCGGGTTCCAGCTGCTCACCCAGCCTCTGGCCGCGCGGCCCCGCGGGCGTACGCGATTCATCGCCGACGACTGACGCAAGCCCCTGCTGAAGAGCCAGCCGCGGCTGCTCCCGACCGTGTCACACTGACGGACCGTGAGCGTGAAACCTGCGGTCACCCTCCCTCGGGAAAGGCGATTTCACCCGGAGTGGTCCCGGCTCCCGTGGCCCGGCGATACCGTGGTGAGACCCGCCAGTTACGCGCCTTGGAGCCCTCGATGAGCGAACAGCCGGCCCCCGCCGAGACCGCAGCCTGGCAGCTGGAGCCCGCGGCCGCCGAGGCGGTGCGCGCGTACGCAGCCAAGACCCGGGCCGACGCGGACCGATTCGCTGGCGTCCTCGAGGACATCGCCACCAACGGCCTGCCCGACCCCGAGCAGTGCACCCCGTGGGAGGAGCTGCGCGAGGCACACCTCACCCGCCTCGCAGCCCAGCGCCCGGCCGTCGCCTGATGGCCCAGCAGCACAACCGGCGCCGCGCCCGGATCGCGTTCTCCGACTCCGCCGCCAAGCAGCTGGAGAACATCACCAGCGAGGCGGAGATCCACGCCCTGGACCGCGCCCTGGTCGTTATCTCCGTGGACCCTGACATCGGCGACCCCATCCCCGGTGACACCACCGGCCCCCGGCTGCGCCAGTACACCGACGAGGTCGAAGCCGTCCGCGTCCTGTACTTCGTCACGGTGCTGCGCACCGTCGTGGTCGTGGCCTACATCGAGGTCTGACCCACGAAGGAGCCCCCTGGTGCCGTCCCTCCACCAGCTCACCGCCAACCGCCCGATCACCGCGCTGCGCACCGTCGTGCGGTGTCCTGCCCAGGCGACCGCGCTCCGGCAGGGACCTGAGGTCAAGGCCAGCATCGGCGCGGCCTGGCTCGTGTTCCTGTGCCCCGCCCACACCGAGGCCCTGCCCGCGTGGCCCACCGTGGCCATGCACACCGACGTCGGCTCGATGACGTGCGGATCAGTCCTGGACTACCGGCCCGCCGAGCAACTCCTCCAGTCCCATGCCGACCTGTGGCTCACGCCCCTGACCGGCGTAGACCCCCGGGCGTTCGACGGCATCTGGTCCGACGTCCTGGACCAGGCCGACCGGGTGCTGAGTGCCAGCCTGGATGAGCGCCAGACCGCTGGCAATGTGGACGGGCCGCTGCAAGGCATAGTCACGATGCTCGACATGGCCCGCCGATCCGCAGCCGAGGGCGATCTCGCCCAGGCGGCCACGGCCCTCGGCTACTGCGAAACGATGGCCCTGGATCTGTAGCCCTCGCTCACCGGCCGGCCTTGTACCCATGGCCCCTGCGCCTTCCTCGATGCCGCAGCCAAGCAGGCCCACTCGGAGCAGGCTTCGCAGACCGCCTTGCACCCCAAATGCAGACACTTCATGGTCCTATTGATCAGAAACTCAAAGGGTTCTCTTCGAGGGTGTAACGGACGTGCGGGCCGTGGAAGTAGCCGCGGACGATGTGTGGCTGGCGCTGACGGCGGTGGAAGAACCGTCGTGCCTCGCTGGCGAGTTGGGCCTGGGTACGGGCTTTGCTGCTCGCGGGAAGGCTCCGTTTGAGGTCGGCGTTGACGAGCTCGTCGGGGTTGAGTTCGGGCGAGTACGACGGCAGGAAGTGCAGCTCGACCTGGTCGGCGTGATCGGCCAGCCAGTCGCGGACCGTGCGGGACCGGTGGGCTGAATGCCGGTCCACCACGAGGTGGATCTTGCGGTCGAAGTGGCCGGCGAGGCGGTCGAGGAACCGGCACATCACGTTCGCGTCAAAGCTCTCGGTGAACACCATGAAGTGCATGCGGCCCTTCGTGCTGATCGCCGACATCGCGTTCACGGAGATCCGGTTCCCAGTCCGCCGGACGATCGGGGTGCGGCCCCGCTCGCCCCAGGTGCGGCCGCTGACCTGGTCGGAGCGGATGCCGACCTGGTCGGCGAAGAGGACCTCGCCGCCCTCGGCCTTCGCCTTCGCGCGGATCGCCGGCCAGTTCTCCTCCAGCCAGACCCGCACCGCCTCCGGGTCCTGCTCGATCGCCCGCTTGTCGGGCCGCTGGAACGACAGCCCCCACCGCTTGAGGTACTTGCCCACCCCCGGCTCGGTCAGCCGCACCCGGTACAACTTCGCGATCAGTACGCCGACCTGGCCACGCGTCCACAGCTGCCCGGCTAACCCAAGGTCACAAGGGCGGTGATCGAGTACCGCCTGGCGAAGGGCCGCCTGCTCGGCCTCGGACAGCACCTGATGCTCGCCCACGCGCTTGCCCCGCGGGCGAGCGGTCAGCGCATCACGCCCGCCGGCCAGCCATTTCGCCCACCAGCCGTCCACCGCCTTCAGCGAGACCTTGAACACCGCCGCAACCTCCGCACGGTCGCGGCCCTCCACCAGCGCGGCCACCGCCCGCAGCCGCAACGCTTCCTGCGCCGTCGGCGACAGGTGCCGCGCGTCACCCACCAGATCGCTCACACCACTACAACGACCCAGAACCCCAACCGTTTCGGATCAATAACTCGTCAAGCTGCGGTCCTCAGCCCGATGTGTAGCCTGTCGATCTGTTCGAATGGGAAGGGGGCGGGGAGTGGAGAAGCTGGTCGAGGAGGCCGTCGCGGAGGCACTGCGTGGCGGGGACGGTGAGGGGATCCGCCTCTATGTCGCCGCTTGCACCGAACGCATGGCGCCGCTGTTCGTGGGCCTGCGGGCTGGCGAGCCGGGGCGCGAATCCGACCTGGACTTCTATGCGGAGTCCGTGCGCGATCTTTGGTATGCCGACCGGCCGCTTGTCGACGCCGCCGAACCCGTGCGCCGGCTGGAGGGATTCCCGGAGCTTGAGCCGAATGAGGAGGGGATCACGGCTGTCGCCGACACCTATGCCTTCTTCGCTGTCCTCTGCTTGCGGTATGCCCTGCTGGCTCACGGTTCGGGAAACGCTGACGATGCGGTGTCCTGCGGTCATGCGGCGCTCACCGCGATGGGCATGGTGGACCAGAACGTGGCGGGTGCCAGTCTTCTCGCTGAGGAACGACGGCTCCAGTCCCTCTCGCTGAGTGGTGACGTTTCAGGCCTGTGGGACGCGAGCGTCACGGCAGGGCGGGAGAGGTTCCGTGCAGTGAAGCTGTGCCATCTTGAAGTGGCTGGTCAGCGGGGTGGCGTGACCTCGTTTCGGGGTGCTCGTGCTGGTCGTGGGCGGCAGTCTGTGTCGTAGATCGTCCGGCGGGGTGGTTTTGCCGATGAGTTCACCGTCCTCGAGCGGTCTACCCAGCGACACGACCGTTCTCGACAGGAGTGCCATGTCCACCATCCAGCCAGTGATCGTGACTGCCGACCTGGACGTTCTGCTCGGCTTCTATACGAAATTGTTCGGCGCCGAGGAGATCTTCCGGGTGCCGGCGGAAGGCCCGGCCTTCTACCTCGGCTTGCGTATCGGCGACACC
>NZ_JBFBFP010000064.1:0-32793 GCF_040684275.1 Streptomyces sp. NPDC091371
GGAGGGGCTGGATTCGGCTGCTGCCGTCCGGCGAAAACCCAGCCCCTCCGGCGTTTGAGGAGCGGGGGTCCGGGGGCAGAGCCCCCGGCAACGGCGCCGCGCCGAATCCAGCCTCGTCGGCGTTCGAGGCGCGGGGTCCGGGGCGGAGCCCCGGCAGCGGACGCCGCGGCCGGACACGGCAGACCCCCCGGCGGGAGCCAGGGGGTCCGGGTAGCGCAACCTAGAGGTTGCCCCGCTTGTCCTGCTCCCGCTCGATCGCCTCGAACAGGGCCTTGAAGTTGCCCTTGCCGAAGCCCATGGAGCCGTGGCGCTCGATGATCTCGAAGAAGACCGTCGGGCGGTCCTGCACCGGCTTGGTGAAGATCTGCAGCAGGTAGCCGTCCTCGTCGCGGTCCGCGAGGATCTTCAGCTCGCGCAGCTCGTCGATCGGCACCCGGGTGTCGCCGACCCACTCGCCGAGCGTGTCGTAGTAGGTGTCCGGGACGGAGAGGAACTGGACGCCCGCGGCGCGCATCGAGCGGACCGTCGCGACGATGTCGTTCGAGGCCAGCGCGATGTGCTGGACGCCGGGGCCGTTGTAGAACTCCAGGTACTCGTCGATCTGCGACTTCTTCTTCGCGATCGCCGGCTCGTTGATCGGGAACTTGACCTTCTTCGTCCCGTCCGCGACGACCTTGGACATCAGCGCCGAGTACTCGGTCGCGATGTCGTCGCCCACGAACTCCTTCATGTTCGTGAAGCCCATGACCTTGTTGTAGAAGGCGACCCACTCGTTCATGCGGCCGAGTTCCACGTTGCCGACGCAGTGGTCGATGGCCTGGAAGGTGCGCTTGGCCGGGGGCTCGACGATCGGGTCGGCCGCCACGTAACCCGGCAGGTAGGGGCCGGTGTAGTCGACGCGCTCCACGAGGGTGTGGCGGGTCTGGCCGTAGGTCGCGATCGCGGCCAGCACGACGGTGCCGTGCTCGTCCTTGATCTCGTACGGCTCGTCCAGGCCGCGAGCGCCCTGCTCGACGGCGTACGCGTAGGCGGCGCGGACGTCCGGGACCTCGATGGCGAGGTCGATGACCCCGTCGCCGTGCTCGGTGACGTGCTCGGCGAGGAAGCGGCCGTGGTCGGTCGTCGCCTTGATGACCGACGTCATGACGAAGCGCGCGGCACCGTTGGTCAGGACGTAGCTGGCGGTCTCCCGGCTGCCGGTCTCCGGTCCGGAGTAGGCGACGAGCTTCATGCCGAAGGCGGTCGAGTAGTAGTGCGCGGCCTGCTTGGCGTTGCCGACGGCGAAGACGACCGCGTCCATGCCCTTCACCGGGAAGGGGTCTGCCTCACGCGCGGTGTGGGGGGTGGTTTCGATGGTCTCAGTCATGAGCGCAGAGTCCCGCCGATCCACAAGCTGCGCAATAGTTTCCAAATCTGCTGTACATACTGACCAGCCCAGCCACAGGATGGCTGAAACATCTGTGCACTATGACCACCCCGGAGGCACCCCGTGGGCATCGACGAACTCGACGGCCGTCTCATCGTGCTGCTCGCACGCGAGCCCCGGATCGGGGTGCTGGAGGCCTCGCGCCGCCTGGGCGTGGCCCGCGGGACGGTGCAGGCCCGTCTCGACCGGCTCCAGTCGAGCGGGGTCATCCGCGGTTTCGGCCCGCAGGTCGACCCGGCGGCGCTGGGGTATCCGGTCACCGCGTTCGCCACGCTGGAGATCAAGCAGGGCCAGGGGGCCGATGTACGGGCCCACCTGGCCGGGGTGCCGGAGGTGCTGGAGCTGCACACCACCACCGGGCACGGGGACATGCTGTGCCGGCTCGTGGCCCGCTCCAACGCCGACCTCCAGCGGGTGATCGACCGGGTCGTCGCCTTCGAGGGGATCGTGCGGGCGTCGACGGCGATCGTGATGGAGAACCCGGTGCCGCTGCGGATCATCCCGCTGGTCGAGCAGGCGGCGGAGGACGACGACCGCTGAGCCGAGGGCCGAGTTCCAAAGAAGACGTTGCAAAGAAACCCTTGCATAGAAGTCTTTGCAACTTTACTGTTGAGGCATGCCCGAGAAGCCCGATCCCGCCGCCGGACCCAACGTCCGCGCACTCGACGCCCACAGCCTGCGCGGCCTCGCCCACCCCCTGCGCATCCGCCTCCTGGGCGCCCTGCGCCTGGGCGGCCCGGCCACCGCCTCGCAACTGGCGGCAAAGCTCGGGGAGTCCAGCGGAGCCACCAGCTACCACCTGCGCCAGCTCGCCGCCCACGGCTTCGTCGAGGACGCACCCGGTCACGGCAAGGGCCGGGAGCGCTGGTGGCAGGCTTCCCACGACGGCACGATGTTCGACGAGGCGCTGATCTTCAGCGAGGACCCGGCCACCCGGGACGCGGCGGACACCTTCCTGGCCGAGATCCTCAGGATCCACACGCAGGAGCTGAACACCTACCTCGCCGAGGCGCACAACTGGCCCAAGAAGTGGCGGAGTTCCTCGGACCTCAGCGACTTCACGCTGAAGCTGACGGCCGAGCAGGCACACGAGCTGATCCACAAGATGCACGACCTGCTCAACAGCTACCGGGACGTGGAGCCGTCGGATGAGGCCGAGACGGTGCGGTTCCACACGCACGCCTTCCCGCGCCGAGTCGACGAATAGACGCACAGGCGAAGAGCCGAGTAGCCGCGTAGCCCCTTTTCGCAGAAGGAGTCCTGCCATGCACGAGCTCAACCATGCCCAGACGCACGCCACCCGCACCGCCGAACTGGCCGCCGAGGCCGCCGCCTGGCGCCTCGCCGCCTCGGTGGACACCACCCCCGCCCTGCGCGACCGTCTCGGCGAGGTCCTGATCGCCGCCGGGATCCGCCTGATGCGGCCGGACCACATCCACACCCGCGTCCAGCACCGGCTCGCGGCGTGAGCAGGCGGCCCTTCGCGGCGGTTCTGGCCGCCAACACGATCTCCATAGCGGGGAGTTCACTCACCCTGATCGGCGTCCCGTGGTTCGTGCTGCAGACCACGGGCAGCGCCAGCCGGGCCGGGGTCGTCGCCTTCTGCGCCACCCTGCCCATCATCGTGGCGGCCCTGGTCGGCGGGCCGGTCATCGACCGGCTCGGCCGCCGCCGGGTCTCCGCCGCCTCCGACGTGATCTGCGGACTGGCGGTCGGCGCGATCCCGCTCCTGCACTACGCGGGCGTGCTGGAGTTCTGGATGCTGTGCGCGCTGATGGCCCTCGGCGGCCTCGTGCACACCCCGGGCCTGACCGCCCGCTACGTCCTCCTGCCCAACCTCGCCGAGCACGCCGGCACCACCGTCGCCCGCGCCGCGAGCCTCTACGACGCGGTCTCGCGCGGGGCGCGGATGATCGGGGCCGCGCTGGCCGGCGTACTGATCGCGGCCTTCGGAGCCGAGACCGTACTGCTGGTGGACGCGGCCACCTTCGGGGCCTCGGCCCTGCTAGTGACCGCCTTCCTGCGCGGCGTCCCCGCCGCCGAGCCCCAACGCACCACCGAGAAGGCCTCCTTCGCGGTCTACCGGGCCGAACTCGCCGAGGGCTGGACCTTCCTGACCCGCTCCCGCCTGCTCATGGGCATCACAGTGATGGTGATGATGACCAACGGCCTCGACCAGGGCTGGTCCTCCGTACTGCTGCCCGTGCACGCCCGGGACGGGCTCGGCGGGGCCACCGCCATGGGTCTGCTGGTCTCCCTCTTCGGCGGCTCGGCGCTGCTCGGCGCCCTGCTCTACGGGGCGTGGGGCGAACGCTTCCCCCGCCGGACGGTCTTCGCCGCGGCATTCCTGGCCTGCGGGGCTCCCCGCTTCGCGGTGGCCGCGTTCACCGACACCACGCTCCCGCTCGCGGTGACGATGGCCCTGGCCGGACTGGGCGCGGGCATGCTCAACCCGATCCTGTCCACGGTGATGTACGAGCGGGTGCCGGAGCGGCTGCGCAGCCGCGTCTCCGGGGTGACCACGGCGGGCTGTGAGCTGACCATGCCGGTGGGCGGACTCGCCGCCGGTCTGCTGGTCGACGGCTTCGGGGCGGCGGGCGCGCTGCTGCTGTTCGGCGGCACCTACCTGCTGACGACGCTCGCCCCGCTGGTCTTCCCGGCCTGGCGCGGCCTGGACACCAAGGCCGCCGAGCAGGTCAGCAGGACGGCACGTCCTGTCCCCGGCCCAGCGCCCGAAGAGCGTTCACCGCATCCGTCAGCGAAGTGACGGGGATCAGCTGGAGCCCTTCGGGCAGCTCGGACTGGGCGTCCGCGCACTCGGCCTTCGGTACGAGGAACACGGTCGCCCCGTCGCGCCGCGCGGCCTGCGTCTTCAGCGGCACCCCGCCGACCGCGCCGACCTCGCCGGCGGCGGTGATGGTGCCGGTACCGGCGATGGTGCGCCCGCCGGTGAGGTCGCCGCCGCTGCCGTCGCCGTCGAGCTTGTCGACGATGCCGAGGGAGAAGAGCAGCCCGGCGCTGGGGCCTCCGACGTCGGCGAGGTTGAGCTCGACCTTCACATCCTTGGGGTCCTTGCGGAGGTAGCCGAGGGCGGCGTCGGCGGCGGCCGACTGCGACTTGGCCATTTCCTCCAGATTGTGCTCTTCGATCTCCTTGTCGGTTCCGCCCGAGGAGTAGACGGCCTCCCTGGGCATGACCGCCCGGGTGGGGTCGAACCAGTCGTCGAGGAGGTCCGGCAGGTTCACCGTCGTGGAGGGGCCGGTGGCCTGGATGGTGGTCATCCGGAGCTGGCCCTTGGTCGGCCGGGTCGGAGCGCCGGAGACGGAGATGACGGGCTTGCCGTCCCGCTCGCCCAGCACGTCGGCGGTGAGCCCGGGCTGGGCGATCACGAACGGCAGGGGCGCGAGGGCCGCGACGGCGAACAGCCCGACCACGGGCACGGCACAAACGGCCAGTGCGGCGGGACGCGACAGACGCATGAGACGAGAGAGCACCCGCCCAATCTATCCGTGCCGCCCCACCGATCCAGCCCCGCCGACGCTTGAGGCGCCTTCCAGCCCCGCCGGCGTTTGAGGCCCGGGGGCCCGGGGGCAGCGCCCCCGGCAACGGCGCCGCACCCGGCAGCGCACCGGCACCGACGGGAGATCCGCCGAACCCGCGGTCAGCGAAGGGCGTCGGCGACTTCCCGCGCCGCGTCGACCACCCGCGGCCCCACCCGCTCCGGCACCGCGTCGGCCAGCATGACGACACCCACGCTGCCCTCCAGCCCGGTGATCCCCACCAGCGGCGCGGCAGCGCCACTGGCGCCCGCTTCGAGCTCGCCGTGGGTCAGCGTGTACCCCGGTTCGATCAGGGAGCCCTGACGGGCGGCCAGAATGGCCCGCCCGGCGGCCCCGCGGTCCAGCGGGTGGCGGAAACCGGGCCGGTAGGCCACGTGGTAGTCCGTCCAGGTCGGCTCCACGACGGCGACGGCGAGCGCCTCGGATCCGTCGACGAGGGTCAGGTGCGCGGTGGCCCCGATGTCCTCGGCGAGGGACCGCAGCGCGGGCAGCGCGGCTTCGCGCACCAGGGGGTGCACCTGCCGCCCCAGCCGCAGCACCCCGAGCCCGACGCGTGCCCGGCCGCCGAGGTCGCGGCGGACCAGGGCGTGCTGTTCGAGCGTGGCGAGGAGTCGGTAGACCACGGTGCGGTTGACACCGAGGCGGTTGGAGAGCTCGGTGACGGTCAGACCGTGGTCGGTGTCGGCGAGCAGTTTGAGGACTCTCAGCCCTCTGTCGAGAGTCTGGGAGGTTTCCGCGGTCACGACGCCTCTCCCTCTTTCGGTGAGCGGCGGTGACTCTCGGGTGGCGCACGTCGCCGGTCCCGCGGCGACGCACGGAGAGGCCGCCGGTAGCGGCCATTGCACCGGCTGCGCTCCCGCGGCGGCGCTGCCACGGTGCGTTCAATGCGGGGACAGTAGCGAGCAGGTCCGCTCAGCGGAAGGCCTCGTCCAGAATCCGGGCGCCTACTACCCGTTTATGCCGGTTCCTGATCGCCTGCGGAGGCGCCCGCGGCCGCCGCCCGCCTGTAGGTCCGTACGAGTGCGGTCGAGGCCGCCCCTGGACGAAGCCGGGGCCCGCGCGACGCTCCGCGACGGACCCCGCCCGCGCCCCGCGTCACTCTCCGTGACGCCCGGGCCGGGCCGGGCTCACCGCATCCGGGTGGCCCACTCCTGCACCTTCTTGATCCGCTCGCGCAGCTGTCCCGCCGTCGCCTCCGCGCTCGGCGGACCGCCGCAGACCCGGCGCAGCTCGGTGTGGATCACTCCGTGCGGCTTGCCGCTCTGGTGGACGTACGCGCCCACCATCGTGTTCAGCGACTTCCTGAGCTCCAGCAGCTCCTTGTGCGAGACGACCGGCCGCCGGTCCGCGGGCAGCTCCAGCAGGTCCGCCTCGGCGTCCGGCTTGCGGCGGCTGTGCGCGATCTGCCGAGACTGCCGCTTCTGCAACAGCATCTGCACCTGATCGGGCTCGAGCAGCCCCGGGATGCCGAGGTAGTCCTGCTCCTCTTCACTCCCCGGGTGCGCCTGCATGCCGAATTCGGCGCCGTCGTAGAGGACCCGGTCGAAGACCGCGTCGGACTCCAGCGCCTCGAAGGACATCTGCTCGTCCTCGCCGGTGTCCTCGTCCTCCTGCTTGTTCGCCTCGTCCATCTCCTTCTCGGACTCGGCGTACGGATCTTCCTCGCCCTGCTTCTTGGGCTTGTCGAGGACGTGATCGCGTTCGACTTCCATCTCATTGGCGAAACCGAGGAGATAAGGAATGGTCGGAAGGAACACGGATGCGGTCTCGCCGCGCCTGCGCGATCGCACGAAACGGCCGACGGCCTGCGCGAAGAACAGCGGGGTCGAGATCGTCGTCGCGTACACGCCGACCGCGAGGCGCGGTACGTCGACGCCCTCGGACACCATGCGGACGGCGACCATCCAGCGGTCGTGGTTCCCGCTGAAGGTGTCGATGTTCTTCGAGGCCCCGGTGTCGTCGGACAGCACCAGGGTCGGCTTCGTCCCCGTGATCTCGCGGATCAGCTTGGCGTAGGCGCGCGCCGAGTCCTGGTCGGAGGCGATGACGAGCCCGCCCGCGTCCGGGATGCCCTTCCTGACCTCGGTCAGCCGCTGGTCGGCGGCGCGCAGCACGTTCGGCATCCAGTCGCCGCGCGGGTCCAGCGCGGTGCGCCAGGCCTGCGAGATGGCGTCCTTGGTCATCGGCTCGCCGAGCCGGGCCGCGATCTCGTCACCCGCCTTGGTGCGCCAGCGCATGTTGCCGCTGTACGACAGGAAGATCACCGGCCGGACGACCCCGTCGCCGAGCGCGTTCCCGTAGCCGTAGGTGTAGTCGGCCGAGGACCGCCGGATCCCGTCGTTCCCCTCCTCGTACGTGACGAAGGGGATGGGGTTGGTGTCGGAACGGAAGGGCGTGCCCGTCAGGGCGAGCCGCCGGGTCGCCGGGTCGAAGGCCTCGAGGCAGGCCTCGCCCCAGGACTTCGAGTCGCCGGCGTGGTGGATCTCGTCCAGGATCACGAGGGTCTTGCGCTGCTCGCAGCGGTTGCGGTGCAGCATCGGCCGCACGCCGACGCCCGCGTAGGTGACGGCGACGCCGTGGTAGTCCTTGCTGAGCGGGCCCGCCGAGTACTCGGGGTCGAGCCGGATGCCTATCCGGGCCGCCGCCTCCGCCCACTGCTTCTTCAGGTGCTCGGTCGGCGCGACGACCGTGATCTGCTGGACGACGTGGTGGTGCAGCAGCCAGGAGGCGAGGGTGAGCGCGAAGGTGGTCTTGCCGGCGCCGGGGGTGGCGACGGCGAGGAAGTCCCTCGGCTGGTTCTGGATGTAGCGGTCCAGCGCTCCCTGCTGCCAGGCGCGCAGTTTGCCCGCGGTGCCCCAGGGGGCACGGCCGGGGAAGGCGGGTGAGAGGTGGTGGGAGGCGGTAGTAGTCACGGTCTCCGGTTCGTCGCTCTCGGCGTATCTGGTACGGGTGGCACGGCGGTCGTACGTAGGACAACCGGGCCACCTTACCGGCACGGGCCCGCCCCTCGCGGAGGGACAGGCCCGTGACCTCGGCCGGTGCGGTGAGCGTCACACCGCTTCGTGGATCCCGCGCAGGCGGCGGGCGATCGCGGCCACGCCGTCCTCGCGTCCGGCCGCCACGTCGACGACCAGGTCGTACGCCGCGTCCTCGTCGGCGCCGCCGAGGTCCACGCCGTTCACGGCGAGGAAGGTGGCGGCCGCCAGCCAGGCCGTGCGCTTGTTGCCGTCGACGAGCGGGTGGTTCGTGGCGATGCCGTGGAGCAGCGCGGCCGCCTGCTCGTACGGGTCGTCGTAGGCCGGAGTACCGAACTCCCCCAGCTACCGCTGGGCGGGGCCCCCTGGGCACGCGGCCGGTGCACCGCGGACTCCAGTAGCCCGGGGGCGCGCAGCTCGACGGGCTGGTCCTGGGCCAGGCACGCGTGCCGGGCGAGGTCGAGGACCTCGGGGAGGGTGAGGTGGCGGACGGACATGCCCTTCACTCCCCCAGCCGCTTCAGCAGCGTCGCGTGCTGCCGCGCGAGCCGTTCCGCTTCCGCGCCGACCCGTGCGCGCTCGGCCCGCAGTCGCGCCCGTACGGCGTCCAGCGCGAGCTCTTCGGGCAGTTGCCCGGTGGCGTCGGCGAGGTCGGCGAGTTCCGCGCGCTCGGCGTCGGACAGCCGGATGATCAGCTCGTTCATGACCGGAACGGTAGTGCGGCAGTCAGTCGCAGCGCGGGCATTTTCGCTCCGCTCAGCCGTCGGCGGGCTCCAGCCGGGTCGCGACCCACGCCCCGACCAGTGCCACGCAGGCCATCGGCAGGAACACCACCACGAAGGCGACGGGGTGCGAGGCCGCCCCGCCGTCGGTGACGGCGTGCGCGGCCCCCACCGCGCCCCCGCCCAGCGCGGCGAACGCGGCGCCGCCGGCCGCGAGCAGCACCACGTTGGCCAGCGCGTCGGAGATCTGCAGCGCCGCCGAGTTGGCCCCCGCCTCCTCCGGCGCGGACAGCTTCAGCAGCAGCACGCTCGTGGAGCCGATGACGAGGCCCATCCCGAGGCACCCCACCGCCCAGGCCAGCGCCAGCGTCCACACCGGCACCGACTCGATCAGCACGGCGGGCGCGGCCGCGATGGCGAGGGCCACCATCACCATCCCGCCCACCATCAGCGGCTGCCGGTACGGCGCCATCCGCCCCTTCGACTGCACCCACGACCCGCCGGCCCAGGTCACCCCGCCGAGCGCGAGCGAGAACCCGGCCAGGGTAGGGCTCAGCCCCCGTTGAGTGACCAGCATCAGCGGCACGAAGCTCTCCGCCGCGATGAACGACCCCGCGGCCACCACGCGCAGCAGCACCACCGACGGCAGCCCGCGCCGCGCCCGGTACGTCCCGCGCGGCAGCAGCCCCAGCACGGCGGGCACCAGCAGCGCCACGCCGGCCGCGCCGGGCACCAGCGACCACCACTCCAAGTCCTGGGCGGCGTACTGCAGCAGCCCCGCCCCCACCGAGATCCCCAGGGCCAGCCGGATCCGCCGCCGGTCGAAGGCCACGGGCGGGGCCTCGGGATCCACCGGCCCGGACGCGGTCCTGCGTATGGCGGGCAGCGCGATGACGAGCGGCACGACCACGAGCGCCGGGATCCCGAGGAACACCCACCGCCAGCCGAGGTGCTCGGTGACGGTCCCGGCCGCCAGCGGCCCGACGATCGACGGCACCACCCAGCTCGCGGCGAAGGCCGCCATGATCGCGGGCCGCAGCCGCTCCTCGTACGCCCTGCTCACCACCACGTACAGCGCGACGATGACCAGCCCGCCCCCGAATCCCTGCACGGCCCGCCCGAGCACGAACACCCCCATGACCTGGGCGGTCCCGGAACACACCAGCCCGGCGGCGAACGCCCCGATCCCGACGGTCACCGGCCGCAGCGGCCCCTGCCGGTCGGCCCACTGCCCGGACAGGACCATGCCGAACAGACTCGTGGTGAAGTACGCGGAGAACCCGAAGGCGTACAGCCCGATCCCGTCCAGCTCCCGCGCGGCGACGGGCATGGCCGTGCCGACGGCGGTCGCCTCGAAGGCGATGAGGAAGACGACGGAGATGATCCCGATGCTGAGCGTCCGGTACGCGGCCCCGAGGATCCCGCCCGGCGACGGGGCGGCGGCCGGGACGGGCTCGGCGGCTATCTGGGGCACGCGGGGTTCAAGGGCACTCATCGCCCCAGCGTAAGGTCCGTAGCCGCTTCTCGACCCTGTCATTTGGGCGGACCCGGCGCTAGGCCCTCGGACCTAGGTCGGTGATGATGTCCGTGTGACCCACCGCATCAGCACTCTGATCTCAGCCTTCGCCGTTCCTGTCAGCCTGCTGCTGCTGGTCGGCGCCCTCCGCGAGTACCGCTCCGGGGCATCGGTCCTCTGGATCGCGGCCGCGACGGCGATCTCCTTCAGCGCCGTGTACGTGCTCGTACGGGATGTACGGCGGCTGCGCACGGCGAAGACCCCCTGACGAGCACCGCGGTCCCGCCGCCCCCTCCCGGTTTGTGAACGCGGCATGGCAGTCGCATTGCACGCACCGCGCACACCTTCCCCCGCTCCCCAGGCCCCCGTACGGTCGTGGACATCACCACCTCACAGCCGTGTGCCCGAGTGGTTTAGGGACTCGCCTGCAAAGCGAGTTACGCCGGTTCGATTCCGGTCACGGCTTCGACGGAAGGCCGCTCAGGGGCAGGCGCTCCCCTGGGCGGCCTTCGCGTTGCGCTCGTTCGTCAGGAGGCGCAGTTCAGCTGCTTGCGGGTGAAGTCCTGGTAGTCCTTCATCAGCTGAGCGTTCAGCGCCTTGGCCTCGGTGCTGTCCATGGAAGCCGGGCCGTTGTCGGTCGTCAGCTCCAGTTCGAAGGATTCCGTGGGAGTTCGGCACGTGTACAGGAGCGCAGCGCCACCGTCCCACACCAGACCCTTGCGTCCCATGTCGAGCTTTTCCGGACGCAGCGGGTCGAAGGCCTGCCAAAACGCGTCGCTACCCAGCGGCTTGCGCCAGGCGAACGCAGTCATGACGGTCTTCCCGTCCAGCTGAACGCGACAGGTGATCTTGTCCAGATCCGCGGCCAAGGAGAACACGTCTCGCGTGTCCTCCGTGATCCTCTTTCCGCTGCCCAGGAGGGGCGCCACAGTCTTGGCGTCGAACGCCCCCCAGCACAGCCTTTCCGGCATCTCGGAAGCAGTTGACGCCTGCTGCTCGTCCGAACCGTCCGAACAGCCAGCCAGCAGAGCGCCAGCGGCCAGCACAGTGGCGGCGAACGCTCGCGCCGACCTCGCCGCGGACATCACGACGACCCCTTCGAGCTGTCCACCAGGCCACGGCCGACCGAGTGGGCGACTGAGGACTCCTTGGACGCCACGCCGGCCAGTGTATCGATGTCCCTCTGGGACAAGCCCGAACCGGCGGCCGCACTGCGCACCGCGCCCTCCGCAGCGCGACTGGTGCTGAGATCCGCCTTGGAGTACATGCTCGCCACGGCCTTCTCGGTATCGGCCGTCTTCTCCTTGCCCTTGTCCTGGGCATCCTCAACGAAGTACTCGGTGACGTCCTCCTGGACCCACCCCGCGACGTCACCGGCAATCGGCACCATTTCCAGGTATTTTCCACCGGCGGCCGAGATGCCGCGGTTGATCCACTTGGCCCCGTCCTCGACGCCCTTCACATACTCCTCGTTCGAGTGGGCCGTCTCGGCGTGCATACCCTGGGCGCGGGCCTCCGTCAGGTAGCCCGAGATCTGGCCACCCGGCGTCACAGCGAGCTCCACGGCCGACCCAAGGAGGGTGTGGTCGGCCCGGTGCTGGACGACGTCGGTGACCAGGACCGCCGTGAACGCCTGGTTGGCGTTGGTGATCGCCCCATAGGCCTCTGGGGCCTGGCCGACAGCACCGAGGAAGCGGGCCACCGTCGCCTCATGGAACTGAGCCATCGTGCCTGCGACCTTGATCTGCTTCCCGCCGTTCTCGGCGGACGCCTGAAGGTCCGGCATGTACTCGGCCGCCATCTGCCCAAAGTGTCCGGACAGCCCCTTCAGCCGGCCATCGTCCTCGCCCGGCGCCGCCGCCACCAGCCCCGGCTCGTCGCCGATCTTCTTGACGACCCGTTCCATGATCGCCGCCATTTCCTTGGTGTGCGGCACCGGCCCCGCGTCCTCGTCGCCCGCCACGCGCCCGCTGACCGCCGCCTCCAGCGCAGTGCCGAGCGCCTCCTGGGCCGGGCCCGCTTCGTCGGCGGGGTAGCTGCGGGGGCGGTCGAAGGCGTCGGCGCCCGGCTCCTTGTCGAGCATGTAGTCGACCATGCCCAAGTCCTTGCCGTGCTGCCCACCGACCCGCTTGTCGTCCTTGGTGACGATGCCGTCGTGGTTGCTGTCCTCGCGGACCGGCTCGTTGAAGAAGGCCGTCGCCGCGTCCGGGTTGTTGGCCAGTGCCTCCATCAGCCCGGTGAGCGGGTAGAAGCCCCGGCCGCCCTTCTCCCCCTGGTTGAGGACCGTGTCCACGCCGGCCGACCCGTGGTACTCCCAGGCCTTCGGGTCCTCGCGGTCCATGGCGATCATGTCCCGGCCGACCGCCGTCAGGAACTCCGTGTCGTACGTGCCCTCGCGGATCAGCGAGCCGAGGGCCTGGTAGCCGTAGA
This sequence comes from Streptomyces sp. NPDC091371, assembly GCF_040684275.1. NCBI lineage: Bacteria > Bacillati > Actinomycetota > Actinomycetes > Kitasatosporales > Streptomycetaceae > Streptomyces > Streptomyces sp. NPDC091371. Next base: position 12,629 of record NZ_JBFBFP010000064.1, read on the forward strand.
ACGTCGTCATCTCCCCGGGTACCTGCATCTCCTTGCGGCCGGCCTTCATCAGCCCGGTCGTCCACGCCGCGTCGAGGTGGTGCGGGACGTCCTTGTGCGTGGCCAGGCCCAGCATCGCGCCCATGTCGCTCTGGATGTTCGCGACCATCAGCGCGCGGTCCCTCCCGGCCGGGCCGAGGCCGGTCGCGTCCAGGGACATCGTGGTGTACATCTCCAGTGCGCCCTCGGGGCCGACCTTCCGGTAGAAGGCGGTCGCGAACTCCGGGTCCTCCCGGTTGTCGTCGAGCACGTCCTCCAGCTCGCGCAGCGCCTCGACGTGGCGCGCCGTGCCGCCCTCCCCCGTCACCTTCCTCATCAGGTCCGCGGCCCGGGCCGCCTGCTCGGCATCCAGGGTGCTGAACTTCGGGCCGCTGAAGTCGTGCGCGTCGGCGACGTTCGCCCGGAGCACGCGGACGAGGGAGTCGTCCGCGTCCTGGGCGTCCTCGACGGCACGGTTGATGCGGGCCTGCCAGGCGTCGTGGTTCGCGCGCAGGGTCTGCCGGTAGTCGGGGTCGTGGCGGGCCGCGTTGCGGTCCTCCTCGGTGGCGAGCGGGATGGCGGTGACCCGCCCCGTGGCGTCGATCTGGAAGCCCGCCGCCGGGGCGTCGGCCGCGATCTTCTTCAGCCGGTCCTGAGCGGCCTTGAACGTCGCGTGCGCGTCGGCGAGCACCAGGTGCACGCCCTTGGCCTCCTTGGCCGCGTCCTCGAACTCCTTGGCCGTCTTGTCGACGAACGCCCGGCCGACCCCGGCCGTGACCCCGCTCCACTCGGCCTTGTCGGACTTCGCCTTCATGCCGTGACGAGCGGCCTCGGCCATCTCGTCCAGCTTGCCGGCCATGGCCTTCCAGTCGTCGACCGCCGTCCGGAGCTTGTCCAGCGGTGCGTGCATCACGTTCTCGTACGTCAGCATGCGGGCGCGACCTACTTCAGGTACTTGTCGATGGCGGACGCGGTGAAGTCGGCCCGGAGCTGCTGCTCGTCCCGGGCGTGGGACTTGAGCGAGTAGTTCAGGCCGTTGGAGATGTTCGCGCAGGCCGCCACCAGGGTCTTCACCTGGCTCTCCCACGTGCCGTTGAGCTTGAGCAGCGCCGCCCCGCTCGCGAAGTTCTCCTTCGTGAGCGCACCCGCCGCCTCGCTGGTCGCGGTCGTGGCGTGCTTGCCGTCGGTCTGGAGGCGGGAGTGCAGCTTGTACGCCTCGGAGCCGATGGCGCCGATGTGGTCCTGGTTGAGGTCGAGGTCGCCACCGCCGCCGCCGCCGGGTTCCGCCGGGACGTGGTTGAGCCGCATGGAGGTGTTGGCGGCGGCCGTGGCGCGCGCCGCCGCCCATTCCTCGTCGAATGACATCGCGTGCACTCCTGTGTCGGGTCGGGCGGGCTCAGCGGTTCCGGCGTACGACGACCGCGGTGACGGCACCGCCGATCAGCAGGCAGGCCCCCAGGCCCAGGCCGAGCCAGGGGAGGAGGCGGCCGTCCTGCTGCGGTTCGGCCTGCGGGGCGGGGGCGGGGGCCGGGTCGGGGGACGCTGAGGGGGACGCGGCCGTGGCCGCGGCGAGGTCGGGCAGCGGGTAGACGTCCGCCGGGCCGGGGTCGCCGGGGGTGGCGATCGCGATGCGGGGGCGGACGATGCCGTAGCCGATGTAGTCGTTGCGCTCTACGCCGTCGATGGGCTTGCCGGCGGTGTTCAGGAGCACGCGGAGGACCTGGTTGTTGGTCCAGTCGGGGTGGGCGGACCAGATGAGGGCGGCGGAGGCGGATGCGAGGGCCGTCGCGTCACTGGTGCCGTGGGTGTTGCAGAGCCCCGTCCCAGTCGTGCATGCCGTGACGATGTCGATGCCGGGTGCAGCAAGATCGATCTGGGGGCCGTGCTGCGACTCCCTGGTCGCCTGCCCCTTGGCGTCCACTGCGCCCACGCCGACCACGCCCGGGGTCGCCGCTGGGTAGAGGATCTCGTTGGTCGAGGCTCCGTCATTGCCGGCACCCGCGAAGATCAGTTTTCCCTTCGAGAGTGCGTACTTGACCGCCTCAGCCCTCGCCCGGTCGTCCTCCGGCGTTCCCCCGATGGCCAGGGAGATGTTGATGACCCTCGCATCCGAGTCCGCCGCGTAGCGAATGGCCTCGACCCAGGATGGGGTTTTCGCCTCTTGCATCGAGTCGGGCACACGGATCGGGAGAATCTTGACACCGGGGGCAAGGCCGTAGGCGCCGTCACCACTTGGGTGCCTTCCAGTAGCGGCGATCATCGCCGAGATGCCGGTTCCGTGACCGTAGTAGTCGTTGTCCTCGTCACCTGCGGCGTCACCGGAAGGAAAGACCGCTCCGGGAAGAACCTGGCCTTCGAGCTCCGGGATGCGGTTGACACCCGTATCGATCACCGCGACGGTAACGCCCTTGCCCGTGCTGGTCGTCCAGATTTCGTCGGCCTTCATGGCGTCGAGATGCCACTGCTTCGACCGGATGGTATCCGCGTGGGCAGGGGTCGCGGCGACCCAGGCCAGCAGCAGGCCCACCAGGGCCGAGGTCGCCTTGCGCGTGCGCATCCCGTGCGACGTCCGTTCCACTCAGTCGATCACCGGCGGAACAACACGACGGTTGCCCTGCCAGGTCTCTTCGTCCTCAGCCAGGTAATCGGGGCGACCACCCCGCTGGTCGTCACGTCGGTTGCCAGGAGCCGTACGGGGAGCCGCGCCAGCGCCGCCCGAGCCATTGCGCACGAAGCCCGGACCACCCTGCGTGAACGGATGACCAGCCGCCCCGGGCGGACGCGCTCCGACGACGCCGCCATGCCCCGTGCCGCCGCCCATGCCACGGACGGTGTGCGTACCTTCACCGATGACCGTGCCACGCGGGATACCAGAGCTGGGGCCGCTGCTGGGCACCGGACGGCCCCCCATGATGCCGTTGTCTCGCTGGGGGATGCCGGGCACGAGTCCGGTCTTACTGGGGGGACCGGTTGTCCCCGAGATCGGGCCGACGGGGCCCAGTCCAACGGGTCCGGGACCCTTCAGACCGGGCACTGGCGGGACGGGCATGGGCGGGACGAAGGGGCCCGGGTGGGGACCGCCAAGGCCCGCGGGCAGCGGGCTACCCGGCGTGGTCGCCGTGGGGGGAGGCGGGAGCGTCCCGACGGTGTCCAGGTCCAGGCTCACCTCGCGGTCCGGCGTCACCGGCAGCGGACCGTCCGCCGGAGGGGGCGTGTTGTCCGGCTGCGGTTGACGTCCCGGAATCGAGCCCGACTCATCCGTCGAGCCACTGCCACCGGGTGCCGACGAAGCGTACGCCGAGCTTCCCGAGTGGCCTCCCGGGCGGGCCATCTCTTCCAGGCCGTAGATGCCCTGCGGAACGAACACCTTCGGCGGCGGCGGAAACGTAGGTACCTCCGCCCTCTCCATCTCCCCCGCCGCCAGCTCGTACGACTGCGCCAGGTTGTTCATCAGCCGCACCGCCTCACGGTGGTCCGAGTCCAGCTTCTTCCGGGCCTCCGCGCCGATCTTCGCTGCGTCCGGGTCGTTGGGGTACGTGCGGGCCGCTTCGAGGTTCGCCGTCGCGGCCGCGTCGATCACCGGCATCTTCGAGGCCTCGTACATCAGTTGGACGGTGCGGCCCATCCACTCGGAGCCCGTCTTGCTGTACTCGCTGAGCCGCAGCGTCGCGTTGCCCGCGCGGCCGACCCATTCCTGGAAGGCGACGGCCCCTTCGCCCTCCCAGCCCGTGACGCGGTGCCGCTTGAGCTTCTCCGCGATCTTGGCGATGTCCTCGGCAGCCTTCTTCAGCTGGTCCGCGCGCGCCTGCACCGCCTCCGGTTCCAGCGAGGTGGTCATCGCCCGGAGCTGCCGGTGCGAGCAGCCGTCAAAGGACGTCGCCATCAGTACGTACCGCGCGACGTGCCGGACGGCGGCTGGTGGGCGGCCGTCAGGCGGCGCTGCTCCTCCAGCCACGGGTCGCGCTGCGGCACGTACTGGTCCCTCGCCTCTTTCGCGATGGCCGCCATGCGCCGTTTGGTTTCCTCGTCCACCCCGTCGTAGCCCTTGCCCGCCGTCAGGATCGCGATGCCCAGGGCCTCGATCTGCCCCGCTAACCCCTTCGACAGCTTCTGCAGCTCCGTGATGACGGTGTCGTACGACGTGAACAGGGCCTCGGCCTCGGGGAAGCCGCTGCCGAGGGTGCCCGACGGCAGGGTGCCGTCCGCGAGTTTCCCGTGGTGCGCGTCTCCGCCGGTCAGGTCGACCAGCAGGGTGTCCACCATGGTCTTGTACTCGCTCAGCGAGTCGGACTCGACGGACAGTCCCGGTTCGATGTGCAGTGCCACGTTCGCCTTCCCGACGTCCCGACGTCCCGGCGCCCGCCGATCACTGAAGCGCCGGCGCCGACCGTCCCACGTCCGGAATCGAACGTGCAACGCGGGTCACCCGGTCACGAGTTCGGCACCGCCACCGCCGCCGACGGCCGGATCGGGAGCCGGTTCACCGGGCGGCCCGTGGCCGCGCGGACTGCCGACGCCACCGCCGCCGGGGCCGTCACCACCGGGACCGCGCTCGCCGCCTTCGCGCCGAAGGGGGCCACCACGTCGCGCTCCTCGACCAGCTTGACGATGCGGACCACCGGCGCGTCGAGCGCCGTCGGCAGGGCGTAGCCCGTCAGGTCGGGGTGGCGGACCAGGCCGGAGACCGTGCGGAGGTTCTCCGTCAGGGCCGCGCCGACGCCCTGCGTGACTCCCGCTTCGATACGGGCCTCCAGCTGGCGGGGGTTGAGGACGCGGCCCACGTCCTGGGCGACCGCGAGTTCGACCACGCGCACCGAGCCCAGTTCGATGTCGACGTCCACCACCGCGCGGATCGCGCAGAAGGCGAGGCCGACGAAGGCGTCGCCCTGGCCGTCCGCGTCCAGGGGTTCCGTGGGGTGGGGGCGGCACTGGGCCGTCGCCCAGAGCTCTTTGCCCTCTATGGCCTCCGCGACCGTCATGGAGAACGCGCCGTCATATGAGGTGATTCGGCCGTCCGCGATCTGCAGGAGTTCCGTCGACATGCCCAGCTTGTGGGCCATGGGCTGGAGCAGCTGGGTGCGGACCATCTTGGCGGCCCGTTCGACGGCGCCGCCCGACACCCAGGTGTGGCGGCCGTGGGCCGACGGGCCCGCCGGCGGCTGGTCGGTGTCGACCGGGGCCGTCGTCACCTCGTCGACGCCCAGGACCTCCTGGACGATCTGGCGGGCGAGGGTCGCGAAGCCCTGGCCGGTGTCGACGGCCGCGCAGATGACCGTGGCCGCGCCGCCCACCACCTTGACGGTGGCCGTCGCGACCTCGTCCGCGCCCTCCGCGCCGAGCATGTGGACCATGCCCAGGCCGTAGCCGACGCCCCGGCGGACCGCTCCCGGTTCGCCCGCGCCCTCGGGGCCGCCCGGCAGCAGCCACTCGTCCTCCGGGGTGTCCATCGGGAGGGCGGGGAGCTCGAAGTCGCGGACCGAGCGCAGGAGTTCGGCGACCGGGGCCGGGCAGGTGACCGTCTGGCCGGTCGGGAGGAGGTCGCCCGTCGCCAGGACGTTGCGCATGCGCAGTTCCGCGCCGTCGATGCCGAGGGCGGCGGCGAGCTTGTCCATCTGGCCCTCGTACGCGGCGCAGACCTGCATGGCGCCCTCGCCGCGGACATGGCCCGACGGGGGGTTGTTGGTGCGGACCGCCCAGCCCTCGACGAAGGCGTGCGGGACCACGTACGGGCCGCAGGCGAAGGCCACCGCCGCGGCGAGGGACTCCGAGGAGGCGTCCGCGTACGCGCCGGCGTCCATCAGGATCTGCGCCTCGACCTTGACCAACCGGCCCTCCGCGTCCGCGTGGTGGCGGTAGCGGAGGAGGGTGGGATGGCGGTGGGTGTGGCCGAGGAAGGACTCCTCGCGGGTCGCGGCCAGCTTGACCGGGCAGCCCGTGCGCAGGGCGAGCAGGCCGAGCGGGAGCTGGAAGGCGGCGTCCTCGCGGTCGGCCGTCGCGCCCGGCACGCCGGTGACGACCACGCGTACGCGGTCCGGTTCGAGGCCGAAGCAGGCGGCGGCCAGGTCGCGGTCGGTGTGCGGGTCGGTGGAGGCGGTGTACAGCTCCACGCCGCCGTCGGGCCGCGGTACGGCCAGTCCGGCCTCCGCGCCGATGGGGGCGGGGTCCTGGCGGCCGATCCGGTAGAGGCCCTCGACGACGACCTCGCCGGTGGCCTCCGGGTCGCCGTAGCGGAGCGGGATGTGCCGGATGAGGTTGCCGTCGGGGTGCAGTGCGGGGGCGCCGAAGGACTGCTCGGGGTCGGTGACCGCGTCGAGGAGCTCGTATTCGACGGCGATGGCGGCCGCGGCGAGGCGGGCGGTGTCGGGGTGGTCGGCGGCGACGGCGGCGATGGGCTCGCCGTGGTGGCGTACGACGTCGTGCGCGAACACCGGCCGGTCCGCGATCCGGCGGCCGTGCGTGGTGGCGCCGGGGACGTCGGCGTGGGTGACGACGGCGCGGACGCCGGGCATGGCGGCGGCGGCCGTGGTGTCGATGGAGAGGATGCGGGCGTGGGCGTGCGGGGAGCGCAGCACGGCGGCCCACAGGAGGCCCTCGGCCCACAGGTCGGCGGCGTAGGGGAAGGTGCCCTCGGTCTTGGCCCGGGTGTCGGCCGACGGGACGGAGGCGCCGATTCCGCGCGGGACCTGCTGGTCGGCGGGGTCCGTGGGTGGCGCCAGGGCGGTCACCGTCGTGTTCAGCGCCGTCGTCGCCGTCGCCGCGTCCTGCCCGCTCACGCCGTGCCTCCGTGGTGGATGCCGCCCTCGCCGGGCGCTGCCTGGTGCGGAATGCGCGGCTGCTCCGGCCAAGCCGCTGCCTCGGCGGCCGCCGCCTCGCGCTCGGCCACGACCTCGCGCACGGCGTCGACGACCCCCGAGTAGCCGGAGCAGCGGCAGAGGTTGCCGCAGAGCGCCTGGCGGGTCTCCAGCTCGCTGGGGGCGTGGTTGCCTTCCAGCAGGTCGTGGATGGTCATCGCCATGCCGGGCACGCAGAACCCGCACTGCACCGCACCCGACCTGCACAACGCCTGCTGCACGTCCGAGAGTTCCCCGTTCGTCGCGAGACCCTCGACGGTGCGGACCTCGCTGCCGGCGGCCGTCGCGGCCGGCACCAGGCAGGAGGCGACGAGCCGGCCGTCGACCTGCACGGCGCAGGCGCCGCATTCGCCCTGCGAGCAGCCGTCCTTGGCGCCGGCGAGGCCGAGGCGCTCGCGCAGCACGTAGAGGAGGGACTCGCCGATCCAGGCGCCGGTGACGGGACGGTCGGCGCCGTTCACGCGCAGGACGTAGGAGGCCTGGGGGTGCTCGTTCTCTTCTTCGTACGCCGACACCTCGGCCGGGACACCTCCGGTGGGGTCCGCGTCCGGGGGTGACAGTGCGCTGTCGGCGGTGTCCGCGTCCGGCGCGGGCACGAGGGCGTCGTCCGCCGGTACGGCTCCGCCGGGGCGGGCTCCGCCCGCGTCGGCGGGCCGGTCGCCTGCCGCGTCGCCTGCGGCGGGCTCCACGGGGCCGGGCCCGTCGCCTGCGGCGGGCTCCACGGGGCCGGGCCCGTCGCCTGCGGCGGGCTCCAAGAAGGCGGTCCGGTCCGCGGCCGCGGGCTCCGCAGGGGCGGGCCCGTCGCCTGCGGCGGGCCGGTCCGCGGCTGCGGGCCCCGCGAGGGCGGGCCTCCCGGGGCCGGGCTCAGCCGGGGCGTGATCCATCCGGCCGGGCTCGCCCCATGCGGCCTCCGCCGCCTCCGACTCGACCAGGTCTGCCTCCGCCAGAGCGGGCTCGACCAGGCCGGGCTCCGCCGCGGCGGGCTCGGCCCCGCCGGCCTCCATCCCGGCGGGCTCCGCCGCGTGTCCGAAGGCGGAGAAGCCGTGGCCGTCCGTGCCCGCGGCCCCCGCGAACTCCGCTTGCCCGGCCTGCCCGGCCTGCTCCACGAACTCACCGCGCCCGGCGATCTCCGCCTGACCGGCGTGCCCCGCGTGCTCCGCGTGCCCCCCGAAGCCCCCGTGTTCCGCATGCCCCGCGTGGCCCGTGTGCCCCGCGAAGTCCCCGGGGCCCCCGGGCCCCGCGTGCCCGCCGAACTCCGCGTGCCCCGCCGCCCGTGCCCCCTCGGCCGGCTCCTGTGCCGAGCCGTGGGCGGCCTCGATGTCGTGCGGGGCCGGGTGCGCCGGCTCCTCCTCCGGGAGCGGGGTGCCCACGCCGGGGCCGCCCAGCACCCGCGGGCCGCGCGGCGCGGTGCCCACCGTGCCCACCCCGGGGCCCCCGAGGAGCCGTCCGGCGGTCGCCGCGGTCGCGGCAGCGGCGGCGGCCGCGGCGGCAGCGGCCTCGTCGGTGCCGGGCAGTACGCCCGCGTCCGCGCCCGTGTCCTGCGTCAGGTAGGCCCAGGGGGCCGGGGCGCCGCCCGGCAGGGTCGCCGGGGCCTGGCTCCAGTCGGCGTCCAGCGCGCTCGGGGACGGCCGGAAATCACCCTGCTGTTCGGGGACCTCCGGCACGTCGGAGTACTCGGAGTACGCGGGCACCGCCCACTGCCCCGTCGAGGCCTCGTCCTGGAACCGCCACTCCGCCGTCGCCCCGGGATCGTGCACCGGCGGCTGCGCCTGCTCCGGCTCGGCTTCGGCGAACGCCGCCGCCACCGCCGCCGGGATCGGGACCGACGCGGGGATCGGCCCGCCCACCGGCGCGGGCGTGGGAACGGGACCCGAGTCGGCCGGGACCGAGCCCCCCGCCTCGGGCCACTGCACCGGGATCGTCCAGGTCCCGGTGGCGGCCGGATCCGTACTGGCCGAGCCCAGCGGCACGATCATCGGCGGCGGCACGTACCCGTGCCCGGGCGCGGCAAGGGGCTCCCCCGTGCCGAGCGCGTCCAGCATGTCCTGCGGCAGTTTCACGAAGGCCGTGGCGTCCGAGTCGTACTCGCCGCCCTGCGGGACGGGCTCCCAGCCCCAGCCCGCCGTGCCGTTCGTGCCGTTCCCCTGGGTCACGTTCTCGTTCTCGTTCTCGCTCATGAGGTCAGCGCCCTCCCCAGGGCCCTCCGTGCCAGCACGGCCACCGTCCGCCGCAGATGCAGTACGCCGGGAGCCACCGGTTCCCCCTGGTCGGGCACGCAGGCCGCCCCGACGTACTCGCCGAAGGCCTCCAGCGCCTCGGGGGCCAGGCTCCGGTCCCCGTCCCAGTCGATCAGCGAGGCCACCCACTGCTCGGCCTCCAGCGGCCGCAGCGGCATCGGGGCCACCGCTCCGATCGCACAGCGCACCCCCCGGCGCGCCGGATCCAGTACGAGCCCCACGGACGCCACCGCGCGCCCCGGGCCCGTGCGCCCCGTGGCCTTCAGGAACACCTGCGGCGCGTGCAGCAGCGGGACCCGGACGAAGCCGATCAGCTCCCCCGGCCGCAGCATCTCCCGGCCCGCCAGCAGGTGCGAGACCGGGATCTCGCGCTGCCCGACCGGGCCGACGACGAGGAGCACGGCCTCCAGCGCGGCCAGCACGGGCAGGGCGTCACCCGTGGGCGCGGCGCTGGCGATGTTCCCACCGAGGGTGCCCGCGTTGCGGATCTGGGGCGGCCCGGCGGCGCGTGCGGCGGCCGCCAGCGCGGGGATCAGGGCGGCGAAGTCGGGCCGTCCCATCCGCGCGTGGGTGAGTCCGGCGCCGAGCAGCGCGTGGCCGTCCTGGTACTGCCAGCCGCGGATCTCGTTGATCCGGCCCAGGCCCACCAGCGCGGCGGGGCGCAGCTGCCCGGCGTTGACGGCGGCCATGAGGTCGGTGCCGCCGGCGACGGGCACGGCGGCGGGCATGGCGGTGAGCGCCGCCACGGCCTCGTCGAGCGAGGCCGGCAGCGTCACGGACTGCGCCACGTGCGGGCCCCGGGGGCCCTGAGGTGAGTCCAGTGCGTGTGGTGCGTGCGTGGTCAACCCAGCTGCCCCTTCCCGATGTCCCGGTCCCGGCGCTCACGCCTGTCCGCCGTACGGTACGTGCTCACCGCCGGGACGTGGCAACTCTGGCACATCTTCGGGGCCGCCCGCCGCGAGGGTCTGCCGGGCGGGGTTCGGGCGGGCTCGGGGCCGGGTTGGGGGGCGGACTTCCGGGCGGTCGGGCGCCCGTCAGGGGCCGCCGCGCGGCCTTCGCCGGAGCTCCTCCCCAATCGCCCGGTTTTCCCCGTATAGGAGGAAAGCGAGACAGAGTTCCGATTCCGGCGGCCGTACGACTGTCACGCGATCGGGGGCTCGCCGTCGATCGGGCGCCCGAGCACCCCCGGCCGCCGCTGCCACGGCAACGGGCCGCCCGGCGGCCGGTAGTCGACGCCGAGGGCGTCCAGCCGCACGTAGTGCGCCGAGGCCATCCGGCGCTCGAACCCGGCGAAGTCGCGCTCCTCCGGGGCGGGCTGCCACGACCACACCACCTCCGCGAAGGCCGCCAGCCGCGGGAACGCCTGGTAGTCGACCCGGCCCTGGTTCTCCATCACCTCGGTCCACACGTTGGCCTGCGCGCCCAGCACGTGGGCGGCGGCCGTCTCCGACATCTTCGGCGGTACCGGCTCAAACCGGTACACGTCCTCCAGCGTGCGCACGTACCCGATCGGCATCGGCTCGTCCTCGCCGCCCGCCTGACGGTGGTCCAGGTACACCTGCTGCTCGGGGCACATCACCACGTCGTGCCCGGCCTCGGCGGCGGCGATCCCGCCCGCGTAGCCCCGCCACGAGGACACGGCGGCGCCGTCCGCCAGCCCGCCCTCCAGGATCTCGTCCCAGCCGATCAGCCGCCGCCCGCGCTCGGCGAGCCAGCCGTCGAAGTGCCGGATGAACCAGGACTGCAGCCCGTCCTCCCCGTCCACCCCCAGCTCGCGGATCCGTTCCTGCGCGACCGCGGAGGCCCTCCACTGCCCCTTGGGGCACTCGTCCCCGCCCACGTGCACGAAGGGCGAGACCTCTGCCGGGAACAGCTCGAGGAGCTCCTCGAAGACGCCCTCGTAGAAGCGCAGCACTGCCTCGGTCGGCGCCAGCACGTTCTTGCTGATCCCCCAGTCGTCCCACACCCCCAGCGCCGCCGTGTCCACCACGTCACGGTTCCCCAGCTCCGGGTACGCGGCGATCGCGGCCTGCGAATGCCCCGGTACGTCGATCTCCGGGACCACCCGTACGTGCCGCTCCGCGGCGTAGGCGACGATCTCGCGGATGTCGTCCTGGGTGTAGAAGCCGCCGTGCGGGGTCTCGCTCCACAGCGGGGAGGACCGGTGCCCCCACCGGCTGCGCGCCCGCCACGCGCCGACCCCGGTCAGTTTCGGGTAGCGCTTGATCTCGACCCGCCAGCCCTGGTCGTCCGTCAGGTGCAGGTGCAGCACGTTGAGCTTGTGCGCGGCGAGCAGGTCGATGTAGCGCAGCACCCCGTCCTTGGGCATGAAGTGCCGGGCGACGTCGAGCATCATGCCGCGCCACCCGAAGCGGGGGGCGTCCGCGATCCTGCCGTGCGGCAGGCTCCACTCGCGCCCCGGCAGCGGCGCCTTGCGGTAGGCGGCGGGCCCGAGCAGCTGACGCAGCGTCTGCGCCGCCCAGAACAGTCCCGGCGCCGTGGCGCCCGCCAGCTCCACGCCGTCCGCGCCGATCTCGATGCGGTACGCCTCCGGCCCGAGGCCGCCCCAGCCGTCGGGGTCGACGCGCAGCCGCACATCGCCCCCCGCCCCCGCCCCGGCGGCCGGCAGGCCCCACCCGGTGGCCGCCCCCAGCTCCCGGCGCAGCCAGCGCGCCGCGCCCTCCGTGCCGGGCCCGGCGTCGAGGACCGGGTCGGGCCCGAACGCGTAGCGGCGTCCGCCCTCGTCGAAGACGGCAACCCTGGGTACGGGGATCAGGTCCATGCGCGGCAGCCCTTCACGCAGCTCGTTGCACCCTGCGCAACACCCGTTCCGCACAGTGCTCGTCGAGCCGACCCTAGCCCTGCCCCGGGGCGCGGCAAAGGCCCCCGGGCGCACTTGGGCGCAACCGGGGGCCTTGGTCCTGCTCGTTCGGGGCCGGACTACTTGTCCTTGCCGCCCTTGTCCTTGTCCCCGCCGGGGCCCATGGACTCGTAGATCTCCTTGCACATGGGGCAGACCGGGTACTTCTTCGGGTCCCGGCCCGGCACCCAGACCTTGCCGCAGAGCGCGACGACGGGGGTCCCGTCGAGCGCGCTCGCCATGATCTTGTCCTTCTGGACGTAGTGGGCGAAGCGCTCGTGGTCGCCGTCGCCGTGGGACACCTGTGGCGTCGGTTCTACGAGGGTCCCCGTACCAGTCCCGCGCTCGGGCTCAAGAGTGCTCATAAAGCCAGGGTACCGACCTCCGTAGGGGTCAGTTGAGCGACGGGTCGTCCGGATAGGTGGCGACCATCGCCAGTTCGCTGCGCTGGCGGCGCAGCACCGCGCGCCAGAGGCGTTCGGGGTCGGGGAAGGAGACGTCGCCGGGCTCCGACTCCACCACGTACCAGGCGCCGTCCCCCAGCTCGTCCTCCAGCTGGCCCGGCCCCCAGCCCGAGTAGCCGGCGAAGATGCGCAGCGACCCCAGCGCCGAGGCCAGCAGCTCCGGCGGCGCCTCCAGGTCGACCAGGCCGATCGCCCCGTGCACCCGGCGCCAGCCGAGCGGGCCCTCCTCGCCGGGGATGACGGCCACGCCGAGCGCCGAATCGAGGGCGACGGGGCCGCCCTGGAAGACCACGCCGGGGGCGCCGGCCAGCGGCGCCCAGGGCAGCAGTACGTCGCCCACGCCCACGGGCGTCGGCCGGTTGAGGACCACGCCGAGCGAGCCCTGCTCGTCGTGATCGAGCAGGAGCACCACCGCGCGGTCGAAATTCGGGTCCGCGAGGGCGGGGGTGGCCACGAGCAGCCGCCCTGTGAGGGAGGACACCTCGGTCATGCCGACATGATCCCGCAGATTCGCCCTTCACGGGGAGTTGGCCGCGAGATCGGATCGTACGCAGCTCAGGGCGCACGGCAGCAGGAAGGAGCGCGCGCCGACGGCGCAGGCGGAACGCGACACTCCGCCATGTGGTGGATACGGAGGGTGTTGTACCGAATTCATGACAGTCCTAGGGCCACGTCACCCTTACGAACAAGGGGGTGGTGGCCCTTACCCTTGTCACTCGCCCCCCGCCCACCCCCTCTCCGGAACGCGAGATTCATGACCGGCATCAGTGACGATGTACTGCTTGTCCACGGCGGCACCCCGCTCGAGGGCGAGATCCGAGTCCGCGGTGCGAAGAACCTCGTGCCCAAGGCGATGGTCGCCGCGCTGCTCGGCAGCGAGCCCAGCCGCCTGCGCAACGTTCCCGACATCCGTGACGTGCGCGTCGTGCGCGGGCTGCTCCAGCTGCACGGGGTGACGGTCCGCCCCGGCGAGGAGCCGGGCGAGCTGGTGCTCGACCCGACGCACGTCGAGAGCGCGAACGTCGCCGACATCGACGCCCACGCGGGCTCGTCGCGCATCCCGATCCTCTTCTGCGGTCCGCTGCTGCACCGCCTCGGCCACGCCTTCATCCCGGGCCTGGGCGGCTGCGACATCGGCGGCCGGCCGATCGACTTCCACTTCGACGTGCTCCGCCAGTTCGGCGCGACCATCGAGAAGCGCGAGGGCGGCCAGTACCTGGAAGCCCCGCAGCGGCTGCGCGGCTGCAAGATCCGCCTGCCCTACCCCTCGGTCGGCTCGACCGAGCAGGTGCTGCTGACGGCCGTGCTGGCCGAGGGCGTCACCGAGCTCAGCAACGCCGCCGTGGAGCCGGAGATCGAGGACCTCATCTGCGTGCTGCAGAAGATGGGCGCGATCATCTCCATGGACACCGACCGGACCATCCGGATCACCGGTGTGGAGCGCCTCGGCGGCTACAACCACAAGGCGCTCCCAGACCGCCTGGAGGCCGCGTCCTGGGCTTCCGCGGCCCTGGCGACCGGCGGCAACATCTACGTGCGCGGCGCCCAGCAGCGCTCGATGATGACCTTCCTGAACACGTACCGGAAGGTCGGCGGCGCCTTCGAGATCGACGACGACGGCATCCGCTTCTGGCACCCGGGCGGCCCGCTCAACGCCATCGCGCTGGAGACGGACGTCCACCCCGGCTTCCAGACCGACTGGCAGCAGCCGCTCGTCGTGGCCCTGACGCAGGCCGCCGGCCTGTCGATCGTCCACGAGACGGTGTACGAGTCCCGGCTCGGCTTCACCTCGGCGCTCAACCAGATGGGTGCTCACATCCAGCTGTACCGCGAGTGCCTGGGCGGCTCGGCCTGCCGCTTCGGCCAGCGCAACTTCCTGCACTCGGCGGTCGTCTCCGGCCCCACCAAGCTGCAGGGCGCCGACCTGGTCATCCCCGACCTGCGCGGCGGCTTCTCGTACCTGATCGCGGCGCTGGCGGCCGAGGGCACCTCGCGGGTCCACGGCATCGACCTGATCAACCGCGGCTACGAGAACTTCATGGAGAAGCTCGTCGAGCTCGGCGCGAAGGTCGAACTCCCGGGCGGCGACCTCGTCTGACCCGTACGGCCGGTCCGCTCGGCCGTCGCGTACGAGAAGAGCCCCCCGGGCCCCGCAAGGGCCCGGGGGGCTTCCTCGTACCCGGCGTCATGCCCGGCGCCCCGCACGGGGCCTGACGGGCTTTCAAGGGCCCGAACGGCCTTGCCCGGGCCCAACGGGCGCCGCGCGGCCCCTGAACGGCCTCGAGGCCACCGGAAGGGGCCCGGCCGCGCGCGGGGCCGCACGGGCCGCGGAACGGGCCCACGGGGCCCGTGAACCGGCCGTACGGGCTCCGTACGGCCCCCGGACAGGCCGAAGGGCGGCCGCCCCGCACGGGGGCGGCCGCCCTGGGCCGTTCTGCGTACTGCTGCCGTCCCGAGGGCCTGTGCGGACCTCGGCACAAGGGCGGACTACTTGCCCTTGGCGGCTTCCTTGAGCTTGGAGCCCGCGGAGACCTTCACGCTGTAGCCGGCCGGGATCTGGATGGGGTCGCCGGTCTGCGGGTTGCGCGCGGTGCGAGCGGCACGGTGGGTGCGCTCGAAGGTCAGGAAGCCGGGGATGGTGACCTTCTCGTCGCCCTTGGCGACAATCTCGCCGACGGTCTCGGCGAGCGCGGCCAGAACGGCGTCGGCGTCCTTGCGGGTCACCTCGGCGCGCTCGGACAGAGCGGCCACCAGCTCACTGCGGTTCATGTTGTACTCCCGTGTTCAACTTGCCTTAGAGGCGTGAGATCGAAGCCGATGCTGCCAGGGCCCTCGGACAGTCCCCGGACCCGGGTCTGAACGTCAGACCCTCTCGCCCGGTTACGCATCCTGCCCCCACCAGCGGCGGGAAAGCCAATCCGGCACCCGCCGGGGTCACACGAAAAGCGCCACAGTCACGCCGCGGTGACGCTCCGTCCATACTCTTGCGCACACGCAGACGCGGACAGCGAAACCCGCGGGCATCCCCGCAACCCTAGAGGCGCCCCACCGGGCCCGCATCTCGCGACGCGCCGGGAGCGGCGGGCCGTGAGGGCCGTCACAGACGGCCCCCACAGGCCTCACGACCCCCGGAGCCCCTCGGCCGCGCTCGGCGGCTCAGGCGTTGGTGGCGGCCTTGCGGACGGCGCCCGCGACCGCGCCCGCGACCTTGTCGTTGAACACCGACGGGATGATGTAGTTCGCGTTCAGCTCGTCCTCGCCGACGACGTCCGCCAGCGCGCTCGCGGCGGCCAGCATCATGCCGGTGTTCACGGTGCGGGACTGGGCGTCGAGCAGACCGCGGAAGACGCCCGGGAAGACCAGCACGTTGTTGATCTGGTTCGGGAAGTCGGAGCGGCCGGTGGCGACGACGGCGGCGGTCTGGCGGGCCACCGCCGGGTCCACCTCCGGGTCCGGGTTCGCGAGCGCGAACACGATCGCACCCTCCGCCATGGCGGCGACGTCCTCGCCGGAGAGCACGTTCGGGGCGGAGACGCCGATGAACACGTCGGCGCCGACCACGGCCTCCTTCAGCGTGCCCGTGTAGCCCTCGGGGTTGGTGTTGTCGGCGATCCAGCGCAGCGGGGAGTCGGGGGCCGCGTCGACGAGGTCGGGGCGGTCCGCGTGCACGACGCCGTGGATGTCGGCGCTGACCGCGTTCTTGACGCCCGCCGCGAGGAGCAGCTTGAGGATGGCCGTACCGGCCGCGCCGGCACCGGACATGACCACCTTGACGTCACCAACTGCCTTGCCCACCACGCGAAGTGCGTTGGTGAGGGCGGCGAGGACGACGATCGCGGTGCCGTGCTGGTCATCGTGGAAGACGGGGATGTCGAGGGCCTCGCGCAGCCGGGCCTCGATCTCGAAACAGCGCGGCGCGGAGATGTCCTCCAGGTTGATGCCGGCGAAGCCCGGGGCGATGGCCTTGACGATGGCGACGATCTCGTCGCTGTCCTGCGTGTCGAGGCAGATCGGCCAGGCGTCGATCCCCGCGAAGCGCTTGAACAGGGCCGCCTTGCCCTCCATGACGGGCAGCGCGGCCATCGGGCCGATGTTGCCGAGGCCCAGCACGGCGGAACCGTCCGTCACGACTGCGACGGAGTTTCGCTTGATGGTGAGGCGGCGCGCGTCCTCGGGGTTCTCGGCGATGGCCGTGCACACGCGGGCCACGCCCGGGGTGTAGATCATCGAGAGGTCGTCACGGTTGCGGATGGGGTGCTTGGACGACATCTCGATCTTGCCGCCGAGGTGCATCAGGAAGGTTCGGTCGGAGACCTTGCCCAGGCTGACGCCCTCGATCCCGCGCAGCTTCTCGACGATCTCGTCGGCGTGCGCGGTGGAGGTGGCGGCGATGGTGACGTCGATCCGGAGCTTCTCGTGACCGGAGGCGGTCACGTCGAGGCCGGTGACCGAGCCACCGGAGGACTCCACGGCGGTGGTGAGCTGGGAGACCGCGGTTCCGCTCGCGGGCACTTCCAGGCGGACCGTCATCGAGTACGAGACGCTGGGCGCCGTTGCCATGGCCGTGTTTCCTCTTCTGTCCCTGGTTTTCGCTTGTACACACAGGGCCCGGCACACGGTAGGTGTGGCAGGACCTGTTGTCCGATCGTCCCACCTACCAGCCGGTACAAGGTAACCAGCTACAAACTTCGGAAGAACTCTTCCACCATACGAGATACCAAGGGGGATTTGAATGGTGCGTCCATACAAAACAGGTCCGCGCCCTCCAAGAGTGGAGGGCGCGGACCTGGTTATTCGTCTATGACACCGACCCGCCATGCTCGCCTCGCGGCAAGTGGTCGCTCTAAGCGACGAAGGTTGGGCCCGGGGGCTTGGATCGAGTCGGTGCCGTACCCAGGCTAACAAAGGATCGCCCGATGTCATCCCCGCGCAGGGGAGTCGGTCGGAAAGCACCACGCGCCTGGCCGCGGACCATACGGCCCTACAAGAGCCCCCCCGCCCCGGGGCACGCGCCCCGGGGCCGGCGCCTACGGCAGCAGCAGCTCCGGGACCCCGTCCGCGTCCGGCTTGTCCCGGTCGGCCGCCGAGACCACGGTCAGCTGCTGCGTCGCGCGCGTCAGCGCCACGTACAGCACCCGCAGGCCCGCCGGGGACTCCTCGGCGATCTCCGCCGGGGAGACGACCACCGTGGCGTCGTACTCCAGGCCCTTGGCCTCCAGGCTGCCCAGCGCCACCGCCCGCCCGCCGAGGTCCGCGAGCCAGCCCGCGGCCTCCGCGCGCCGGTCCATGGCGACGACCACGCCGACGGTGCCGTCCACCTGCTCCAGCAGCCGCCTGGTCTCCTCCCGGACCGCCGCCCCCAGATCGCCCTCCGCCGCCGTGAACCGCGGCTCCAGGCCCGTGGAACGCACCGCCGACGGCGGCTCCATGCCGGGCATGGCCAGGCGCAGCACCCGGGAGGCGACCTCGGCGACCTCCGCCGGGTTGCGGTAGTTCACGGTCAGCGTGAACCGCCGGCGCGGCCGGCTGCCGAGAGCCTCGTCGCGGGCCGCGGCCGCCTCGTCCGGGTCGGTCCAGGAGGACTGCGCCGGGTCGCCGACCACCGTCCACGTGCCGTGCCGGCCGCGCCGGCCCACCATCCGCCACTGCATCGGCGTCAGGTCCTGGGCCTCGTCCACGATCACGTGCGCGTACTCGGTGCGCTCCGCCGCGAGCCGCTCGGCCCGCTCCCACTGGGTCTCCTCGCGGGTCGGCATCAGCTCCTCCAGCCCGCTGAGCTGGTCCAGGGGATCCATCTCCCGCTTGCGCCTGGGGCGGGCAGGGGCACCCAGCAGCTGCTGGAGCTCGTCGAGGAGTGCGACGTCGTGCACCGAGAGCGGACCCTTGCCGTCCGGGCCGACCCGGCGCAGCGAGCGGGCCAGCTGGCGGGCCTCGCGCGGGTTCAGGTCCCGGCGCGACCAGCGGCCGAGGCGCCGTTCGTCGGCCATCGAAGCGAGCACGCCGCGCGGGGTGAGCTCCGGCCACCACGCGTTCAGGAACTCGATGAACACGTCCTCCGTTGAGATGTCCTCGTCAAAGGCGGACCGCAGCTCGGCGGCCAGCTCCGGGTCGCTGTGCCGGCCGGCGCCGCCGGACTTCGCGTACAGCGCGTCGAGCAGCAGCTTGCGGGCGCGCGGGCGCAGCAGGTTCACGGGGGCGCTGCCGCCCAGCACGTTCTGCCGGATCCGGTTCAGCTCGTCGGCCTCCAGCTCCTGGCGCCGCCCGAAGGCCACCACGCGCAGCCGGTCCGGGGCCTGGCCGAGCTCCAGGGCCCCGCGCACGGCCTTGCGCAGCACCTTCAGCATCCGCGAGGAGCCCTTGATCCGGGCCACGGCCGGATCGTCGTACGTGCTCGCCTCCGCGCCGTCGACCAGCGAGCCGAGCGCCCGGATGGCGACCTGGCCCTCCTCGCCGAGCGAGGGCAGGACGCCCTCGGTGTAGGCGACGAGCAGCGGGGTCGGCGAGACGATCAGGATGCCGCCGGAGTAGCGCCGGCGGTCCTGGTAGAGCAGGTAGGCGGCCCGGTGCAGGGCGACCGCGGTCTTGCCCGTGCCCGGCCCGCCCGCGACCTCGGCGACCGAGGCGGCGGGGGCGCGGATGACCAGGTCCTGCTCGGCCTGGATGGAGGAGACGATGTCCCGCATGGAGTGCGTACGGGCCCGTCCGAGCGCGGCCATCAGCGCGCCGTCGCCGATCGCGGGCAGCTCGCGGCCGTCCAGGAAGGCGGTGATCTCGGGGCGCATCAGGTCGTCCTCGACGCCCAGCACCTTGCGCCCCTTGGACCGGATGACGCGCCGGCGCACGACGCGGCCCGGCTCCTTCGGGGTGGAGCGGTAGAACGGCGCGGCGGCCGGTGCCCGCCAGTCGATGACCAGCGGCGAGTAGTCGGAGTCCAGGACCCCGATGCGCCCGATGTGCAGGGTCTCGGCGATGTCGGCGGTCAGGTCCCCGCGGATCGCGTCCTCGGCGGGCTCGATGGAGGTGTACGCGCCGTCCGGCCCGCGCTCCCCGTCCTTGCCGAGCACCAGGTCGATCCGCCCGAAGAGGAAGTCCTCGAACTCGTTGTTCAACCGGTTCAGGTGGACACCCGCCCGGAAGACCTGCGCGTCGCGCTCGGCCAGGGCTCCGGGCGTACCCACCTGGCCGCGCTTGGCGGCGTCGTTCATGAGGAACTCGGCCTCGTGGATCTTCTCCTCGAGGCGTCGGTACACCTGGTCGAGATGCGTCTGCTCGACCGCGATCTCCCGATCGCGGACGGAATCCGCCGTGCTGTCGACAGCGGCATTCTGCGCGGCCACCAAGGCCCCCTTCTGACGTGCATGGGCGACCGTCAACCGTACGCGAACCGGCCCCCTGTCCGCACGCCCGTTCCGAGATGGGGGGTGGGAGGGGCTCGGATGTACGAGTTCACGCGCGCGCGGGACCATCACCCCCTCGGGCCCCGCGCCGGGTCGGCGGCTGCCCACCCGCCCCCTGGGTGCGGGTGGGGTGTGGCGGGCGTCCTCGCGGGAGGGGCTTTGTCTGTCCGGGCCCGGCTCTGGGTGGTGTGCACGCACCCCGGCCGGACAGCGGGCGGGGGCGGCAATCGGCGGGACCTTCACTGGGCGGAATCAGAGAGGGCGCGGGGGGTTTCCCGTCAGTCCCATAGTCCTTCCGTGTCGGAACGGCTCGTCAAGGGCGCTCCTCCTTCGTCGTC
>NZ_JBFBFP010000065.1:0-31845 GCF_040684275.1 Streptomyces sp. NPDC091371
GTCGCCCGCGAGATCTACCGCCACCTACCGCACACGACCCCCACCACCACAAAGCACCCACAGACCACTTGACGATCTATAGGAGCTTCAGGCCGTCCCGCCACGGAAAGACAAGAGACTGCCGGGAAACCCCCAAAAGAACGGGCCGGTCAGAAGGAGATGGACGGGCCAGTCAGGGATGTCCGGCCCCGTGAGCGAGGGGGCGCGCCCCGCCTCGGGCCCTGCCATCTCTTCCCGGCCCGGGCAGGCGGCGCAGCCGCCCACGGGCCTCGACCACAAGAGCCTCGGGGGACGTGGGGCGCGTCAAATCGCTACGCGCTCCTCGAAGACGGCGTCTGCGGCCCTCTTGGGCTGGTCATAAGCCGCCAACGATCGCTACGCGCTTCTCGACGACCGCGACTGACCGCCGTCCGGGGCCATGGGGCATGACGCTCTAGGGGAGCCGGTGGCGGCGGTGGAGCTCCAGGGTCGTGACGACCGCCAGGCCGAGGGTGAGGTGCATCAGGGACAGGGCGGCGACGGTGCCGCCGTCCGCGTCGGACGAGAGCGGGCCGGCAACCGAAAGCAGTGCCAGGCCGCCGCCCACGTACTGGGCGATCCGCAGGAACACCGGCTTCCACAGGGACAGCAGGAGGGCGGCGCCCGTTCCGATGACGAGCGGGATGACTGAGGAGCCGATGACGCCGCCGAGCGTGATCGGGTGCTCGTCGGGGCCGTTGACGACGGTGAGCGAGGCATCGGCCAGTTTGGCGATCGCGAAGATCAGCAGGTTGACGGCGGCGGCGCCGGCCGCGCCGGTGATCAGCGCTTTCCACCAGGGCAGGCCGGAGGATGCGGCGGGCGTATCGAGGTTGGAGATGTGAACGGCATTGCTCGACATGGGACTTCCTCCGATGTGTGAACCGGTATGTGAGGAAGCCTCCAACCTGAAGCGCACTTGAAGTCAAGGCGCCGGGGCGCCTTCGGGGGGAATGCGGGCGGCGATCGCCGCGCGTGCGTGGGGGCAGGTGTCGAACGGCTGCGGGCAGGCCAGTGCGTGTTCGATCAGATTCTTTGCGGCTGTGGCCCGCGCGATGCGGCGCTCCAACTCCGCGAGGTGGCCGTGCAGCAGGTCGCGCCGGTCCATGGGGTCGCCGGTCGCGAACACCTCGCGGATCCGGCCCAGGTCGAGGCCTGCGTCCTTGGCGATCAGGATGACCGCGACACGCGCCAGATCGGCCTGCCCGTAGCGGCGGTGCCCGGTGCGCTGGCGGGCCGGGGTGAGCAGGCCCGCGCTCTCCCAGTGCCGCAGGACATGGGTGGCCAGGCCGAACCGTTCGGCTACCTCGCCGATCGTCATTTCCGCGCTTGACTTCACGTGGACATTAAGCGGCATCGTCGCGGCATGAGCAACGAGACCGTGGCCATCACCCGCGTCGCCAACTCCTGTGTCCTGCTGGAGATCGGCGGCCACGTCGTTCTGACCGATCCCTTCTTCACGGAGCGCTGGTACGTACGGCGCGGTGAGCCGCTGGGCATCGCGGCCGGTGAACTTCCCCCGCTGACCGCGATCGTGGTCAGCAACCCCTACCTCAACCACTGGGACCTGCGAGGTCTGCGCACGTACCGGCACCCCCGGGAGAGGACGCCGGTGTACACGAGCAGCCCCCGCATGGCCCGGCGGGCCCGCGCCCTCGGGTACGCGCCGGCCGCGCACCTTCCGTGGGGACGGGTCGTCCGGCCGGCGCCGGGGCTGGTGCTGCACTCGGTGGGGGCCGGGCGGAACCTGGGGCAGCGGCAGAACGCGTACGTGATCGAGGGTGGCGGGTTCCGCGTGTTCTTCGGCGGCGAGATCCAGGACCCGTCGCTGGTCGCCCGCTACCGGGAGGAGCACGGGCCGGTGGACATCGCGCTCCTGCCGGTCAACGGGCTGCGCCCGATCGTCGGGCCGCCGATCGTGATGGGCCCGGCGGAGGCCGTGGCCGGCGCCAAGGCCCTGGGTGCGGGAGTGCTGGTGCCGGTCCACGACGCGATGGGCGACGAGCCCTTCTCCCGCCTCCTCCGCCGCCACGGCTCCGGCGCGGACGCCCGCACCCTGGCCCGGGCGGACCCGCACGGCCCCGAAGTGGTGTGCCTGGGCCCGGGCGAACGGCGGGAGTTCACGCGGAGAGGTCGATGGTGAACGACACCCGATCGAGTCCCGGGCCGTCGTAGTCCGGCTTCACGGCTGAGGCCGCGAATCCGAGCCGAGTGTGAAATGCCTGCGAGGCGACGTTCTCGGGGCTCGTGATGCAGTGCACGTAACGGCGCCCGTGGGACTGGGCGAGAGTGAAAAAGGCGCGGTAGAGGACACTCCCGATGCCTTGCCCGTGCAGTGCCGGGTCGACGCCGACGAAGTGCACGTAGGCGGCGTCGGGCTGTGACTGCGAAAGGAAGCCGACCAGGAAGGCGGCCACCTCTCCACTGCCGCGCTCGACCAGGAAACTGGTGGTGGCGAAATGCTGGAAATACAGCCGGGGCAGCAGCAGCGCCCGTTCCGTAGACCCTGCCCTCCCTTTAAGGCCGCCCCACCACGTATCCAGTACGGCGAGCACCCGGAGATGGTCTTCCTCGGCGAGGTGCCGAGCCGCCAGGCCGGCGGGAAGATCGTCGATCATCTGTTCAGTCTGTCATTTGCCCACGTGGTGTACGGACTTGGCCGCCGATCAAGAAGGTAGAGCGATCTGACGCGCCCCACGTCCCCTGAGGTCCTTGTGGTCGAGGTTTGGCGGTGGTTGGCCGCCTGCCTGCTCCGGGAACCGGCCTGGGAGGGCCCGAGCCGGGGGCGCCCCCGCGCCCTCCCTGATTCCGCCCGGCTCGAACCCCGCGCCAGTCCCGACCCTCCGTACGGGACTGCCCGGCCCGCCCCACCCCCGTGGGGGCAGGTGGGTGCGTGAGCTCGTCCGACCCTGCCCGTGGTGTGACCGCTGCCGTCAGTAGGCCGGCATGATCTTCTGTTCCTTCTGCACCGGGTCGGCGTCGGCCGACTTGACCAGGTCGAGGAAGGTGGTGGCCTTGGCGATTTCCAGGAGCTGGTCGAGGGTGGCGGGGGCCGAGGTGTCCGACTCGTCCTGCGCGTAGATGGACAGGGAGACGTCGCTCTTGCCGTAGTGGAAGGAGAGGCTGCTCCCGACGTTGCCGCTGTTGACCGGCGAGGTGGACGCCATGGCCTCGATGCCGCCCGGCAGGGTGGTCTTCTTGCAGACCATGCCCTTGATCTCGATGCAGGGCTTGGGGTTGGCGCCAGGCCCCGACGGGCGGACCGAGAAGATGATGGTGAACTTCTTGCCGTCCTTCGTGCCCTGGTAAATGCGCACGCTGATGTCGGTCCGCTGGACCGTGCCGATCTTCTCGGGGAGCAGCTTCTGGAGCACCGACACGGAACGGTTCTGGAAGTCCTCCTGCTTGGCCCGCTCGGCCGGAGGCAGATCGGCCATCGACGACTCGCCCGCGGTCGGTTCGATGTGGACCGGCGGCGGGGGGAGGGTGCTGGAGCTCGACGGGGGTGCGGCCACGTTGAGAGTGCCGCCCACCTGCGGGTTCTTGTTGTCCACCGGCAGTGCCACGGCGCCGGCCACGCCGAGCGCGGCCACGGCCAGGGCCGCGCCGCCGATCGCGAAGCGGACGCGCGCCTTGCGGCGCCGGCCCTGGGCACGGGCGGGGCCCACCAGGTCCGGCAGCGGGGGGAGGTCGGAGGTCGTACGGTCCATCGCGTCCCGGACCAGCATGGCGGCGCTGTCTTCGGGGACTTCGTACAGGTCTTCACTGGTACCCATGACGTCTCCTCAGTTCTCGGTGGCGTAGATGTGGGCCTCGCCGAGCTGCGTGCGCAGCCTTGCCAGGGCGCGCGAGCACTGGCTCTTGACCGTTCCCTCGCTGCACCGCAGCAGTTCGGCGACCGTGCCGACGCTGAGGTCGTCCCAGTAGCGCAGGACGACCATGGCGCGGGCGCGCGGCGGCAGTTCGGCCAGCGCGGCGAGCAGGGTCACGCGCAGCTCCGCGTAGGCGGGCACGGGTGCCCGGTCGACGTGCCGGTGGGCCAGGAGGTCCCGCAGCCGCCGTCGCCGTTCGGCGAGGAAGGTGCGGGTCAGGACGGTCTTGGCGTACGCGTCGGGACTATCGGCGGCGGAAGCCTTCCGCCAGTGCTGGAACAGCTTCGCGAGGGTCGTCTGGGTCAGATCGCGTGCCGCGTCGGCGTTTCCGCACAGCAGGTACGCGGTCCGGTACAGCTTGCTCTGACTGGCCCGGGCAAAGGCCTCGAAGTCGTGCTCGGTGCCTGGTGGCATCCGCCCTCCCCTTCACATCGTGTCGTTCACCCCTGTCCTGAGTGCTGCCGCACGGAAAAGGTTGAGAGCGAGTTCGAAGGTTTTTTCGGGCGGCTCCCGCGCCGTCTCCCGGGGGCGGAGCCTAAGGGTCCGTTTCCCCGCCGTAGGTCCGCAGTCCGCTTGCCGTCCGCCCGCCTCGGCACAATGGAAGGTATGAACCTCACAGTCGGCTTCGACCTCGACATGACCCTGATCGACTCGCGCCCGGGCATCAAGGCCGCCTACCAGGCCCTCTCGGCCGAGACGGGCACGTTCATCGACGCCGACGAGGCCGTCACGAGGCTCGGTCCGCCGCTCGACGAGGAGCTCGCGTACTGGTTCCCGGAGGCCGAGATCCCGGCCATGGCGGACCGCTACCGTGAGATCTACCCCACGTACGCCATCGAGCCGACCCCGGCGATGCCGGGCGCCCGCGAGGCCATCGAGGCCGTCCGGGCCCTCGGCGGCCGCGCGATCGTGGTGACGGCCAAGCACGAGCCGAACGCCCGCCTGCACCTGGCGCACCTCGGCATCGAGCCGGACGCGGTCATCGGCTGGCTGTGGGCGGAGGCCAAGGCGGGCGCGCTGAAGGAGTACGGGGCGCAGGTCTACGTCGGCGACCACGTGGGCGACGTTCGCGGGGCCCGTACGGCCGGCGCGCTGTCGGTGGTGGTCCCGACCGGGCCGTGCGCGGAGCCGGAGCTGCGGGAGGCGGGCGCCGACGTGGTGCTGCCGGACCTCACCGCGCTGCCGCAGTGGCTGGAGCGGTACGTGGCGGCGCAGGCCGCCTGAGCGCCCGCACCCGGGCCCGCCCACCCGCCGCCCGCGCGCCTACGCCGCCTGCGAGGCGCGGGCGGCCCTGCGCTGGGCCGCCGCCGAGCGCAGTACGCCCGCCGCCGAGATCGCGAAGCCGACGCCCATGAGCATGCACACGGCCCACGCGTACGACGGGAACGGGTCGATGTCGAGGAACAGCGGGGCCATCGTGACGAGCGTGGCGACGGCGCCGGCGATGAACACGATGCCGCCGGCCTTGACCAGTGCGTCGCCGGGCCGTGCTTCGTCGGGATCAGGAGTAACAGTCACCCGACCAGGGTAGTTCCCTGGCCTGAGCAGCAGAGGGCGAAGGGCCGGCGAAGGACCGGGGAACGTCTTGTCACCCGGCCCTCGACCATTAGCCTTGAGGTGGCGGGTCACACATGACCCGCTGCGCTGTTATCCGGAGCCGTTCCACGGAAATCCGGACCCCGACGAGCACAAGGACAGAGGACGGACGTGCCTACCGGCAAGGTCAAGTGGTTCAACAGTGAGAAGGGCTTCGGCTTTCTCTCCCGCGACGACGGCGGAGACGTCTTCGTCCACTCGTCGGTGCTCCCTGCCGGGGTCGAATCCCTCAAGCCCGGCCAGCGCGTCGAGTTCGGCGTGGTCGCCGGACAACGCGGTGACCAGGCACTTTCGGTGACGGTGCTGGATCCGGCGCCGTCCGTGGCGGCCGCGCAGCGGCGCAAGCCCGACGAGCTCGCCTCGATCGTGCAGGACCTCACGACGCTCCTGGAGAACATCACGCCGATGCTGGAGCGGGGCCGTTACCCCGACAAGACGCACGGCACGAAGATCGCCGGACTGCTGCGCGCCGTCGCGGACCAGCTCGACGTCTGACCCGTAGGCGCGCAGGTGCCCCGCCACTCGAAAGAGCGGCGGGGCACCTGCTTTGTCAGGGCTTCGGGGGCTTACGGGAACGCGAGTGCGCCCGCCGGGATGGCCGGTACCAGACCCTCGGCTGCCGCCCGGGTCAGCAGCCCGCGCACCGCCGCGTAGCCGTCCTCGCCGAGCCCGGCCGTGAACTCGTTCACGTACAGCCCGATGTGCTGGTCGGCGACGGCCGGGTCCAGCTCCTGCGCGTGGGCGCGGACGTACGGGCGGGAGGCCTCCGGGTCGTCCCAGGCCATCCGGACCGACGTACGGGCGGCTTCGGCCAGCGCCCGCAGGGTCTGCTCGCCCAGCGAGCGCTTGGCGACGATCGCGCCGAGCGGGATCGGCAGGCCGGTCGTGGACTCCCAGTGCTCGCCCATGTCGGCCAGGCAGTGCAGCCCGTAGTCCTGATAGGTGAACCGGGCCTCGTGGATGACCAGCCCGGCGTCCACCCGGCCGTCGCGGACCGCAGGCATGATCTCGTTGAACGGCAGCACGACCACCTTGCCGACCCCGCCGGGCAGCACGTCCGCCGCCCACAGCCGGAACAGCAGGTAGGCGGTGGAGCGTTCGCTGGGCACGGCGACCGTCTTGCCGGTCAGGTCGAGGCCCGGCTCACGGGTGAGCACCAAGGGGCCGCAGCCACGCCCGAGGGCCCCGCCGCAGGGGAGCAGCGCGTACTCCTCCAGCACCCACGGCAGGACGGCGTACGAGACCTTCAGCACGTCGAGCTCACCGCGCTCGGCCATGCCGTTGGTGATGTCGATGTCGGCGAAGGTGACGTCGAGGGCGGGTGCCTCCGGGACGCGGCCGTGCGCCCAGGCGTCGAACACGAAGGTGTCGTTGGGGCAGGGCGAGTAGGCGATGCGCACGGCGTCACCGGTCACGGCGTCACCGGTCATGGCGTTCCTGGCGTTCATGGCGTTCTCCCCAGTTCGCGAGTACGGGGCCCAGCGCGCGGAAGCCGCCCGTGAGCGCGCCGAGCGCGTCCCCGATCCGCCAGGCGGCACGGTCGCGCGGGCCCACGGCGTTGGACACGGCGCGGATCTCCAGTACGGGCAGCCCGTGCGCGGCGGCCGCCTCCGCGACCCCGAAGCCCTCCATGGCCTCCGCGCCGGCCAGCGGGTGCCGGGCGGCGAGCGCGGCGGCCCGGGCGGCGGTGCCGGTGACGGTGGAGACGGTCAGCACGGGCGCGAGCAGCGCCCCGGTCGCCTCGGCGGCGCGGGCGGCCAGTTCGGCGGGCGGCAGGTGCACGCTGTGGCCGAAGCCGAGGGCGGTGACGTCGAGGAAGCCCTCGGGGGTCTCGGCGCCCAGGTCGGCGGCGACGATCGCGTCGGCGACGACGAGGGAGCCGACCGGGGCGGCGGGCGCGAACCCGCCGCCGATGCCGGCGCTGACCACGAGGGCGTAGTCGGCGAGGGCCAGGGCGGTGGCGGTGCCCGCGGCGGCCGCCGCGGGCCCGACGCCGCCGACGAGCACGTCGAGGGCGATGCCGGGGAGGTCCCGCCGGGTCGTGCGGTAGCCACCGGGAAGGGTGCGCGGCTCGGGGCCGGGGGTGTCCGGATGAGGGGTCAGACCGGCAACGACGGAGTCTGCCTCCGCCGCCACCGCGGTCACGACGAGCGCGCGCACCGGTGGCCGCCGGTTACTTGAGTTCGAGGTTGAAGGACCAGATGGCGAGCGGCTTGCCGTCCTCGGAGGTCTGCAGGATGGCCAGCTTCTTCGAGGCCGGGGCCTCGCCCTCGCCGCCGGTCGCGAAGACGTCCGCGCCGGGGAAGCTGCGGTAGGTGTTCGACGACGGCTCGGTGATCGGCTGGCCGTCGAGGAACGCCGACCAGCGCTTGCCGTCCTCGACGACATCCGGCTCGACGCCGAGGCGCAGGGTGTCCCCGCGGCCGTACTGGATGGTCTTGGCGTTCTTGATGTCGGTG
Organism: Streptomyces sp. NPDC091371; assembly: GCF_040684275.1. Classification (NCBI taxonomy): domain Bacteria; kingdom Bacillati; phylum Actinomycetota; class Actinomycetes; order Kitasatosporales; family Streptomycetaceae; genus Streptomyces; species Streptomyces sp. NPDC091371. The sequence continues at coordinate 7,946 of NZ_JBFBFP010000065.1, forward strand.
ACGCACTCCTGGACCCGGTCCATGGAGAGCGGCTCCTTGCCGGAGTGGCATTCGGATTCGGCGGACACCGACGACGTGCCGACCGTCACGGTCGCCAGCGGTGTCGGCTTGTCGCAGGCGGAGATGAGGAGGAGGCCGGCGGACACGGCTCCGAGGGCCGCGACGCTGCGGCGGGCCCTACCCGAGAAAAGCGGTGCGGTCATGAGCCGAAGGCTATCGGGCCGCTGGGCTGCGCCGCTGCACGGGGTCCCGCCGGCCTGCGGCGCGCCGCGGTGTGGGCTCCGCCCCCGGATCCCGGGTCGCACAACTGCGGCGCCGCTGCCGGGGGCGCTGCCCCCGGACCCCCGCGCCTCAAACGCCGGCGAGGCTGGAATTGCCGCTGCGCGGCAACCCAGCCCGCCGCGCGAGCCCCGCGGCAGGAGCGAAATCCAGCCCCGCCGGCGTTTGAGGCGCGGGGTCTGGGGCGGAGCCCCAGGAGGCCGGCGGCTACGCGACCCTCGGCCTCGGCGCCCCCGGGTGGTGGTGGCGGGGCGCAGACAGGAGGCCGCGGAGGGCCATCGTCGTGCCGAGGGCGACGATGAGGGCCGCGACGGACATGCCCAGGACCCCGTTCAGGGGGAGGGCGATGCCGATCGCGCCGCCCAGCACCCAGGCCACCTGGAGCAGCGTCTCCGAGCGGGCGAAGGCGGAGGTCCGCACGGCCTCCGGGACGTCCCGCTGGATCATCGCGTCCAGCGAGAGCTTCGCCAGCGCCTGGCAGAAGCCCGCCGTCGCGCCCAGCACGGCCATGAACAGCCCGCTGAAGAAGACCGCCGCCAGGATCGCGACCCCGAGGGTGAGCGTCAGGACGGACGCGATGATCGCCTCCGGCGCCCTCGCCCGCAGCCACGCGCCCACCGCCGTGCCGCACGCGTTGCCGATGCCCGCCGAGACGCCCACGATGCCCAGCGACACCGCCGCGCTCTGCCCGGCCATGGGGTGCTCGCGCAGCAGGAACGCGAGGAAGAAGATCAGGAACCCGGACAGGGCGCGCATCGACGCGTTGGCGAGGAGCCCGCACAGCACCGACCGGCTCACCGTCCGCAGGCCCGGCCGCTTCGAGTGCGCCTCGTGCGTGGACAGCCGGGCCCGGCGCTCCCCCTCCGCCATGTCCACCTTGTGCGGCAGCGTGAACGCCGCGAAGGTCCCTCCGATGAAGATCGCGCAGGCCCCGTACAGCGGCCACTGCGGCCCGATCGCGTGCAGGCCGGCACCCAGCGGAGCCGCCGCGCCCGTGGCGAGCAGACCGGCCAGCGTGACCCGGGAGTTCGCCTTGACGAGCGAGAACCCGGGCGGCAGGAGGCGCGGGACCACGGCGCTGCGTACGACTCCGTACGCCTTGGACGCGACGAGGACGCCGAGCGCCGCCGGATACAGCTCCAGCCCGCCCGTGGCCACCGCGCCCGACATCAGCAGCGCCAGCAGCGCGCGGGCCAGCATCGCGGCCGCCATGGAGGCCCGGCGGCCGTGCGGCAGCCGGTCCAGCAGCGGGCCGATCACCGGGGCCAGCAGGGTGAAGGGGGCCATCGTGATGGCCAGGTACAGGGCCACCCGGCCGCGGGCCTCGTCGGTGGGGACGGAGAAGAACACCGTCGACGCCAGCGCCACGGTGATCATCATGTCGCCGGCGCCGTTGATGGCGTGCAGCTCGATCAGCTTGCCGAGGCCCGATTCGCCGGCCCCGTGCGCGTGCGTGGCCCGCCGGATCCCGCGGGCCGTGCCGGTGATCGGCAGGTGCAGGGCGCGCCCCAGGGCCCGGCCGGCCCGCCTGGCCGGTCCCGAGCCGCCGGCGGACGACCGTACGGGTGCCACCTGGCCATAGTGCCCCACCACGCCCTCCGGCAGCCCTCCCGGCGCGTCCCCGTCGCGTCCCCGGCGCGGTCCGTCCCGTCTCCTTGTCCGCGAATCGGACCTTGCATGTGGGCCGAAGGCGTCGGAGGAGGTAGCGTGCGTAGCGCGCCACCGGCGGTTGCTCCTGGCCGCGCGCCTCTTCGCGATACCGCAGAATGGATCGCATAAAGGTGCGCCCGGAGTCCGATCGGGTGCGGACGTCGACGCGGCCCTCTGGTCCGCTCCGCCCGTGCCCCGTACGGACAGCACCGACGGGTCGTTGTGGACGACAGTACGGACGGCGCACACGTGAGACGGCGTAGGAGAGAACGAGACCAGTGAGTGCTGCGACGACGCGAAGCCGTACCCCGCGGACCCCTGATCGCCTGTGCGTCGAGGCGGTGGAGCTCGCCCGTGCGTCGGCCGAGGAGGCCGCCTTCCCGGGAGTGGTGGGAGCGCACGTCTCCGCCGTAGCGGAGGGCGACCGCGTCGTCACCCACTTCTTCGAATGCAAGGAACCGGGCTACCGGGGCTGGCGCTGGGCCGTCACCGTGACCCGCGCCTCCCGCGCGAAGAACGTCACCCTCGACGAAACGGTGCTGCTGCCCGGCGACGACGCGCTGCTCGCCCCCGAGTGGGTGCCGTGGAGCGAGCGGCTGCGCCCCGGCGACATGGGCCCGGGCGACCTGCTGCCCACCGACGCCGAGGACCTGCGGCTGGAGCCGGGCTGGTCGGGCGAGGACGTCCCGCCGCCGAACTCGGTGGTCTCCACCGAGATGGCCGAGCTGGTCGAGGCGGAGGACGCGGACGTCACCGACCGCACGGTGGTCCCGGCCCGCGGCTCCATCACCGCGGTCGCCGAGGAACTGGGCATGCGGCGGGCGCGCATCCTCTCCCGGTACGGGCTGCACAGCGCGGCCGACCGCTGGGACGAGGGCTTCGGCGCGAAGACCCCGATGGCGCAGGCGGCCCCGGCCTCGTGCGTGTCGTGCGGGTTCCTCGTCGCGATCGGCGGTTCGCTCGGCCAGGCCTTCGGTGTCTGCGCGAACGAGTTCTCCCCGGCCGACGGCCGGCTGGTCTCCCTGTCCTACGGCTGCGGCGGGCACTCGGAGGCCGCGGTCATGCCGAAGCCGCCGAGGCCGGCGCCGCCGGTGCTGGACTCGATGGCCGCGGACGAATTCCCGCTGCACCCCGCCGCGCCCGCGGCGGACACCGGCTCGGTGCCCCCGGCCGACCTCCGGTCCGAGGACCTGGGCCACTCCTGACGGCCGGTGCGGGCGGTCGAAGTCGCCCGTCCGCAGCCCGGGTTGGGGGCGGACGGGGCGGGTTCTGCGTTCCATGCCGTTCGCTCGTATGCCCCAGTAGGGTGAAGCCACTATGCGCATTCTCGTGACCGGTGGCGCCGGTTTCATAGGCTCGCAGTTCGTCCGCTCACGCCTGTCCGCGGATCCTGCAGCCCAGGTCACGGTGTTCGACAAGCTGACCTACTCGGGCGTCGAGGAGAACCTCGCCCCCGTCGCCGGTCACCCCGGCTACGCCTTCGTCCGCGGGGACATCTGCGACGTCGACGCCGTCGACCGGGTGATGCCCGGCCACGACGCCGTGGTGCACTTCGCCGCCGAGTCCCACGTGGACCGCTCCATCGCCGGCGCGGGCCCCTTCGTCATGACCAACGTGGTCGGCACCCAGGTGCTCCTGGACTCCGCCCGCAAGCACGGCGTCGGCCGCTTCGTGCACGTCTCCACCGACGAGGTCTACGGCTCGATCGGCGAGGGCTCCTGGACCGAGGAGTGGCCGCTCGCGCCGAACTCCCCGTACTCCGCCTCCAAGGCGGGCTCCGACCTGCTCGCACTGGCCTACCACCGCACGCACGGCATGGACGTCGTGGTGACGCGCTGCTCCAACAACTACGGGCCGTACCAGTTCCCCGAGAAGGTCATCCCGCTCTTCACCACCAACCTGATCGACGGCAAGAAGGTCCCGCTCTACGGCACGGGCGGCAACATCCGCGACTGGCTGCACGTCTCGGACCACTGCCGGGGCATCGAGCTGGTGCTCCAGGGGGGCCGCGCCGGCCAGGTCTACAACATCGGCGGCGGCGTCGAGCTGACCAACAAGGAGCTGACCGGCCTGCTGCTGGACGCCGCCGGCGCCGGCTGGGACATGGTCGAGCCGGTCGAGGACCGCAAGGGCCACGACCTGCGCTACTCCCTCGACATCACCAAGATCAGCGAGGAGCTCGGCTACGCGCCGCAGGTCACCTTCGAGGAGGGCCTGGCCTCCACGATCGCCTGGTACCGCGAGAACCGCGCCTGGTGGGAGCCGCTCAAGGCGAAGGCCGCCCGGCAGGCGTGAGCACCCGCGCCGCCCCCCGCGGGGCGGCGTGGCGGCGTACACCCGCTTGGGTGAGCCGGGCGGCGCGACCCCGCCGCGGGCCACACCGAGGAGTACCGCCTCGACGAGGAGGACCCCTGCCCGGCATGGCGGCGTACCCTCGCGACATGGGGGAGGCCGAGATGGACATGGTGGGGATGACCGGCCGGGTGACCGGGACGGTCGGGCCGGGCCTGGTGGGCGAGGTCATCGTACGGATCCGGGGCGGAGCGGAGCACTTCCTCGCCCACCCGGTGCCGGGGTCCGGGCCGGAGCGGCTCGCCGTCGGGACGGTCGTGACGGTCGTGGAATACCAGCCGCCGCGCACGGTGTACGTGATGGCCGCCTACGACAACTGAACCGGCCCGCGGGCTGCGTGTATCAAGATGGCGATAAGAACCCGCCGATGCCTTCCCGCCAGGGTCCGGCAGGCGCAGACTCGCCCTCGTCGGTGCCGAACGGCACTGAAATAAGGGGGCGTTGCCGATGGCTATCGGCGTCGTGGCGGGAATCGCTCTCGCCGCAATCGTGGCTCTGATCGGCCTGTTCAAGCTCATGTGGCGGGTGGCCGAACCGAACGAGGCACTCGTCATCTCCGGCTCCACGCACAAGACCGAGGGCCTCGGCGAGGGCATGGGCTTCCGGATCGTCACCGGGCGCGGAACGCTCGTCATCCCGGGCGTACAGGCGGTGCGCAAACTCTCGCTGGACCTCAACGAGACGCAGCTGGTGGTGGACTGCGTCACCCACCAGGGCATCCCGCTGCGGGTCAAGGGCGTGGTCATCTTCAAGATCGGCGACGACCTGGTCTCCATCGCCAACGCGGCGCGCCGCTTCCTCGACCAGCAGAAGATGATGCCGGAGCGGGTGCACATCGTCTTCGCCGGTCATCTGCGGTCCATCGTGGGCGGGTTGACGGTCGAGGACATGATCCGCGACCGGGAGAAGCTGACCGGGCAGACCCGGGCGGCCTGCGGTACGGAGATGGAGAAGCTGGGCCTCATCGTCGACTCCCTCCAGATCCACGAGATCGAGGACCCGACGGGCTACATCAAGAACCTGGCGATGCCGCACGCGGCCGCCGTGCAGCGGGACGCGCGGATCGCGCAGGCCGAGGCGAACCGGCTGGCGACCGAGGCCGAGCAGACGGCGCTGGCGCGGATGGCGGAGGCCACCCGGGACAGCGAGATCCTCCAGGCCGGCTACCAGGCCGAACGCGACAAGGCAGCGGCCACCGCCCGGCAGGCGGGCCCCCTGTCGGAGGCGGCCGCCCGCCAGGAGGTCGTGGTCCAGGAGACCAGGGTCGCCGAACTGGAGGCGCACCGGCGGGAGCAGCAGCTCCAGGCGGACGTGCGCAAGCCGGCGGACGCGAAGGCGTACGAGACCAGGACCCGTGCCGAGGCGGAGCGCGACGCGCGGATCTCGGCGGCGCAGGCGAAGGCGAAGGAAACGGAGCTCGCGGCCGCGGCGGAGGCCACGCGGGTCAAGACGGCGGCGACGGCGGACGCCGCGGCGACGGAGGCCCGGGGCCTGGCGGCCGCGACCGCCACGCGCGCGACGGGCGAGGCGGAGGCGGCGGCCACGCAGGCCCGGGGCCTGGCCGAAGCCGCGTCGGCGAAGGCGCGGGGTCTCGCGGAGGCGGAGGCCATCAAGGCGCGGGCCGCCGCGCTGGCGGAGAACCAGGAAGCGGTGGTCGCGCAGCAACTGGCCGAGAACTGGCCGGCGATCGTGGAGGCGGGCGCGGGGGCCTTCGGGAACGTGGAGCACATGGTGCTGCTGAACGGGGCGGAGGGGATGTCCGAGATGTTCGCGAAGGCCCTCTCCATGGGCGGCGCGGGCCTGGGCGTGGCCCGCCAGCTCCTGGCCAGCATGTCCCAATCCCCGGCCCCGGCCGACCCCGCCGGCCCGCCGGCCCCGTCCCTGAACGGCCGCGTCCCGATCCACGAGGAGTGACCCCAGGGGGGTCCGAGGTGCCGGGCCGGCGAGGCTGAAGTGCCGCTGCGCGGCCCTTGGGCTCCGCCCAGACTCACCCCCAGCTACCGCTGGGGGTGCCCCCTGCTCAAACGCCGGAGGGGCAATCCCAACCTGCCGCAGTAAGCGGACGGCATCGGGCAAATCCAGCCCCTCCGGCGTTTGAGGAGCGGGGTCCGGGCGGAGCCCCGATCTTTGAGGCGAGCCGGGAAGCCGACCGCAGCCACATCCAGCCCCGCTGCAGGTGGACCGGGTCAGTCGTGCGAGCGGCGGCGGCGGAAGAGGCGCTTGGCGGCGAAGGTCAGTGCCAGCGCTGCCGCCAGGACGAGCGCGCCCTTCGTGAAGCCGCCCCGCGGCTCCGCCGCAGACGGCGCGCCCGGGGCGGCCGGGGCCGCGGAGGACGAGGGCGGCGGGGCCGCGGAGCCGGACGCCACCGGGACCGCCACCACGCGGCTGGCCACGCCCTCCGCGCCGAACATCAGCGTCCGCCCGTCCGCGGTGTACGTCACCGACTCCGCCTGCCCCTGCCACGGCGCGTCGACCCGCTCGCCCTCGCCCTCCGGACGCCCGTCCTTCCACGGGTACGTCCGCGCCCAGAAGTACCCCCGCAGGGTCAGCCGCCCCCCGTCGGGGGAGAACGCCCCGTCCGTCACCCACGGCACGTCCGCGACCCGCCGGAACACGTTCGCCGAGCCGCCCGCCGACAGCTCCGCGGGGCCCTCGTACAGCCCGCCCTTGTTCTCGTCCTTGCTCGCGATGTACACCCGCCCCGAGACCGGATGGACCATCAGCGCCTCCGCGTTCCGCGGCCCGTCCGCGTACCGCACGGTGAACTGGGCCGCCTTGACGGTGACATCGCCCAGTTCCCTCGGCTCCTGGAAGCGGTAGATCCACACGTGGTCCCAGGTGCCGTTCAGGTTGTCGCCGATGTCCCCGACGTACAACTGCCCGTCCGGCCCCAGCGAGACCGCCTCGACGTCGCGCGGCTTCCCGATGCCCGTCAGCGTGACCCGGGCCACCGTCTTGCCCGTGGCCGAGTCCACGGCGTACACGTACGGGCCGTCGTCGCTGTCGTTGTGCGTCCAGTACACGCCGGGGTGGATGCGGCTGGCCGCGAGCCCGCTCGACTCCTTGATCCGGGGGTCGGAGATGCTGAACGAGGACGCCCCGGGAGCCTCGGCGGCGAAGGCCGCGGAGGCCGCGGAGGGCAGTGCGAAGAGGGCTACGGCAACGGCGGCGGATGACACGGGCAGCATGCGCATCCCCCCAGCCTGCCAGCCCGCCCCGCGTGTCCGGCATCACAGCTGCTCGCGGCGGGGGATCCGCGATGATGACCGGATGCGTTTCATGTTCGTCGGCGACTCCATGACCATCGGACGCGCCGGCGACTACACCTGGCGCTACCGGATGTGGCAGCACCTCGACGCCACCTTCGGCGGCCCCTACGGGATAGTCGGCCCGCGCCACGAGCTGTACGAGGGCTCCGCCGCGTACGCCGACCCGGCGTTCCCCGAGCACGCCCGCCGGCACCTGGCCGGCTGGGGCGAGGGCTGGCAGCACATGGCGCCGCTCATCGGGCCCGCCGTACGGGACACCGGGGCCGACGTCCTGCTCGTCTCCCTCGGCCTGATCGACCTCGGCTTCTACACGAAGGCCGACGAGACCGCCGACAACGCCCGCCGCTTCATCGCCGAGGCCCGCGCGGCCCGCCCCGGCATCCGCATGGTGCTGCTCCCGGTGATCCCGAACGTACGGGCCGAGGAGGACGAGCCCTTCGCCGCCGAGGTCGACCGCTTCAACGAGCTCCTGGCGAAGGCGGTCGCCGACCTGACGACCGCCGCCTCGCCGGTCCTGCTGGCCGCGCGCCCGGCCTCGTACGACATCCACCAGGACACCTACGACGGCACCCACCCCAACGCCTCCGGCGAGCACCGGCTGGCCGGGGAGTTCGCGGCGGTCCTCCACCAGGCCTGGGGCATCGGCGGCCCCTACCGGCCGCAGGGCTGATCCCGCTTCATCTCGGCACCACCGCCGAGGAGTTGCTGCGCCGGGTCGGGCCCTTGCCTTGAGTGCACTCGAAGCAGTTGGCTTGGGTCCCATGAAGTACACGCAGCTCGGACGCACCGGACTCAAGGTCAGCCGACTTGTACTCGGCACGATGAACTTCGGTCCGCAGACAGACGAACCGACCAGCCACGGCATCCTGGATGCCGCCCTCGACGCGGGTCTGAATTTCGTAGACACGGCCAATGTGTACGGGTGGGGTGAGAACAAGGGCCGTACCGAGGAGATCATCGGCACCTGGTTCGCCCAGGGCGGCGGACGGCGCGAGAAGACGGTCCTGGCCACCAAGGTCTACGGCTCCATGTCCCGCGAGGGCGAGACCTGGCCGAACGAGGACCGGCTGTCGGCGCTGAACATCCGCCGGGCCGTCGAGGCCAGCCTCAAGCGGCTCCAGACCGACCACATCGACGTCTACCAGTTCCACCACATCGACCGCCGGACCCCCTTCGAGGAGATCTGGCAGGCCGTGGACGTCCTGATCCAGCAGGGCAAGGTCCTCTACGCCGGCTCCTCCAACTTCCCCGGCTACAAGATCGCCCAGGCCAACGAGACGGCCGCCCGGCGCGGGATGGTCGGCCTGGTCAGCGAGCAGTGCCTGTACAACCTCTCCGAGCGGCGGGCCGAGATGGAGGTCATCCCGGCGGCCCAGGAGTACGGCCTCGGGGTCATCCCCTGGTCCCCGCTGCACGGCGGGCTGCTCGGCGGGGTCATCAAGAAGGAGACCGAAGGCGGCCGCCGCGCCTCCGGGCGGGCCGCGGACGCGCTGGCCGACAGCAAGACGCGGGCGCAGCTGCAGGCGTACGAGGACCTCCTCGACAAGCACGGCCTGGAGCCCGGCGAGGCGGCCCTGGCCTGGCTGCTCACCCGGCCGGGCGTGACGGGCCCCATCGTCGGGCCGCGCACGGCGCAGCAGCTGGAGAGCGCGCTGCGCGCGCTGGAGCTGGAGCTGAGCGAGGAGGTGCTGGCCGGGCTGGACGAGATCTTCCCCGGGCCGGGGCCGTCTCCGGAGGCCTTCGCCTGGTGATCAGCGTCGGGCCGTAGCGGGCGTGCGCCGGGTCACTGGCCGACGGCGGCCGCTACGGCCACGACGACGAACATCAGCACGAGCACACCGGCCATTACACGGTTTCGGGTCTTGGGATCCACCCGTCGAGCCTAACCGCTTCCTTCCGGCCGGCCTTCCAGGGGCCAGGCGGCGACCGTTTCGTAGCGGGGCTGCTCGCCGGGGATCCCGCTCGTGGGCAGGTTGCTGCGGACCAGGCTCAGCTCGCCGACCTGCCAGGCGGTCCCCTCGAAGGAGGCGAGCCCGTCCAGGTAGGGCCGCAGGCCGTCGCCGTCGCCCTGGTGGGGGTGGTCGCGGCCGATGTCGCGGCTGCGGCCCAGGGTGAGGTGCGGGGTGTACCGGTGGTGCTGCCCCATCGGTACGCCGGCCCGCCGCGCGGCGGCGTCGGCCCGCTCGGCGAGCATCCGCATCGCACCGAGGTCCCCGGCGGCCCCGACCCACAGCGCGCGGTCCCCGAAGTGGCCGGCGCCGTGCAGCCGCAGCCCGAACGGGGCGGTCCGGTGGGCGGCCCTGGCGAGGCGGGCGTGCAGCTCGGGGAGCACCTCGTCCCGCACCTCGCCGAGGAAGGCGAGCGTGAAGTGCCAGCCGGCCTCGGCGGTCCAGCGCAGCCGGTCGTCCCGCAGCCCCTCCAGGGCCTGCGCGAGCTCCCCCACTGCGGTGGGCGGCGGCAGCACGGCGACGAACAGTCTCATACCGCGAGCCTAGCGGCGCCGCCGGCCCCGGGTGGTGCGCTCGGCCGCACCGCCGCTCCCGGGGCTCCGCCCCGGCCCTGCGCCTCACACGCCGGCAATTCCAGCCCCGCCGGCGTTTGAGGCGCGGGGTCTGGGGCGGAGCCCCAGGAAGCCGGGCCGCAGGCGTTATGCGACCGCCACCAGTTCGCGGCGGCGCGAGCCGGCCGGGCCGCAGGCGCTCAGGCCACCGCCACCAGTTCGCGGCGGCGCGAGCCGGCGGAGGGGACGAAGGCCACCCCGTGCCGGTTCACGCGCAGCCTCAGGTTGCCCACCCGGGCGAGGACAACCCCGACGGCGACAGAGGCGGCCAGCGAGATCACACCGCCCGCCGCCATCCCGATCCGCGCGCCGTACGTGTCCGTGATCCAGCCCACCAGCGGCGCACCCACCGGGGTGCCGCCCGTGAACACCATCATGAACAGGGCCATGACCCGCCCCCGCATCTCCGGGTCGGTGGCCATCTGCACGCTGGAGTTGGCCGTGACGTTGACGGTCAGCCCGAACAGCCCGATCGGCACGAGCAGCGCCGCGAACAGCCAGAATCCCGGCGCGAAGGCCGTGACGATCAGCAGCGCCGAGAACAGTGCCGCGGCCGCCGTCAGCAGCCGCAGCCGTGACAGCCCCCGTCGGGCGGCGAGCAGCGCGCCGGCCAGGGAGCCGGCCGCGATCAGGGTGTTGAAGAACCCGTACGTGCCCGCGTCCCCGTGGAAGAGGTCGCTGACGAACGCGGAGAGCCAGATCGGGAAGTTGAACCCGAAGGTCCCGATGAAGCCGACCAGCACGATCGGCCAGATCAGCTCCGGCTTTCCGGCGACGTAGCGCAGGCCCTCGCGCAGCTGTCCCTTCGCGCGGGGCTGCGGTTCGACGGGGCGCAGTTCGTTCGTACGCATCAGCAGCAGGCCGATGACGGGCGCGGCGAAGGACAGTCCGTTCAGCAGGAAGGCCCAGCCGGAGCCGACGGCGGTGATCAGCACACCGGCGATCGCCGGGCCGACCAGCCGCGCGGACTGGAAGTTCGCCGAGTTGAGGCTGACGGCGTTGGCCAGCTGGTCCTTGCCGACCATCTCGGGGACGAACGTCTGCCGGGCCGGGTTGTCGACGACGGTGACGAGGCCGAGCAGGAAGGCGGCGAGGTAGACGTGCCAGACCTGGACGTGTCCGGCCAGGGTGAGCACGGCGAGCGCGACGCCGGTGAGGCCCATCGCGCTCTGGGTGGCGATCAGCAGCGGCCGCTTGGGCAGCCGGTCGGCGAGGACGCCTCCGTAGAGGCCGAACATCAGCATCGGCAGGAACTGCAGGGCGATGGTGATGCCGACGGCGGAGGCGGAGCCGGTCAGGGAGAGGACCAGCCAGTCCTGGGCGATGCGCTGCATCCAGGTGCCCGTGTTCGACACGGCCTGGCCGGCCGCGTAGAGCCGGTAGTTCCGGATCTTCAGCGAGCTGAACATCGAGTTCTGCTTCTTGCCCGGGCGCTTGCCCGGGGCGGTGCCCGCGCGTGCATCAGTGGTAGGGGTGGATATGCGGCCGGGTGCGGAGTCTGCTCCGTTTCCCGTACTCAAAAGCGTTCGCCTCCTGGCGTCGTCCTTATAGGTGCGCGAGCTTCTCCAGGACGGGTGCGGCCGCGCGCAGCTTGGCCCACTCCTCCTCGGTCAGCTCGGCCGCGAGCCCGGCCAGGAAGGCGTTGCGCTTGCGACGGCTCTCTTCGAGCATCGCTTCGGCTTCCTCGGTCTGGCGGACCACCTTCTGGCGGCGGTCTTCGGGGTGCGGCTCCAGCGTGACCAGACCCTTGGCCTCCAGCAGGGCGACGATGCGGGTCATCGACGGCGGCTGTACGTGCTCGCGCCGGGCCAGCTCACCGGGGGTGGCCTGGCCGCAGCGGGCGAGGGTGCCGAGGACCGACATCTCGGTCGGGCTCAGCGACTCGTCGACGCGCTGGTGCTTGAGGCGCCGCCCCAGTCGCATCACGGCGGAGCGGAGGTCGTTCACGGCGGCGGCGTCGTCGCCATGGGAAAGGTCACGCATGTCTTTAGAGTAACTCATTACCCTCGCTAAAGAACAGCGGGTTTCCCCGTCGCCCTCGATCACTCGTAAGGGTGAGTCGGGCGGGGAAAGTGACACGCGTACACGCCCTCAGCCCCGACCCTTTCGGCATGGGGACACATGTGCTGAGCATGCGCATAGACGGGGAGCTCCTCGACAGGCTCCGGACTCATGCCGCCAAACGCGGAATGAGCGTCCAGGACTACGTGGTCCGGACGCTCATTCGCGACGACTTCGACGAGCGCTTCAAGGCGGCCGTCGACGAGACAGAGAAGTTCTACGGGCTCACCTGAGCCCTGGCGCGAGCCTTACGTGAGGCCGAGGGCGGGCATCGCGTAGTAGAAGACGAACACCGCCGATACGACGTACATGGCCACCGGGACCTCGCGGCCCCGGCCGGTCGCCAGTCGCAGCGCGCTGAAGGCGATGAAGCCGATGCCGATGCCGTTGGTGATTGAGTACGTGAAGGGCATCATCACCATGGCCAGGAAGGCCGGGACGGCGATGGTGAAGTCGCTCCAGTCGATGTCCTTGACCGAGCCCGCCAGGATCAGGAAGCCGACCGCCACCAGGGCGGGGGTGGCCGCCTGCGACGGGACCATCGTGGCGAGCGGGGTGAGGAACAGCGCCACGGCGAAGAGGCCGCCCGTCACGACGTTCGCCAGACCGGTGCGGGCGCCCTCGCCGACACCGGCCGTGGACTCCACGAAGCAGGTGGTCGCCGAGGAGGAGGTCGCGCCGCCCGAGGCGACGGCCAGGCCGTCGACGAGCAGGACCCGGTTGATCCCGGGGAACTCGCCGGTCTTCTTGTCGATCAGCTTCGCCTCGTCGCCGACGCCGAGGATCGTGCCCATGGCGTCGAAGAAGCAGGACAGCAGCACGGTGAAGACGAACAGGACGCCCGTCAGCACCCCGACCTTCCCGAAGCCGCCGAAGAGGCTGACCTGGCCGACGAGCCCGAAGTCGGGCGCGGCCACCGGGTTGCCCGGCCACTCGGGGACGGTCAGGCCCCAGCCGCTGTCCGGGAGCCCGGCGATCAGCTGGACGACGACCGCGACGACGGTCATGGCCACGATGGAGATCAGGATCGCGCCGGGCGTCTTGCGGATCAGCAGCGCGAGGGTGAGCAGCACGCCGACCGCGAAGATCAGGACGGGCCAGCCGAGCAGGTGGCCGCCGGTGCCGAGCTGGAGCGGGACCGTGGTGTGCGCGGCGTCCGGGATGCGGGTGACGAAGCCGGAGTCGACCAGGCCGATCAGCATGATGAACAGGCCGATGCCGATGGCGATGCCCTTGCGCAGGCCGAGCGGGACGGCGTTCATGACGCGCTCGCGCAGGCCGGTCGCGACAAGCAGCATGACGACGAAGCCGGCCAGGACCACCATGCCCATGGCGTCGGGCCAGCTCATGCGGGGGGCGAGCTGGAGGGCGACGACCGTGTTGACGCCGAGTCCGGCGGCCAGCGCGATGGGGACGTTGCCGATGACACCCATGAGGAGGGTGGTGAAGGCTGCCGTCAGGACGGTCGCCGTGACGAGCTGGCCGCCGTCGAGCTGGTGGCCGTACATGTCCTTCGCGCTGCCGAGGATGATCGGGTTCAGCACGATGATGTAGGCCATCGCGAAGAAGGTGGCGAAGCCGCCGCGGACCTCGCGGGCGATGGTCGAGCCGCGCTCGGAGATCTTGAAGTAGCGGTCCAGCCCGCCGGAGGGTCCCTGGGGGGAAGGCTCCGGACGGATGGCTTCGGGGGCGGGGGCCGAGGTGCTCATACGGTCCTCAAATGGGGGTTCATACGAAGAAAATGGGCCTGGCCCAAACCGTTTCAGTATGAACACATGAACGAAGGGCCGTCCATCTCCGCGCGTAGACCGCGAACGCGGGCGCCTAGACTTGGCCACATGGCGAAATGGACTCCGAAGCACGAGGCGCCCGAGCCCCTGGAGGGTCCGGTCGTTGCCACCATCGTCGGCGGCACGATCCTCTGGTTCGCCCTCTTCCTCGTCCAGCTCCCCTTCTACGCCTGGTTCGCCGACCGGGACCTGCTGTGGTGGGTCTGGACCTGCGCGGCCGGCGGCTTCCTCGGCCTGATCGGCATCTGGTACGTCCGCGGCCGCGACGCCGCCCTCAAGCGCCACGCGGCGGAGGCCGCTGCTGCTGCCGCGCAGGGCGAGCAGCCGGACGCGCCCTAGTACGGCCGTACCGGCTCCAGCCGCAGGTGCTGCGGCGCCCGGCCGAGGCCGGCCGACAGGTCCGGGAGCGGCGGCGGGGTCGCGCCCCGCGTGCACCACAGGAAGACGTCCTCGCCCTCCCTGACCGGCAGCGCCGGGAAGGTGTTCTCGGCGTGCTCGGTGCGGTGCGCCGCCAGCGCCGGGAATCCGGCGGCGGCCAGCGCCGGGCGCAGCTCCCGCTCGAAGTGGCCGGCGAAGCCCCCGTCCCGGGGATGGCACACGGTCACGACGACCGGCCCCGCCGGTTCCGGCACGGCGAGGCCCGGCCCGCGCAGCAGCAGCACGTCGTCCGAGTCCAGCATGGTCGCGTTGGCGGCCTCCCGGTGCGCCTGCCAGACGGGGCCGCCGTAGAAGGCCCGCAGTGCCCGTTCGCGCGCCGCCATGTCGGGGAAGGCCCGCAGCCACACGAAGCGGTCGGGGTCGTCCAGGTCCCGGAACCGGCCGCCGACGGTGATGCCGGCCGCCTCCTGTCCGGTGACGAACTCGCGCTCGAAGAGGTTGATCAAGGTGTCCCGGGCGCCCGGGTGGAGCGTGTACTGCCGCAGTTCGACGACGAGGTCCATGACGCGCACGCTAGGGCCCCTCCGCTGACACCTCCTGTCAGTGGAGACGGGAGACCAGGGGACGATTCGGGTCATCCTGAGGTCGGATCTTCGGCCCGCTCGGCAGGTGGCGCGTTCGAACCGCGCTTACCGTCGAAACCATGACGCAGCGGGCAGACATCGACCACGACGGGCCGGAGCGGGGCGGCGCAGGCGGGGCCGCCATCGACGCGGGGGCCGAGCTCGACCCCGTGCACCCCGTGCGCCCGCCGGCACCCCGGTTCAAACCCGCCGGGCTGACCACCGCCGAGGTCGCCGAGCGCGTCGCGCGCGGTGACGTCAACGACGTCCCCGTCCGCAGCAGCCGCTCCACCGCCGACATCGTCCGCGCGAACGTCTTCACCCGCTTCAACGCGATCATCGGCGTCCTCTGGGTGATCATGTTCTTCGTCGCGCCCATCCAGGACAGCCTCTTCGGCTTCGTGATCATCGCGAACACCGGTATCGGCATCATCCAGGAACTGCGCGCCAAGAAGACCCTCGACGGCCTCGCCGTCATCGGCGAGGCCAAACCCAGCGTCCGCCGCGACGGCCGCACCGCCGAGATCTCCACCTCCGAGATCGTCCTCGGCGACGTCATCGAACTCGGCCCCGGGGACAAGGTCGTCGTCGACGGCTCCGTCGGCGAGGCCGAAAGCCTGGAGATCGACGAGTCCCTGCTCACCGGCGAGGCCGACCCCGTCCTGAAGAAACGTGGCGACACCGTCATGTCCGGCTCCTTCGTGGTCGCCGGCGGCGGCGCCTTCACCGCCACCAAGGTCGGCCGCGAGGCCTACGCCGCCCAGCTGGCCGAGGAGGCCTCCCGCTTCACGCTCGTCCACTCCGAGCTGCGCTCCGGCATCTCCACCATCCTCAAGTACGTCACCTGGATGATGATCCCGACCTCGATCGGCCTGATCATCAGCCAGCTCGTCGTCAAGGACAACAACCTCAAGGACTCCATCGCGCGCACCGTCGGCGGCATCGTCCCGATGATCCCCGAGGGGCTCGTCCTGCTCACCTCCGTCGCCTTCGCCATCGGCGTCATCCGCCTCGGCCGCAAGCAGTGCCTGGTCCAGGAACTGCCCGCCATCGAAGGCCTGGCCCGCGTCGACGTCGTCTGCCTCGACAAGACCGGCACCCTCACGGAGGGCGGCATGGACGTCACCGAGCTCCGCCCGCTCGGCGGCGCGGACCCCTCGTACGTCAAGAAGGTGCTCGGCGCCCTCGGCGAGTCCGACCCCCGCCCCAACGCCAGCCTCCAGGCGATCATCGACGCCTACCCCGACAGCGCGGAGTGGCGCTGCACCGAGTCGCTGCCCTTCTCCTCCGCCCGCAAGTACAGCGGCGCCAGCTTCAGCGAGGGCGACGGCGAGAACAACACCTGGCTGCTCGGCGCCCCCGACGTCCTCCTGCCCGCCGGGGACCCGGCCCTCGACGAGATCAACGACCTCAACGAACAGGGCCTGCGGGTCCTCCTCCTGGCCCGCTCCGCCCGCGAACTCGACGACGAGGCCGTGGCCACCGGGGTCAAGCCGACCGCGCTCGTCGTCCTGGAGCAGCGGCTGCGCCCCGACGCCGCCGACACCCTGCGCTACTTCGAGGACCAGGACGTCAAGGCCAAGGTCATCTCCGGCGACAACGCCATCTCGGTCGGCGCGGTCGCCGGCAAGCTGGGCCTGCCGGGCGCGGAGAACACCGTGGACGCCCGCAAACTCCCCACCGAGCAGGCCGGAATGGCCGAGGTCCTCGACGAGAACGCGGTCTTCGGCCGCGTCACCCCGCAGCAGAAGCGCGACATGGTCGGCGCCCTCCAGTCCAAGGGCCACACGGTCGCGATGACGGGCGACGGCGTCAACGACGTGCTCGCCCTCAAGGACGCCGACATCGGCGTCTCCATGGGCTCCGGCTCCGAGGCCACCCGCGCGGTCGCCCAGATCGTGCTCCTGAACAACAGCTTCTCCACGCTCCCCTCGGTGGTCGCCGAGGGCCGCCGCGTCATCGGCAACATCACCCGCGTCGCGACCCTCTTCCTCACGAAGACGGTCTACTCGGTGCTCCTCGCCATCCTGGTGGTCTGCTCACAGGTCGAATACCCCTTCCTGCCGCGCCACCTGACCCTCCTGTCCACCCTCACCATCGGCATCCCGGCCTTCTTCCTGGCCCTGGCCCCCAACAAGGAACGCGCCAAACCGCACTTCGTGAAGCGCGTGATGCGCTACGCGATCCCCGGCGGCGTCATCGCCGGAACGGCCACCTTCGTGACGTACGTGATCGCCCGCGCCTACTACACCGGCCCCGACGCCCTCAAGGCGGAGACCAGCGCGGCCACCCTGACCCTCTTCCTCACCTCGATGTGGGTCCTGGCGATCATCGCCCGCCCGTACACCTGGTGGCGCGTCGGCCTCGTCGGCGCGATGGGCGGGGCGTTCCTGATCGTCCTGGTCGTCCCCTGGCTGCAGGACTTCTTCCAGCTGAAGCTGGAGGGCACCACGATGCCGTGGATCGCGGTGGCCATCGCGGCGGCGGCCGCGACCCTGATCGAGTTCACCTTCCGCTGGGTCAACCGCAAGTTCCCGGCGTAGTCCGGCCAGGCCCCGGCCCTCAGTCGAACCAGCGGTCGCGCGCCAGCTCCGCCGTCCGGGACGGGTCCTCCAGGAGGGCCGCCACCTCGAAGCGGCGGGGCCACTGGCCTGCCGACCAGGCGAGGCCGGCGGCCACGCCCTCCAGGGTGGCCGCGTGGAGGGTGCCGTCCGGGGTGCGGCGCCAGTCGAGTTCGGTGCCGCCCGCGATCAGCTCCTCGTGCTCGACGTACGTGAGCGGGGTGGCCGGGCCGAGGAGGACGCGGACCGATTCGGGTACGTCGTGCTCCTCGCCCGGGGTCGTCACCTCCGCGGGGACCGTTTCCGAGAGGCGGCGGACCTGGAGGAGGTCCGCCAGGTCCGCGGCACGGGACGGGGTGACGGGCAGGAGGGGGAGGCCGGTCGTGAGGGGGAGGAGGTCCGGGGCGTCGGCGATGACCGCCTCGGCCGCGTCCACCACGACCACCTCGCCGTCGACCACCGCGCGCAGCTCGTCCGGGAGGGTGACCTGCTCCGGGTCCAGGTCGGCCAGGGCCCCGTACAGGCCGTGCAGTTGGCGGCCGGTGACCTCGCGGTCCGGGTCGGCGAGGCGGCCCAGGAGTTCGGCCGCGCCGCCCGGCTCGTCCAGGAGGGCCGAGACCGAGGTGCGTACGCCGAGGGCGCGCAGAACCTGCTCGTCCTCGAAGCCGGTGGCGTCCGCCGAGGTGTAGAGGCCCTCCAGGAGCGGGTCGCCGCCCGCCGCGCGCAGGCCGGCCGGGCGGCGGCCGTCGAGCACCGGGTGGTCGCGCAGCCACCAGGCGGTGTACGGGCGCACCGACTGGGTCGTGCCGTCCGGGAGGAGGATGCGGACGGGCTGGGTCAGGGCGTCGCGCAGCGGGGGCTGGGCCAGCATGGCCAGGGCCTGGGGCCAGCAGTCGTCGTCCACCAGGTCGAGGTCGCGGACGGCGACCAGTTCCGTGGCCACCGGGGGCACCGGGGTGTCGGGGAACTGGTCGAGGACGTCCTCGCACCACACGTCGACCGCGTCCAGCAGCCCCGCGTCGTCGGGCTCCGCGAAATCGCCCTCGCGCGGCTCCAGTTCGTCCGGGTCGAGGACCACGTCGGTGGCGCGGACCAGCTGGAAGGAGGCCAGTACGCCGACCGCGGTGAGGGTGTCCGCGTCCCAGCGGGCCGCCAGCTCGGCGTCGACGTACGGGACCTCGTCCTCGCGGATGACGGAGGCCAAGGGGCTTCCCGGCAGGAGCAGTTCGCCGGCCGGGGTCAGTTCGCCGTCCTCGTCGGGCAGGGCGAGGGCCCCGAGCCAGGGCTCGTCGCCGGGGGACAGCTCCGCGTCGCGGACCAGCGTCAGGACGATCTCGGCCAGTTCGTCGGCGTCCGGGGTGTCCGCGTCCTCGTCCCAGATCTCGCCCGCGTCCATGGACCCGGCCACGGCCGCCCGCACCTGCGGGGTCGTCAGGACCGCGCGCGGCGTGGCCGGGAGCGCGCCGAGCTTCTCCAGCAGCGGGTGCGCGGCGTCCGGGTGGGCCACCTTCAGCCCGAGGCGGGCCAGGTCCGCCGGGGTGTCCGCGGAGGGGAGGAGGATGTGGCGGGGGCCGATGGCGGTGCGGCCGTCGGCCAGCGGCACCGGCAGCCCGGACAGCCGGTCGGGGTCCACCCCGGCGAGGCTGTCGTAGAGCCGGTGCCACCACTCCGGGGTCCGCTCGATGCCCGCGATCCGCTCGATGGCATCGCCGAGCGGGAGCCGGCCCACGCCCAGGGTGCGCAGCTCGGCCCGCCGCTCCAGGCCCGCCGGGAGCAGCGTCGGCAGTACCTCCGCGAGCACCCGCACGGTGTCGGCGCCCGCCCCCTCCACCACCTCGGCCTCGAAGGGCCGCAGCGCCGACAGCTCCTCGGAGGGGGCCGCCGGGGCGAGGAACGCGGTACGCGGGAGCCGTCCCAGGATGGCCGCGCGCAGCGCCCCGTCGAGCTCGCCCTTGCCGAGGGGGCCCGGTACGAGGTCCACCAGCGCGGTGCTCACCGGCTCCCAGTCGCCGAGCAGTTCGGCGTACGCGTCGGCCGCGCGCTCCACGAGGAAGTCGGTCAGCGGCCCCGGCGCGGGGTGTCGGCGGGTGGTGTCCAGCGGCAGGGTCGCGATGAGCAGCGCGGGGATGCCCAGCGGCTCGTCGGTCGGGGTCGGCGCGTGCACCACGCTCGCGGTGGCCGGGTGTACCGGGGCGCCGTCGGCGTCGACGGGCACCGCCCAGGACACCGCCCAGGCGGGACGCAGCCGTTCCTCCACGGGCCGGTCGGCGAGCAGCGCCCGCTCGATGGGGCCGCTGTGGCGGACGGTGCGCCAGCGGCGGGTCCCCGTCGATGAGTCCTCGATGACGGTGTACGGGCCCTCGTCGCGGCGGTACAGGGTGCGGGTGCCCCCGGCAGGCGTGTCCACGATGACCTCGCGCAGCCCGGGCAGCGTGAGCAGCAGCGCGTCGTCGATGCCGGCCAGCAGCCGCTCGGCCAGGTCCTCGGCGGCCGCGTCGCGCAGCGGGAGCACGACCACGGTGTCGTACCCCTCGGGCGCGGTGCCCTCGGCGGGCAGCGGGAGCCGCAGCAGCGGGACGTGCCCGTCGCGGCGGCGCAGCTCGTCGCCGAGGCCGGGGCTGCCGACGGCGGCGCCCCGGGCCAGCTCGCGGGCCTCGGCCAGGGACCAGCGCACCCCGCCGTGCCTGCCCAGCACGGCGGGCTCGTCGGAGACGGCGAGCACGGCGGCGAAGCCGACGCCGAAGCGGCCGACGCTGTCGTCGGCGGACTCCCGCTTGGCGGAGGCCCGCAGGGTGGACAGCGACTCCACGCCCGTCGCGTCCAGCGGGGCACCGGTGTTGGCGACGGCGAGCAGGGCGTGCCCGTGGTCGCCTTCGCCGGGGTGCAGGGTGAGCCGCAGCCGGCCCGGCACCTTGGCCCGGGCGGCGGCGTCGGCGGCGTTCTGCGCGAGCTCGACGACGAGCCGGTCGCGGTAGCCGCCGAGCGCGAGGTCCTCCTCGGCGTTGGCGTCCTCCCGGAACCGGGCCGGGCCCGCACCCCACGCGTCGAGCACCCCACGCCGCAGCCGGGCCGTCCCGAAGGGGTCCACGCCACTCTGGGCCGCCGTCACTCGCACGCTCACGCCGCTGCCTCCATATCGCCTTCCGGAGTGCTGACCCCGGAGCCCTGAAGGTATCGCGTGGAGGCCTACGCCTTGCCCGTGAGGCGGGCGAACACGACGTTGGCGTCCCATTGACCTCCTCGCCCCCATGAAGTTGAGGGTGATTCTCTCCCTGCCCTCCGTGGTGAACGGCGGGGCTTGAGGTGGGTTCCTGCTTCGACGCGCGCGCCCTGATTGCCGACCAGGGTCTTACCGCGCTCCACAGACGTTTACCCGGAGTGCTTGCTCTCCGGGGCCCCCGGTCCGGGGGTGGGTGGTGCCTTGGCTGCCGCTGTGATGCGGCGGCCCTCGTATCGGACGTTCTTTCCCGCGTTCCAGTCCCGGTCATGGACCGTGCCGCACTCGCCGCATGTCCATGTGCGGACGTGCAAGGGCTTGGGGCCATCCCGGAAACCGCAGGCTGAGCAGACCTGGGAGGAGGGGAAGTACCGGTCCACCTTGGCGAACGTGCGCCCGCGACGGGTGGCCTTGTAGTCCAGGAACATCAGGAACTGTGCCCAACCCGCGTCGTGCAAGCTCTTCGCGTGGAGTCCTCGCGCCAGTCCACGCACGTTCAGGTTCTCGGCGTACACAGCTTGGTTTTCGCTGGTCAGCTTGTGAGACCACTGGTGGTGGAAATTACGGCGGGGCCGCAGGCGCCGCCGCCGGAGGGCCTTCGCCTACGGTCTCTTTGCCCCCGGATTGCTGGAACAAGTCCTGGGCTCCTCCGAAACGCCGGAGCCCCCGACCGCAGGTGGCCGGGGGCTCCGCGTCGTTAGGTCAGGTCAGAGCTGCTCGATGACGTAGTCGATGCACGCGGTCAGCGCCTGAACGTCCGCCGGGTCGATCGCCGGGAACATCGCGATGCGGAGCTGGTTGCGGCCGAGCTTGCGGTACGGCTCGGTGTCCACGATCCCGTTGGCGCGCAGCACCTTGGCGACGGCCGCCGCGTCGATGTCGTCCGAGAAGTCGATCGTGCCGATGACGGCCGAGCGCTTGTCGGCGTCCACGACGAACGGGTTCGCGTACTTCGACGCCTCCGCCCAGCCGTACAGGTTGCGCGCGCTGGCGGCCGTACGGCCGGTGGTGAACTCCAGGCCGCCCTGGCTGTTCATCCACTCCAGCTGCTGGTTCAGCAGGAAGAGGGTGGCCAGCGCCGGGGTGTTGTACGTCTGGTTCTTCAGCGAGTTGTCGATCGCCGTCGGCAGCGAGAAGAACTCCGGGATGTGCCGGCCCGACGCGTGCACGCGGGCGGCGCGCTCCAGGGCCGCCGGGGAGAACGCGGCCAGCCACAGGCCGCCGTCCGAGGCGAAGGACTTCTGCGGGGCGAAGTAGTAGACGTCGGTCTCGGTGATGTCCACCGGCAGGCCGCCGGCGCCCGAGGTCGCGTCCACCAGGACGAGCGAACCGGCGTCCGCGCCCGCGACGCGCTTGATCGGCGCCGCGACACCCGTCGAGGTCTCGTTGTGCGTGTACGCGTACACGTCCACGCCCGCCTCGGCGACCGGCTCGGGGTGCGTGCCCGGCTCGGAGGAGATCACGGAGGGCTCGTCCAGCCACGGCGCGAGCTTCGCGGCCTTGGCGAACTTGGACGAGAACTCACCGAAGGTGAGGTGCTGCGACTTCTGCTCGATGAGCCCGGCGGTCGCGATGTCCCAGAAGGCGGTGGAGCCGCCGTTGCCCAGGATCACCTCGTAGCCCTCGGGCAGCGAGAAGAGGTCCCGGAGGCCCTGGCGCACCGATCCGACCAGGTTCTTGACCGGGGCCTGGCGGTGTGAGGTTCCGAGCAGGGAGGTTCCGGTGGCGGCGAGGGCGTCCAGCGCCTCGGTCCGCACCTTGGAGGGGCCCGCGCCGAAGCGTCCGTCGGCGGGCTTGATGTCAGCGGGAATCTGGATCTCAGCCACGTGCGGAGCGTATCGGGTCAACGACGGGGCCACTGCGCCGCGTCCACCGGATGAGACGCTGCGGTCTCACGTGTAAGGCAAGACACGCGACAACACTCCTTACGACCCCCTAATCTGGATAAATGACCGCGCCCTCCTCGCCCACGCCGGTGCCCACGACCGCCCCTTCCGCCACCGCGCCTCCTGCGGCCACCGCCCCGGCGGGCGCCCCCGAAGCGCGCGGCGCGGCACCCCTCGGACCGGTCGCACTGGTGATCGCGGCGGGCGTCTCGGTGCAGTTCGGCGCGGCCCTCGCGGTCACGATCATGCCCAGGGTCGGCGCGGCCGGCGTGGTCACCCTGCGGCTCGCGGCCGCCGCGATCGTGCTGCTGCTCCTGTGCCGGCCCAAGCTGCGCGGCTACTCGCGCGCCGACTGGCGCACCGTGATCACCTTCGGCATCGCCATGGCCGGCATGAACGGCCTCTTCTACCAGGCCGTCGACCGCATCCCGCTCGGCCCGGCCGTGACCCTGGAAGTGCTGGGCCCGCTCGCGCTCTCCGTCATCGTCTCCCGCCGCCTGGTCAACGTCCTGTGGGCGGGCCTCGCCCTGGCGGGCGTGGTCCTCCTCTCCACCCACGGCGGGGGCGGCTTCGGCGGCCTCGACCCCCTGGGGGCCGGCTTCGCCCTGGGGGCGGGGGCCATGTGGGCGGCGTACATCGTCTTCAGCGCCCGCACCGGCCGCCGCTTCCCGCAGGCGGACGGCCTGGCACTGGCCATGGCGGTGGCGGCGGTGATCTCACTCCCGCTGGGCGTCTTCGAAGCGGGCCCGGACCTGCTGCGCCCCAGCACCCTCGCCCTGGGCGCGGGGGTGGCCGTACTGTCCTCGGTCCTGCCCTACACCCTGGAACTCCTGGCCCTGCGCAAGCTCCCGGCCCCCACCTTCGCGATCCTGATGAGCCTGGAGCCGGCCATCGCAGCCACGGCGGGCTTCCTCGTCCTGCACCAGGCGATGTCCGCCCTGGACGCCCTGGCCATTGCCTTGGTGATCGCGGCGAGCATGGGCGCGGTGCGGTCGCAGGTGGGGAAGCGGGGGGAGTAGGGGGCGGGGGCGGGGGCGGGGGAAGGGGTACAGGTCCACGCGCGAGCGGGACTTTTGCCCCCTCGGGGGGTGGTGGCGGGGCGGTGTTTGCCCACCCGCCCCTGGCTGTGGGGCGGGGGCTGCGCGGTTGGCGGGGTCCGGGCTGGGCGGAATCGGAGTAGGCGCGGGGGGTTTCCCGTCAGTCCCATAGTCCTTCCGTGTCGGAACGGCTCGTCAAGGGCGCTCCTCCTTCGTCGTCGCGTCGCTTCGCGATGG
>NZ_JBFBFP010000066.1:0-31092 GCF_040684275.1 Streptomyces sp. NPDC091371
GGTCAGACCCCCGAACGGTGCCACCACCATCCTCACTGTCAAGGGTGGCCGAAGGCCATCGCGAAGCGACGCGACGACGAAGGAGGAGCGCCCTTGACAGGCCGGCCCGACACGGAAGGACCATGGGACTGACGGGAAACCCCCCGCGCCCTCTCTGATTCCGCCCAACCCGGATCCCCTATCGCCCGCACCCCGCACCCCTCACACCGCCGCGTCCTCCGTTGGCCTACAGGCCGACGTCAACTCAGGCGATCCACCCCCACGATGCTTGAAGTTGCGTAAAACTCCCCGATACCTTGCAAGAACACGCACGAGAACACGCACGCATCCGTATCGGTGCCAGGGAGCCCCATGAGCCACGTCGCGTACGAGTTGAGCACTCAGCCCGAATGCTGGGAGCGGGCCGCGCAACTGGCCCCGGCGCGGCGCGCCGTGCTGCCGCGGCCCGCCGACCGTGTCGCGATCGTCGGGTGCGGGACCTCGTACTACATGGCCCAGGCGGCCGCCGTGTTGCGCGAGGAGGCCGGGCAGGGGGAGACCGACGCGTTCCCCGCCTCGGAGTTCCCGCGCCACCGCCGCTACGACCGGGTCGTCGCGCTCACCCGGTCCGGCACCACCACCGAGGTGCTCGACCTGCTGGCCGCGCTCCGCGAGACGGGTGTTCCCACGACCGCCGTCATCGGGGATCCCGCCACCCCGGTCATGACCCTCGCCGACGAGGTCGTCGTCCTCGACTTCGCCGACGAGCAGTCCGTCGTGCAGACCCGCTTCGCGACCACGGCCCTCACCCTCCTGCGCGCCCACCTCGGCCTGCACACCGCCTCCGTCGTTGCCGACGCCCGCACCGCTCTCGGCGAGCCGCTCCCCGCCGAGGCGGAGGGCCGGGGGCAGTTCACCTTCCTCGGCCGGGGCTGGAGCGTCGGGCTCGCCAACGAAGCGGCGTTGAAGATGCGCGAGGCCTCGCTGTCCTGGGCCGAGTCCTATCCGGCGATGGAGTACCGGCACGGGCCGATCAGCGTCTCCGGGCCCGGCACCGTCACCTGGTCCCTCGACGCCGCCCCCGACGGGCTCGCCGAACAGGTGCGCGCCACCGGCTCCCAGTGGGTGGCCGGGCGGCTCGACCCGCTCGCCGAGCTGGTCCGCGTGCACCGCCTCGCCCTCGCCGTCGCCGCGCACCAGCACCTCGATCCGGACGCGCCGCGCCACCTCACGCGCTCGGTGATCCTCACCGCCGGCGAGGAGGCGGTCCGATGAGCCTCGTTCCCGCAGGCCCGCTCGTCCTCGAAGCGGCCCGCGCGCGCCGCGCCGTCGCCGCCTTCAACATCATCACCCTGGAGCACGCCGAGGCCGTCGTCGCCGGGGCGGAGGCCGCCGGGCTGCCGGTCATCCTCCAACTCAGCGAGAACGCCGTGAAGTTCCGCGGCGGCCGACTGCTCCCCATCTCCCGGGCGGCCGCCGCCTGTGCGGAGGCCGCCACGGTCCCCGTCGGCCTGCACCTCGACCACGTCAAGAGCTCCGAACTGCTCCGCCAGGCCTGCGACGCGGGCTACAGCTCGGTGATGTACGACGCCGCGCAGCTGCCCTACGCCGAGAACCTGGAGGCGACCCGCTCCGCCGCCGACTGGGCCCACGCCAACGGGCTGTGGATCGAAGCCGAGTTGGGCGAGGTCGGGGGCAAGAACGGCGCCGCCCCGCTCGACCCGCACGCGCCCGGCGCCCGTACGGACCCCGACGAGGCGCGGCGGTTCGTTGCCGACTCCGGGGTCGACGCGCTGGCCGTCGCCATCGGCAGCAGCCACGCTATGACCACCCGTACCGCCTCCCTGGACCACGCGCTGCTCGCCCGGCTGGCGAAGAGCGTGGACGTGCCGCTCGTCCTGCACGGCTCCTCGGGCCTGCCGGACGGCGAACTCGCGGCGGCCGTCGCGGGCGGCATCCGCAAGGTCAACATCGGCACCGCGCTGAACGTGGCGATGACCGAAGCCATCCGCACCCACCTCACCCCGGCCGACCCCCGCCCGTACCTGACGGCCGCCCGTACGGCGATGACGGCGGCGGCCGCGGCTATGATCGGCGCCCTGAACTGACAGCAGGTGGGGGCGATCGTGGACGCGCAGCGGGGACACACCAACAGGCGGCGGTTCCTGCTGATAGCGGGCCTCCCGCTGCTGGCCGTCGGCGGCGGCCTGGCGTACGTCCTGTGGCCGGACCCGGCCCCCGGCCCGGAGCCGGACTGGCGCCGGGTCCGCACCGACCTGGAGCCGCTGAACAAGGAGTTCGCGCCGTACCTGGGCGAGCTGACCGACGCGCACTGGCTGGGCTACGACGTCGACGAGGCGAAATACGGCAACCGGAGCATCCCGAGCCCGGACTCCAGGATCCGCCTGGTCGGTGTCGCCCGCCTGGCTCCCGGCGGGGCGGCCTCGGTCGTCGGCGCCCCCGGCCGTACCTTCGCGGCCGCCGTGCCGTCGGAGTCGCCCACGCCGCTGGAGCCGTACCTGCCCGCTGACCCGGCCTGGCAGCGCAGCGCGGAGTTCGACGCGCATGCGAACAGCGAGACGTCGGACGGGCATCAGTCGGGCGAGTACCTCATCGACGTCGCGCGCGACCTCGTCTACTTCGACGTGCTCTACTTCACCACCTGAGGACGTCCGACGGGCGACGTCCGACGGGGCACGGGCAGCGGAATTCCCACTCAGCGGGAGGACGCCCACCGCGCCGTTGAAGGTGCGGTGCGGACCGTGTTTCGTCGTACGGCAGACCTGCCGAGCCGTACGACGGAAGGGCCCACCGCCGATGCCGACGCCGCAGCCGACCCCGACCCCGACCCCGACCCCGACCCCGACCCCGACCCCGCAGCCGTACCTCCCCACCCGCTTCGGGGTGTTCCTCGCCCCCTACCACCGGCCCGACCGCGATCCGGCGCTCCAGCTGCGCCGTGACCTCGACCTCGTCGGCGCGCTCGACCGGCTCGGGTACGAGGAGGTGTGGGCGGGGGAGCACCACTCGGCCGGGTACGAGATCATCGCCTCGCCCGAGCTGTTCCTCGCGGCGGCGGCCGAGCGGACCAGCCGGATCATGCTCGGGACGGGGGTCAACTCCCTCCCTTACCACCAGCCGCTCATCCTCGCCGACCGGATCTGCCAGCTCGACCAGCAGTCGCGCGGCCGGGCCATGCTGGGCGTCGGCCCGGGCCAACTGCCCTCCGACGCCTTCATGATGGGCGTCGACCCGCTGCGCTCGCGGGAGATGATGGCCGACTCGCTCGACGCCGTCATGCGGCTGCTGCGCGGGGAGACCGTGACGGCCGCCACCGACTGGTTCGCCCTGGAGGAGGCCAGGCTCCAGCTCGGCCCCTACCGGGGACGGGAGCTGGACGTGGCCGTCGCCTCGGCGGTGTCCCCCACCGGGGCGGTACTGGCCGGCCGGCACGGGACCGGCATGCTCTCGCTCGCCGCCGCCGACCCGGCGGGCTACGCCGCGCTCGACGCCAACTGGGCCGCGCACGAACGGGCCTGCGCCGAAGCCGGCCGGGACGCCGACCGGTCCGTCTGGCGGCTGGTCACTCCGGTCCACCTCGCCGAGACCCGCGAACAGGCCCTGCGCGAAGCGGAGTTCGGGACACCCGACCTCGTGGCCTACATCGAGGCGCTCGGCGGGACCCGGCTCGAGGGCTGCGGCACGGCGGCCGGCGCCGTCGAACGCTGGGTCACGGACGGACTGCCCACCTTCGGCCGGGCCGTCATCGGCACCGCCGAGGACGCGGTCGAGCGCATCGGACAACTGGCCGACAAGACGGGCGGCTTCGGCACCTTCCTGGTCCTCCAGCTCGACATCGCCGAGCCCGCCGCCGCCCTGCGCAGCCTCGAACTCTTCGCCGAGCGCGTCGTACCGCGCCTCACCGGGACCACCGACGCCCGCCGCGCCAGCCTCGATTGGGCGGGCCGGAACAGCGTGAGGTTCGTCGGGGCCATGCGCCGCTCCACCATGGAAGCCATCGCCCGCAAGGGAGAGGTCCGTTGAGGGCGGCCGTACTGGAGGGCGGGCGCTTCCTCGTTCGGGAGTACGCGGATCCCGTACCCGGGCCCGGTCAGGCCCTCGTGGACATCGAGGCCTGCGGGATCTGCGGCTCCGACCTGAGCGCGGTCGCCCACACCGAGGACTTTCTGCGGGCCTCCCGGGACAGCGGCACCACCAGCTTCCTCTTCGACCCGGGCCGTCCGCTGGTGATGGGCCACGAGTTCTCCGGCCGGGTCGTGGCCTACGGGCCCGGCGGGAGCGGACCCGAGCCCGGGACCGGGGTGGTCGGCCTGCCGTGGGCGGTCGACACCGGGGGAGTGGTGCGCACCGTCGGCTACAGCAATGCCTTCCCCGGCGGGTTCGGCGAGCGGATCGTCGTACAGGCGCAGGCGCTGCTGCCCGTACCGGACTCCCTGGACCTGGCGCTCGCTTCGCTGACCGAGCCCCTGGCCGTCGGCTTCGGCAACATCGCCCGCAGCACCGCCGGGGAGGGCACCTCGGCCGTGGTGATCGGCTGCGGCCCCGTCGGGCTGGGTGCCATAGCCGCCCTGCTGGAGCGCGGGGCCGGGCCCGTGGTGGCCTCCGATCCCTCCGCGCTGCGCCGCGCGGCGGCGGCCGGGCTGGGCGCGCACGCGGTGGTGAACCCCTCGGGCGCCGATCCGGCGGACGCGCGGGCCGCCGGACCGGCGGGCGCGGGCCCCGTGGACCCGGTGGCGCTCTGCGCCGAGCTCGCCGGGACCGGCGCGCGCCCCATGGTGGTCGTCAACTGCGTCGGCGTCCCCGGCATGCTCAACACGCTGCTGCACACGGTCCCGCGCGGCACGGAGATCCTGCAGATCGGCGGGGTGATGACCGAGGACGTGATCCGCCCCGTGGTCGGCATCTACAAGGACGTGACCATCCGGATGTGCCTCACCTACCCGCCTCAGGAGTTCGGCGCGACCCTGGCCCGGCTCGCCGACGGGCGCATCGACCCGGCCGCCCTGGTGACGGGCGAGGCCGGCTTCGGCGGCCTGGCCGCGGCCTTCGCCTCGCTGCGCCGCCCGGAGGAACACATCAAGGTGCTGATCAGGCCGGACCTCGCCGGCGAGGGCGTCACACCCGTGTGACCGGCGCGGTCGCGCGATCAGCGCGGTACGAGCCGGGCCCGGTGGCACTGGATCCCGTGCCACTCGGCCCGGTCCGGGCGGGCGCCCCGGGCGAGGGTCCGCGTGCCCTCGGCGACCGCGAGGGCGTGCTCGGTGAACAGGCAGAAGGCCACGAACCAGGTGGTCCGAGCGGGCTCGACGGTCTCGTCGTAGTACCAGTCGGCGGTGACGGCGCCGCCCCCGGCGGGGCCGGACAGGAAGGGGCGCTGCAGGAAGTCCTGTACGGGGAGCGGGAAGTTGCCGAGCACCCCCTGCGCCTCGGCCCCCAGGGCGAGCCGCACCACCGGGCCCCCCGGCGCGCCGGGGGCGGCGGCCCGCCCGTCCGGCGAGGGCTTTCCGTCGAAGGACCGGCTGTGCAGCGAGCCCGGCTCCAACCTGACCCGCTGCCCCCGGAACTCGGCCGTGCCGTCCCGCGGTTCCTGCCCGACCCGGCACAGCCCGCGATCCCCGATCACCACCGCGGAGGGCCGCCCGTCGGCATCCGGCCGGGCCCACCAGGTCAGGGGTCGGCCGGCCTTCTCCAGCAGCCGGGCCCGCACGTCCCCCGGCAGCAGCTCCCAGGCCTGGTGGCGGGCGGGGATCTCGGGGGAGACCGGGAGGGCTCCCGGCTCGTGGACCTGCGTCACCGCGACCTCGTGCTCGGGGTTCGCACTGTTCTCGATGCGCCGTGCGTCGTGGTCCACGTACGTCCCCCGGATCCTTCGCCTGCCGTGGCCCGGACGGCCGCGTCACAGCGCCGGCCGTCCGGCTGCCATTGTGCGTCAGGCCACCCGGATCCAGGGGAGGTACGTCAGATGCCGATGGCCCCGTCGATCCGCTCGCGGAGCAGGTCGGCGTGGCCGTTGTGGCGGGCGTACTCCTCGATCATGTGGATCAGGACCCAGCGCAGGGACACCTTCCCCCGCCAGGCGTCCTCCGCCTCGACGTCGAGGTCGGGCGCCTCGGCCGCGAAGCGTTCGGCGAAGGCCACTTCGTCGCGCCACGCCTCCCAGGCCTCGGCCACGGCCGCCGGGTCGGCGACGGCTCCGTCGAAGTCCCCGTCGCGGTCCTGTGCCGAGGAGAAGCGGGGCGGGGCGTCCTGACCGGCGAGGACCGCGCGGAACCAGCGCCGCTCCATATCGGCCAGGTGCCGCACCAGTCCGAGCAGGGAGAGCGTGGACGGTTCAACGGACCGTCGCGCCAACTCCTCGACCAGGCCTGCGCACTTCAGTTCCAGGGTCGCGCGGTGGTCCGCCAGGAAGGCGGCCAGCATGCGCCGTTCGTCGCCGGTCGCGGGGCCGGTGAATCGCTGGTCCCGCTCGGTTTCGATGAAGAATGCCGCTCTGCGCTGTGGGATCGTCATGATCGAGAGTATGGCCGCCGGGCCCGGACCGCCGGCACGCGGGTCCCGCCCGATCTCCGCCCCTTCCGAATTTTTGGAACTGGTTCTACTCTGACCGCCGCCACAGCGAACCGGCTGGACCGGCCGCGAGACTCCCGGAGGGGCCGTGCACCTCGAATACACGCCTGAGCAGCAGCAGTTGCGCACCGAACTGCGCGCCTACTTCGCCGAGCTGGTCCCGGAGGACGTCTACTCCCGCTACGAGGACCCGGCCGCCCAGAAGCGGTTCTACCGGGAGACCATCCGCCGGCTCGGCGCCGACGGCTGGCTCGGGGTCGGCTGGCCCAAGGAGTACGGCGGCCGCGGGATGACCCCGATGGACCAGTTCATCTTCTTCGACGAGGCCGCGCAGGCCGTCGTGCCGCTGCCGCTGATGGCGCTCAACACCGTCGGGCCGACCATCATGCAGTTCGGCACCGACGAGCAGAAGGCGTACTTCCTGCCGAAGATCCTCGCGGGCGAGATCGACTTCGCCATCGGCTACAGCGAGCCCGACGCCGGTACGGACCTCGCCGCGCTCAAGTGCAAGGCCGTCCGCGAGGGCGACGAGGAGACCGGCACCTACGTGGTCAACGGCCAGAAGATCTGGACCACCAACGGCGACACCGCCGACTGGGTCTGGCTCGCCGTCCGCACCGACCCGGACGCCCCCGCGCACAAGGGCATCACCATGCTCCTCGTGCCGACCTCGGACCCCGGCTACTCCTGCACCCTCATCAACACCCTCGCCTCGCACGACACCACCGCCAGCTACTACGAGGACATCCGCGTCCCCGCGAGCCGCCGCGTCGGCCAGGAGAACAAGGGCTGGCGGCTGATCACCAACCAGCTCAACCACGAGCGCGTCACCCTCGCCGCCCACGGCACCATGGCCATCCGGGCCCTCCACGACGTCCAGCGCTGGGCCGCCGAGACCAAACTCGCCGACGGCCGCCGCGTCATCGACCTCTCCTGGGTCCGCGGCCGCCTCGCCCGCACCCACGCCCGGCTCGACGCGATGAAGCTGCTCAACTGGCAGATGGTGAACGCCGTCCAGGAGGGCATCCTCACCCCCCAGGACGCCTCCGCCGTCAAGGTGTACGGATCCGAGGCGCGCAGGGACGCGTACGCCTGGCTGATGGAGGTCGTCGGCGCGGCCGGCTCCCTCAAGGACGGCTCGGCCGGCGCGGTCCTGCACGGCGAACTCGAGCGCGGCTACCGCAGCGCCGTGATCTTCACCTTCGGCGGCGGAAACAACGAGATCCAGCGCGAGATCATCTCCTGGATCGGCCTGGGCATGCCCCGCGTGCGCCGCTAGCGGTCCGTTCCGGTCCCCTGATCCGGGGGCGGGGCGAGGCGGGAGGCCAGGGGCCGCGCGGCGCCGGCAGGAGCGGGTTCAACTGCCGTTCACGCCACGCTCGCCGGGCCTCCCTAGCCTCCTTCTGTCCGTCACCCGACCGAGGGGAACCAGGTGTCCTTCACCGTATCCGTCCGCGCCGCCGCGCTGCCCGCCGCCGTCCTGGCCGTACTGGCCCTGCCGGCCGCGCCGGCCCACGCGGCGGCCGCATCCGTCACGGCGACCGTGGAGACCGCCCCGGTCTCGCACAGCGGTGACGCCGCCGACGACCCCGCGATCTGGGTCCACCCGACCGACCCCGCCAAGTCGGTGGTCGTCGGTACGGACAAGAAGGGCGCGCTGGAGGTCTACGACATGACCGGCGCCCGGATCCAGCGGATCAGCGGCGACTACGGCAACAACGTCGACCTGCGCGGCAACATCGTGGTCTCGGCGGACGACGAGGCCGCCGGCGGCAACGGCGCCATGCACATCTACCGCATCGACCCCGCGACCCGGCGGCTCACCTGGCTCAAGGACGTCCCCACCGAGGTCACCGCCCACGGCATCTGCCTCTACACCTCGCCGGCCTCCGGGAAGCTCTACGCCTTCCCCAACTCCACCTCCGGCCGCGTCGAGCAGTGGGAGCTCGCCGTCAACGGCGACGCGGTGTCCGCGACCTCCGTCCGCCTGTGGGACGCGGGCTCCGCGGTCGAGGGGTGCTACGCCGACGAGGCCACCGGCAAGCTCTACCTCGGCGAGGAGGACGTCGGCGTCTGGATCTACGGCGCCGAGCCGAACGCCGGCACCTCGCGCACCAAGCTCGACTCCACCGGCTCCGGCGGCCACATCACCGCCGACGCCGAGGGCATCACCGCCGCCGGCAACCGGATCTACGTCTCCTCCCAGGGCAGCAACGACTTCACCGTCTACGACCGCACCAGCCGCGCCTACCTCGGCCGCTTCTCCGTGTCGAACGGCACCGCGGCCGACGACTGCGAGGACACCGACGGCATCGACGCCAGCGCCGCCAACCTCGGCCCCGCCTTCCCGCAGGGCGTGTTCATCTGCCAGGACGGCTCCAACGGCGCCCCCGGCACCAGCGGCAACCAGAACTTCAAGTTCGTCCCGCTCCAGCGCATCACCGCCCAGTTCGGCTGACCGCCCCCGCGGCGCCGGCCCCGCGGCCGGCGCCGCCGCGTCCGCAGGGGCGCGCTCCTGACCTCCCGCGCGGCGGCCCTGGCCTACGCTGATCCCCAGCTACGAGCGGGAGGCGGGCCGTCGTGACCGACGAGGAGGAGCTGGCCGCGGCGCAGCGCGCGCACTGGCAGGCCACCTACGCCGCCCACCCCGGCATGTACGGCGAACTGCCCTCCGCCCCCGCGGTCCACGCGGCGGAGGTCTTCCGGGCGGCCGGAGCGGCGGACGTACTGGAACTCGGTGCCGGGCACGGCCGCGACGCCCTGTACTTCGCGCGCCTCGGGTTCACCGTCCGGGCCACCGACTTCAGCACCACCGGGCTGGAGCAGCTGCGCCGCGCCGCCCGGGACCAGGGCACCGCCGGTCGCGTGACCACCGGCATCCAGGACGTGCGCGAGCCGCTCGCGCTCCCCGACGCGTCGGTGGACGCCGTCTTCGCCCACATGCTGCTCTGCATGGCCCTGTCCACCCGGGAGGTCCACGCCCTGGTGGACGAGGTCCGCCGGGTGCTGCGGCCCGGCGGCACCTTCGTCTACACCGTGCGGCACACAGGAGATGCCCACTACGGCACCGGCATCGCGCACGGCGACGACATCCACGAGCACGGCGGCTTCGCCGTCCACTTCTTCCCCCGGCACCTGGTCGACGCCCTCGCCGAGGGCTGGCGCCTCGACGAGGTGCACGCCTTCGAGGAGGGGGAACTGCCCCGGCGCCTGTGGCGGGTCACGCAGACGCTGCCCGCGCCGCCGTCTCCGTACGAACCGCCGAGGGGCGCTGCGCGTTAAGGAAGCGTAAGTATTCGCTCGTTTCCGGGCAGGAATGTCCACGCTGCGTACGCTGGCCCAGCCGTCCATGTCGATGGCTGATTCCGTGCCGTACGACAGGAGCACCACGATGGCCACGCCGGCCACCCCTGCCCGCACTTCGCGCCTTCGCGCGTGGCTGCTGGAAGGTCTGACCGACCGCCCCAAGCACCAGGGAC
This sequence comes from Streptomyces sp. NPDC091371, assembly GCF_040684275.1. Taxonomy (NCBI): domain Bacteria; kingdom Bacillati; phylum Actinomycetota; class Actinomycetes; order Kitasatosporales; family Streptomycetaceae; genus Streptomyces; species Streptomyces sp. NPDC091371. Next base: position 10,047 of record NZ_JBFBFP010000066.1, read on the forward strand.
ACACCGAGCACGAGGGGCGCCCGTGGTGGCGCGTCATGTGCCTGACCGGCCTGGACTACTTCTCCACGCTCGGCTACCAGCCGGGCATCGCCGCCCTCGCGGCGGGCCTGCTGTCTCCCGTCGCGACCATCGTGCTGGTGCTGCTCACCCTGTTCGGCGCGCTGCCCGTCTACCGGCGGGTGGCGGAGGAGAGCCCGCACGGCGAGGGCTCGATCGCGATGCTGGAGCGGCTGCTGTCGTTCTGGAAGGGCAAGCTGTTCGTCCTGACCCTGCTGGGCTTCGCGGCGACCGACTTCCTCATCACCATCACCCTGTCGGCGGCCGACGCGACCGCGCACCTGGTGGAGAACCCGCACCTGACGGGCACCCTGCACGGGCACGAGGTGCTGATCACGCTGATCATGATCGCGCTGCTGGGCGCGGTGTTCCTCAAGGGGTTCAGCGAGGCCATCGGTGTGGCCGTGGCGCTGGTGGCCTCGTACCTCGCGCTGAACGTCGTCGTCATCGCCGTCGGGATCTGGAAGGTGGTCTCCGAGCCGCACGTGATCGGTGACTGGTCCGAGGCGCTGACGGCCGAGCACGGCAATCCGTTCATGATGATCGCCATCGCGCTGATCGTGTTCCCCAAACTCGCCCTCGGCATGTCCGGTTTCGAAACCGGCGTCGCCGTCATGCCGCACGTCCAGGGCGAGGCGGACGACGCCCCGGACAAGCCCGCGGGCCGGATCCGGGGCACCAAGAAGCTGCTCACCACGGCCGCCGTGATCATGAGCGTCTTCCTCATCACCAGCAGCTTCATCACCACGCTGCTGATCCCGGCCGACGAGTTCAAGACGGGCGGCGAGGCCAACGGCCGCGCCCTCGCCTACCTCGCCCACGAGCACATAGGTTCCGCCTTCGGCACGGTCTACGACATATCCACCATCCTGATCCTCTGGTTCGCCGGCTCCTCGGCCATGGCCGGCCTGCTCAACCTGATGCCGCGCTACCTGCCCCGCTACGGCATGGCCCCGCACTGGGCGCGGGCGCTGCGCCCCATGGTCATCGTGTTCACGCTGATCGCCTTCCTGGTGACGTGGATCTTCAATGCCGACGTCGACGCGCAGGGCGGCGCCTACGCCACCGGTGTCCTCGTCCTGATCACCTCGGCCGCCGTCGCCGTCACCATCGCCGCCCGCAAGGCCGGCGAACGCGGCTGGACGATCGCCTTCGGGCTCATCTCCGCCGTCCTCGTCTACACGACCGCCGTCAACGTCGTGGAACGCCCCGACGGAGTGAAGATCGGCGCCTGCTTCATCGCCGGCATCATGGCCCTGTCCCTGCTCTCCCGCCTCGCGCGGGTCTTCGAGCTCCGCGTCACGCACGTCGAGCTGGACGACATGGCGCAGCGTTTCATCCGCGACACCTCCAACCGCACCATCCGGTTCATCGCCAACGAGCCCGGCAACCGGGACTCCGAGGAATACCGGCAGAAGAAACTGCAGATCCGCGCCGACAACGACATCCCGGCCGCGGACGACGTCATGTTCGTCGAGGTCACCGTCCTGGACGCGTCCGAGTTCGAATCCGGGATGCGCGTGCGCGGCGAAGTCCTGCACGGCCGCTACCGGGTCCTGACCCTGGAGAGCTCCAGCATCCCCAACGCGCTCGCCGCGCTGCTCCTCCACGTACGGGACGAGACCGGACAGCGGCCGCACATCTACTTCGAGTGGACGGAGGGCAACCCCATGGCCAACTTCCTCCGCTTCTTCCTCTTCGGGCAGGGCGAGGTCGCCCCCGTCACCCGCGAGGTCATCCGCGAGGCCGAACCCGACCGCAGCCGCCGCCCCCACGTCCACGCCGGCTGACGGCAAGCCCGGCCCGGCCGGGTCCCGCTCGGCTAGGCTGGAACCGCCGGGCGCCTGCGACAGGAGGTACGGGGATGGGGGACACCGAGACCGGACCCACCGGCCCCGACCCCGGGCTGTACGGTCCGTCGTCCGTCACCTGGCACTGCCACGGCGACCCGATGATGTGGATCGCCGGCGTCCGGGCCCTCTACCTCCAGGCCCTCCACCCGCGCGCCGTGCGCGGGGTGATGGAGAACTCGGCCTTCGAGCACGACGCCTGGGGCCGGCTGCTGCGCACCGCCGACTTCGTCGGCACCCTCACCTACGGCACCACCGAGGCCGCCGAGCACGCCGGGGCCCGCGTCCGCGCCATCCACCGCAAGCTGTCCGCCACCGATCCGGTCACCGGCGAGGAGTTCCCCGTGGACGACCCGGAGCTGCTGCTCTGGGTCCACTGCGCGCAGATCGACAGCTTCCTGCACGTCGTGCGCCGCTCCGGCATCCCCCTCACCCCCGCCCAGGCCGACCGCTACGTCGACGAGAACAGGGTGAACGCCCGCCTCGTCGGCCTCGATCCGGACGGCGTACCCGCCGACACCGGGGCCCTCGCCGCGTACTTCGAGGGGATCCGCCCCGAGCTCGCCGCGGGCCCCGACGCCCACGCCGTGTACGCGTTCCTGGAGGGCCCGCCGGTCCATCCCCTCCTCATACCTGGCCGAAACCTGCTGTGGCGCCCGCTCGCCGGCCTCGCGTACGGTTCCCTCCCCGGCTGGGCGCACCGGCTGTACGGGAGACCCGCACCGCCCCCGCGCGCGGTCACCCGGCGCCTGCGCCTCACCGGGCGCGTCCTGCGCAGCATTCCCGCAGGTCTACGCTGGAAGCTGCCGCCAGGTCACATCTTGAAAGCGATGCGTCGCATGGGCCCCGGGAGCCGCCCCTCGACGCACACGCTGCGCGCGGCAGCGGCCATACTGGACGGGCCTGGGAGGGCATCGCACGACGACGGGGGCGACTTCAAGACATGGCGGAGTCCAGACTGATCCAGGGCCGGTACCGGTCGCTCGACCTGATCGGGCGGGGCGGCATGGGCGAAGTTTGGCGTGCCCGGGACGAATCGCTGGGCCGCCAGGTCGCCGTGAAGTGCCTCAAGCCGATCGGTGCCGAGCAGGACGCCCACTTCACCCAGGTGCTGCGCGAGCGGTTCCGGCGCGAGGCGCGCGTGGCCGCGTCCCTCCAGCACCGGGGGGTCACCGTCGTCCACGACTTCGGCGACGACAGCGCCGCGGGCGGCTGCCTCTACCTGGTCATGGAACTCCTCGAAGGCCGCAACCTCAGCCAGCTCCTGGAGGAGAACGAGACCCGCCCGCTCCCCGTGGACGTGGTCGTCGACATCGCCGAGCAGATGGCCGCCGCCCTCGGCTACACGCACGACCAGGGCGTCGTCCACCGCGACCTGAAGCCCGCCAACATCATGCGGCTCACCGACGGCACCGTGAAGATCTGCGACTTCGGCATCGCCCGCCTCGCCCACGACATCGGCTTCACCGCCAAGCTCACCGGCGGCGGCATGGCCATGGGCACCCCCCACTACATGTCGCCGGAGCAGATCGCGGGCGGCGAGGTCGACCACCGCAGCGACCTCTACTCCCTCGGCTGCGTCCTGTACGAGATCGCCACCGGCGCCCCGCCCTTCGACCTCGGCGACTCCTGGTCGGTGCTGGTCGGCCACCGCGACACCGCGCCCGTACCGCCGCGCGAACACCGCCCCGAACTCCCGGCCTACTTCGAGGAGGTCGTCCTCGACCTCCTCGCCAAGCGCCCCGAGGAGCGGCCGGGCGACGCCCGCCACCTGCACCGCCGGCTCGTCGAGGCCCGCCTCGGGCCCGGCGGGCTGCCCGGCGCCCAGGCCCCGCTCCCGGTGTGGGCCCGCGGGATGACCGCCGGGCGCAAGGCCGGGACCGACGCGCGTCCCGCGAGCGGCGAATGGGCCGTGCTCACCGGCTCCTGGACGGCCGCACGCACCGGCGGCGAACACCCCGCCCCGGGCCCCGCCGTCCGCCGCCCCGAGCCCGCCGAGGACCCGCGGCTCACCGGTGCCTACGGCGTCGCGCGCATCCCCGGCCCGCGCGAGACCGACCCCGACGCGCTCACCGCCGGCCACACCCGCGCCTTCGCCCTCAGCCGCTCGGGCCACCCCGAGGAGGCCCTCGCCGCGTACACCGCCGTCGCCGAGGGCCGCTCCCGCGCGCTCGGCGCGGACCACCCCGACACCCTCGCCGCCCGCCAGGAGGCGGCGTACGAACTGGGCCGGCTCGGGCGTCACCAGGAAGCGCACGACCTCTACCGCGCGGTGATCGTCGCCCGCGAGCGCACCGTGGGACCGCGCCACCCCGACACCCTCCGCTGCCGCCACAACCTGGCCTGCGCCCTGGGCGCCCTCGGCCGGTTCGCGGACGCCCACGCCACCGCCGCCCTGGTCGCCGCCGACCGGGCGGCCGTCCTCGGCGCCGAGCACCCCGACACCCTGCTGACCCGCTACGAGGTGGCGTACGCGCTGGGCCGCCTGGACCGCTGGCCGGAGGCCCTGGAGGGCTTCCGCGAGGTCGCCGCCGTCCGGGAACAGGTCCTCGGCCGCGACCACCCCGACACCCTGGCCGCGCGCTACGAGGTCGGCATCGCCTTCGGCCGCACCGGCAACGCCGCCCAGGCCCTCGACCATTTCCGCGCCCTGGTCCGCGACCGCACCCGGGCCTACGGCGCCGCCGACCCCGAGACCCTGCGCGCCCGGCACGTCCTCGGCGTCAACCTGGGCCGGCTGGAGCGCTGGGAGGAGGCGGTGACCGAGGCCCGGCAGGTCGGAGCGGTACGGGCCGAGGTGCTAGGCCCCGAACACCCCGACACCCTCGTCAGCCGCCGGGAACTCGCCGTCGGCCTCGGCCGGCTGGGCCGCTGGGAGCAAGCGCTGCCCATCTACCGCGAGCTCTCCGGCATCCGCGAGCGCTCCCTGGGCGACGAGCACCCCGACACGGCGCTGGCCCACGCCGACGAGGCGTACTGCCTGGAGCAGCTCGGCCAGGTGTGCTACCAAGAGCCATGACGACCTTCGGGCGGGACGTATACGACGACGTGATCGTGGGCGGCGGACACAACGGCCTGGTGGCCGCCGCGTACCTGGCCAGAGCGGGCCGTGCGGTCCTCGTACTGGAACGGCTCGGGAACACCGGCGGCGCGGCCATCTCCACCCGGCCCTTCGCCGGCGTCGACGCCCGCCTCTCGCGCTACTCCTACCTCGTCTCCCTGCTCCCGCAGAAGATCGTGCGCGACCTGGACCTGCGGTTCGCCGTCCGCCGCCGCACCGTCTCCTCGTACACGCCGACCGAACGCGGCGGCCGGCCCGGCGGACTGCTCGTCGGCGGCGACGAGCAGCGCACCCGGGAGTCCTTCGCGCGGCTGACCGGCTCGGATCGGGAGTACGAGAACTGGCGCGCCTTCTACGGGACCACCGGGCACGTCGCCCGCACGGTGTTCCCGACCCTCACCGAGCCGCTGCCCACCCGCGAGGAGCTGCGCGCCCGGATCGACGACGAGGTGGCCTGGCGGATGATCTTCGAGGAGCCGCTCGGCCAAGCGGTGGAGCAGCACTTCACCGACGACCTGGTCCGCGGAGTGGTCCTGACGGACGGCCTGATCGGCACGTTCGCCGACGCCCACGACCCCTCGCTCGCGCAGAACCGCTGCTTCCTCTACCACGTCATCGGCGGCGGCACCGGAGACTGGGACGTGCCCGTCGGCGGCATGGGCGCCCTGACCGACGCCCTCGCCGCCGCCGCGCGGTCCGCCGGCGCGGAGATCGCCACCGGGCACGAGGTGCTGCGGATCGACACGGACGGCACCTCGCCGGCCGAGGTGGTGTTCCGTACGGCGACGGGCGAGGGGCGGGTCGTCGGCCGCACGGTGCTGGTGAACGCCTCGCCGCGGGCGCTGGCCGAACTCCTCGGCGAGACACCGCCGGAGCCGGCCCCCGAGGGCGCCCAGCTCAAGGTCAACATGCTGCTGCGCAGGCTGCCCCGGCTGCGGGACACCACCGTGGACCCGCGCGAGGCCTTCGGCGGCACCTTCCACATCGCCGAGGGGTACGGCGAGCTGGCCCGGGCCTACGCCGAGGCGGCATCCGGCGAGCTGCCCTCCGTACCGCCCTCGGAGATCTACTGCCACTCGCTGACCGACCCGACGATCCTCGGGCCGGAGCTGGTGGAACAGGGCTACCAGACGCTCACCCTCTTCGGCCTGCACACCCCGGCCCGGCTGTTCGAAAAGGACAACCAGCAGGCGCGCGAGGTCCTGCTCGCCGCCACCCTCGCCCAGCTCGACAGCCACCTGGCCGAACCGCTCACCGACTGCCTCGCCTTCGACGGCGACGGCCGCCCCTGCATCGAGGCGAAGACCCCGCTCGACTTGGAACGCGACCTGCGGCTGCCCGGCGGCCACATCTTCCACCGGGACCTGTCCTGGCCGTACGCGGGTACGGACGGCGGCCGGTGGGGCGTGGAGACCGCCCACCGCAACGTCCTGCTGTGCGGTGCGGGGGCGGTCCGCGGCGGCGGCGTCAGCGGCGTCCCGGGCCACAACGCGGCGATGGCCGTGCTGGGGCACTGAGCCGGCGCGGACGGCCCGCCGCCGTCGGCGCTGCCGCTACGAGACGGTGAAGTGGCAGACCACGGCGGTCGGGGAGGGGCTCGACAGGCCGTCCACGGTGCGGACGCGCAGCGGCTCGGTCGTGTAGGCGCTGTTCGTCGGGTCTCCCTCGACGGTCGTCACCGCCCCCGCCGTCCCGGCCTGTCCGGCGCCGAGGAGGACGGCCGCGACCAGCACGCCCACCGCCTCGCGCCAGGGTTTCGACATGCGCATTCCCCCACCTTTCGCGTGCACCCGGGTCCGAGCCCCGGGTGCGGCCCGAGATCGTCACGGGCCGCACCGAACTCTGCCAGAGGGGAGAGGCGCAGGTCGGGGACGTGCGGGGCTATGCGGCGGGGTGGACGGGCTCGATCACGACGATGGGGATCTCGCGGTCCGTCTTGGCCTGGTACTCGTCGTACGAGGGCCAGTGACGCAGCATCAGCGGCCAGTACGCGGCGCGTTCCTCGGCCGTGGCGGTGCGGGAGGTGCCCTGGAGGGTCTCGGGGCCGACCTGGATGCGGACCTCGGGGTGCTCGGCCAGGTTGCGGTACCAGAGCGGGTGCGCGGGGTCGCCGCCGTTGGAGGCGACGAGGAGGTAACGGCCCTCGTCCTCGCCGTAGATGAGGGGCGTCCGTACGGGATTGCCGGAGACCCGGCCCACGGTGGTGAGCAGCAGGGTCTGCGTGCCGTTCCAGTACTGGCCCTGCGCCCCGTTCGAGTGCACGTACTGCCTGACGTGGTCGAGCTGCCAGCTGCCGGGCTTCGGGTCGGTCGGGTTGTCCCAGTCGATGTCGGTCGTCACGGTGTTCAACCTGCCTTCGAGTTGAATGGTCAACGAACCTCAACAACGAACGCCAACGCCCGCGGACACGCGGTTATGCCGGGCGCGCGGGGTGTACGGGGTGTACGGGACGAGCGGGGAGCGCGGGGAGCCGGAAGCCGTTGACGATCTCGTCCATCGCCCGGTACGTGGCGAAGGCCGGCGTCGCGCGGACGGCGAGGTCCCGTACGGCGGCCGCGACGGGATGGGTGAGGGCGGCGACCCGGCCCATGCGGCGGGCCCGGACGCGGATGGCGTCGGTGCGGTCGCAGCGGGCCGCGCTGTAGGCGGCGAGAGCGGCCGGGAGGTCCTGGGAGTCCACCAGGTGGGCCAGGACGGCGGCGTCCTCGACGGCCTGGCAGCCGCCCTGGCCGAGGTTGGGGGTCATGGCGTGCGCGGCGTCGCCGAGCCAGGCGATGCGGCCGTGATGGAAGCGGGGCAGCGGGGCGGCCAGGTCGTACAGGTCGTGCTGGAGCACGGCGGCCGGGTCGATCCGCTCCAGCAGGGCGGGGATCGGGTCGTGCCAGCCGCCGTACCGGCGCAGGAGTTCGGCGAGCACGTCGGCCGGGCGCCGGCCCTCGGGGGTGACGGCGGTCGCGTAGACGTAGGTCCGGCCGTCGGCGAGCGGGACGGTGCCGAAGCGCTGCCCGCGCCCCCAGGTCTCGGCCGTGTCGACCGGGGCACCGTGTGCGGCGGCGGGCAGGACGGTGCGCCAGGCGGTCTCGCCGCTGTAGTGCAGCCCGGGGTGGTCCGGGAAGTACTGGCGGCGGAGCGGGCTGTGGATGCCGTCGGCGGCGAGGACGAGGTCGGCTCCGAGGTCGCCCGCGTCCGTACGGACCACCGGCCGGCCGGCCGGGTCGTCCACGGCGGTGACCGGGGTGGCGTACCGGATCGCGCCGTCGGGGAGTTCGGCGGCCAGGGCGTCGGCGAGGGCCGAGCGGTGCAGGGCGAGCGGCGGCCGGCCGTACCGGGTGGTGAGTGCGGCGGTGTCGGCGCGGCTGAGCCAGCCGCCGTCCGGGCGCCGCAGCCCCATCGCGGCGGGGGCGGCCCGTCCCGCGGCGCGGGTGGCGTCGAACCCGATGGTGTCGAAGGCGCGCAGGGCGTTGGGGGCGAGGACGATCCCGGCACCGACGGCGGTGGGCCCGGGGGCCCGCTCGCACACGGTGACCCGCCAGCCGCGCCGGTGCAGGGCCACCGCCGCGGTGAGCCCGCCGATCCCCGCGCCCGCCACGACCGCATGGCGTCGAAGTGCCGACATGAGGAGTCCTCCCCTTCTCCATTCGACCTCTACATCCGTAGAGGTTGATGCCCTCACTCTACAGCTGTAGAGTGAGGGCATGTCAACGGATCGCAGAACCTTGATCGCCGACACCGCGATCGGCCTCGTCGCCGCCGCCGGCCTCCGTGGGCTCACCCACCGGGCGGTCGACGGCGCGGCGCGGCTGCCGGCGGGCAGCACCTCGTACTACTTCCGTACGAGGACGGCCCTGATCGGTGCCTGCTACGAGCGGCTCGCGGAACTGGACCTCGGCGACCTCGACGGTGACGGCCCGCCCGCCGCTCCGTTCTCCGGCCGGGACGCGGCCGCGGAGGCGCTCGCAGGACTGCTGCTGCGGTGGCTGACGGTGGGGCGCGAACGTCAGCTGGCCCGTTTCGAACTCAGCCTGGAAGCCGCCCGCAGCCCCGAACTGGAGGCCGACCTCCACCGGGCGGGCCAGGGCTCCCGGGCCCGCGCGGCCGCGATCCTCGCCGCACTCGGGTCCGACCGCCCCGAGGAGGCCGCCGAACTGCTGGCCGCCTGGACGGACGGGCTCCTCTACGACCGGCTCGCGGGAGCCCTCGCGCGCTCCCGCCCGGCCCCGGACCCGGCCGAACTGGCCTCCGTGGCCCGCCGCATGATCGACGCGGCACTCGCGCACCCGCCCCGGTAGGCGCCGGCCTGGCTCCGGCTGCGGCGGTACCTCCGGCAGGATGCCTAGCGTTGCTAGGATGTCGGCATGTCCGCCATCAAAGAGCGCCGTGAACGCGAACGCGCGCAACGCCATCAGCTGATCATCACGGCAGCCCGCGAACTCGCCGAGGCCGAGGGCTGGGAGGCGGTGACGACGCGGAGGCTCGCCGAGCGGGTCGAGTACAGCCAGCCCGTGCTCTACAGCCACTTCAGCGGCAAGGACGCCATCGTCCGGGCCGTCGCGCTCGACGGCTTCGTCGAACTCGCCGCCCAGCTGCGCCGAGCCCGGCCGGCCGACCCCGGGGGACCCCGGGCCCTGCGCGCCGTCTGCGGCGCCTACCTGGAGTTCGCGGCCGAGCGGCCCGCCCTCTACCAGGCCATGTTCGTCATGCCGACCGACGTGAAGTTCGCGCACGCCGAGACGCCGGCCCCGCTGAAGGCCTGCTTCGACGAGTTCGTCAGCTGCTTCCGCCCGGACAACGCGCGACGCGAACTGTCCGCCGAAGTCACCTGGAGCGCGTTGCACGGCATCGCCACCCTGGCGGCCGGCGGCCGCATTCCCCCGGACATGCAGGAGGAGCGGCTCGACTTCCTCGTCGCGCAGCTCGCCGACACCCCGAGCTGACCTGCGCGGCCCGCGACGGCCCGGGCGGAACCTAGTCGCCGGACCGGGTCCAGCCGATGGGGTCGAGGCGGGCCATGTCGGACGGGCGGTCCTCGGCGAAGAGCAGGCGGGCCGGCTCCGAGACGCGGATGACGTCCACGTAGATGCCGCGCCCGACGTAGCGGCCGGTCGCGGAGTGGCGGAAGCGGAGGTGGACCTCACGGTCGGCCCAGGTCGCGCCGAGGGGGGCTTCGAGGCGGTGCCAGATACGGCCCGACCAGCCTGATACGGAGCCGCGGGGCCAGTTCTCGGGGGCGCCGCCCGTGGAGCGCACGGTGGTGAACGGGAGCGGCTCCCAGTGCTCCCCGTCGGGCGAGGCCTCCAGGTGGAGCGCGCCTTCGCCCGGAACGGTGTCCCACCACACGGCGCAGCGCACGCGGGCCGATGCCGTGGCCGGGGTGAGCGGCGGCAGGGTGAGGGTGCCCGAGGCGCCCGGCTGGGTTCCGGAGAACCAGGCCGCGCCGCCGTGTTTCGTACGGACCGGGACGGCGCGGGCGAAGCGGTTGCCGACGGCGACCCGGGGGGCGCTGCCGGCCCGCCAGGTGCGGACGGGGTGGACCGAGTTGCCGAGCAGGATCAGGAAGGAGTCCGTGGAGGGATCCAGGACGAGGGAGGTGCCGGTGAAGCCGGTGTGGCCGGCGGAGTGCGGGGTGGCCATCGCGCCCATGTACCAGTGCTGGTAGAGCTCGAAGCCCAGGCCGTGGTCGTCCCCGGGGAAGGCCGTGTTGTAGTCGGTGAAGAGCAGTTCGACGGAGGCGGGGCGCAGGATGCGCCGGCCGGCGTAGACCCCGCCGTCGAGGAGGGCGCGGGCGAGGACGGCCAGGTCCCAGGCGGTGCCGAACACCCCGGCGTGGCCGGCGACTCCGCCGAGCGCGTGCGCGTTCTCGTCGTGCACCTCGCCCCAGACCAGCCCTCGGTCCAGGCCGGACCAGGGCGGCCGCTGCACCTCGGTGGCGGCGGTGACCCGGCGCCAGGAGAGCGGCGGGTTGTAGCGAGTGCGGTGCATCCCGAGCGGAGCGGTGATCTCGTCGTGGAGCAGGACATCCAAGGTGCGACCGGTGATCCGTTCCAAGAGCAGCTGGAGCGTGACCAGGTTCAGGTCGGAGTACCGGTAGACGGTGCCGGGAGTCTCCTGCGGCCGGACCGACCAGAGGAGGCGCAACTGCCCTTCGCGGGTGGACTGCTGGTAGAAGGGCGCCCACGAGCGCAATCCCGAGGTGTGGGTGAGCAGCTGGCGGACCGTGATCGTCTCTTTGCCGCCACCCGTGAACTCGGAGAGGTACCGCCGCACCGGAGCCTCCAGCTCCAGGCGGCCCCGCTCCATCTGCTGCACGGCCAGGACCGACGTGAACAGCTTCGTCAGCGAGGCCAGGTCGAAGACGGTGTCCTCGGCCATCGCGATCCGCTCGGCCGCCGGGAACTCCCGCACCCGGTCGGTCCGCCCGTCGTAGTCCGCGTACCGTACGGCATCGCCCATCGCGCGGTGCAGCGCGATCGTGCGACCCCGGCCCGCGAGGACCACGGCCCCGGCGTAGTAGGGGTGTTCGGGGGAGGGGCCGAGGAAGCGCCGCGCCTCCTCCGCCACGCCGTCGAGGTGCCGCTCCACCAGTCCGGCCTGGCGCGCGGAGCCGTAGCGCAGGCGCAGCCCCTGGAGTGCGCGGCGCTCGGCCGGGTTCCCGGATGCTGCCGCGCCGGAGCCGGGCAGTGCGGCGTGCAGGACGAGCACCCCGCCGAGCGCGAGCAGCCGCGCGCCGAGCCGGCGGCGCGTCAGCCCGCCTCCCGCTGGTTCGGGCTTGCCTCCCGCTGCCGTGGCCCCGCCTCCCGCCTTGCCTGCTGCCATGTCCGCCTCCCGTCTCCTGCCCGTGCCTGCCTGCGGCGCCGTTTCCCGGGGCTCCGCCCCAGACCCCGCGCCTCAAACGCCGGCGAGGCTGATGTGGCCGGGTGCGCCCGCGTCGCTGCTCCGGTGCGGGACCCGCCCGTGGCTGCGGGCCGCGGCCCTGAACCGTGCCGAGCGCGCCGCAGGCGCCCCGCACGCTAGTGGGTATCTGCCCCGCCGTCGCGCACCCTCCGCACTGACCGGCCCGTAAAGAATCTGACACTGCATCAGAAAATCTCTTCCCTCGGCCGCCGGGCTGCGGCATCCTGCCGCCCATGGAGACGGAGCTGAGCAAGAAACTGGGAGTCGAGCACGCCATCTTCGGCTTCACGCCCTTCCCGGCGGTCGCCGCTGCCATCACCCGCGCGGGCGGGTTCGGCGTACTCGGAGCGGTCCGCTACACCGCTCCCGACGACCTCAAACGCGACCTCGACTGGATGCAGGCGCACACCGACGGCAAGCCCTACGGCCTGGACGTCGTCATGCCCGCCAAGAAGGCGGTCGACGGCATCAGCGAAGCCGACATCGAGGCGATGATCCCCGCCGAGCACCGCGCTTTCGTCCGTGACACCCTCGCCAAGCACCACGTCCCCGAGCTCGCCGAGGGCGAGGCCTCCGGCTGGCGGATCACCGGCTGGATGGAGCAGGTCGCCCGCAACCAGCTCGACGTCGCCTTCGACTACCCCATCAAACTCCTGGCGAACGCCCTCGGTTCCCCGCCCGCCGACGTCATCGCGCGCGCCCATGACCACGGCGTCCTCGTCGCCGCCCTCGCCGGCAGCGCCAAGCACGCCCGCCGCCACGCCGAGGCCGGCATCGACATCGTCGTCGCCCAGGGCTACGAGGCCGGCGGCCATACCGGCGACATCGCGACCATGGTCCTGGTCCCCGAGATCGCCGAGGCCGTCGCCCCGCTCCCGGTCCTCGCCGCCGGCGGCATCGGCAGCGGCGAGCAGATCGCCGCCGGACTCGCCCTCGGCGCCCAGGGCGCCTGGCTCGGCTCCCTCTGGCTCACCACCACCGAGGCCGACCTGCACTCCCGCGCCCTCACCGAGAAGCTGCTCGCCGCCGGCTCCGGCGACACCGTCCGCTCCCGCGCCCTCACCGGCAAGCCCGCGCGCCAGCTGCGCACCGAATGGACCGACGCCTGGGACGACCCGGAGGGCCCGGGCGCGCTTCCGATGCCGCTCCAGGGCCTGCTCGTCGCCGAGGCCGTCTCCCGGATCCAGAAGTACGAGATCCAGCCGCTGCTCGGCACCCCCGTGGGCCAGATCGTCGGCCGGATGAACGAAGAGCGCAGCGTCCAGGCCGTCTTCGACGACCTGACGAGCGGCTTCGAACGAGCCATCGACCGCATCAACCGCATCGCCGGCCGAGTCCGAGAGGCGTGAGCAGTGTGAGCAGCGTGACCGAACAGCCCCCCAACGGCTTCTGGGCCCAGGCCGCCGCCGACCCCGGGCGCACCGTCCTCGTCACCCCCGAGGGCGAGGAATGGACCGCCGGCCGGCTGCACGCGGACGTCAACCGCCTCGTCCATGGCCTGCGCGCCGCCGGTCTGGAGCAGGGCGACGTGTTCGCCGTGGTGCTCCCCAACGGCGTCGAGTTCCTCACCGCCTACCTCGCCGCCGCCCAGGCCGGGTTCTACCTCGTCCCCGTCAACCACCACCTCGTCGGCCCCGAGATCGCCTGGATCGTCTCCGACTCCGGCGCCAAGGTCCTCCTCGCCCACGAGCGGTTCGCCGACGCCGCCACCGCCGCGGCCGACGAGGCCGCACTGCCCGCGAGCCACCGCTACGCCGTCGGAGCCGTCCCGGGCTTCCGCCCGTACGCCGAACTCCTGGACGGGCAGCCCGGCACGCCCCCCGAGGGCCGCACCCTCGGCTGGGTCATGAACTACACCTCCGGCACCACCGGCCGCCCCCGGGGCATCCGCCGCCCGCTGCCCGGCAAGCTCCCCGAGGAGACCTACCTCGGCGGCTTCCTCGGCATCTTCGGCATCCGCCCCTTCGACGGCAACGTCCACCTGGTCTGCTCGCCGCTCTACCACACGGCGGTGCTCCAGTTCGCGGGCGCAGCCCTGCACATCGGGCACCCGCTGGTCCTGATGGACAAGTGGACCCCCGAGGAGATGCTCCGCCTGATCGACCGACGTGCCTGCACGCACACCCACATGGTCCCGACCCAGTTCCACCGGCTCCTCGCACTCCCGCAGGACACGAAGGACGCGTACGACGTCTCCTCGATGCGGCACGCCATCCACGGCGCCGCGCCCTGCCCCGACCACGTCAAGCGGGCGATGATCGACTGGTGGGGCAGCTGCGTGGAGGAGTACTACGCGGCCAGCGAGGGCGGCGGCGCCTTCGCGACCGCCGAGGACTGGCTGAAGAAGCCCGGAACCGTCGGCAAGGCCTGGCCGATCAGCGAACTCGCCATCTTCGATGACGACGGCAACCGGCTGCCGCCCGGCGAACTGGGCACCGTCTACATGCAGATGAAGACCGGCGGCTTCAGCTACCACAAGGACGAGGGCAAGACGAAGAAGAACCGCATCGGCGACTTCTTCACCGTCGGCGACCTCGGCCTGATGGACGAGGAGGGGTACCTCTTCCTCCGCGACCGCAAGATCGACATGATCATCTCGGGCGGGGTCAACATCTACCCGGCCGAGATCGAGTCCGCCCTGCTCACCCACCCGGCGGTCGCGGACGCCGCCGCCTTCGGCATCCCGCACGCCGACTGGGGCGAGGAGGTCAAGGCCGTCATCGAACCGGCCGAGGGCTTCGAGGCGGGCGACGCGCTGGCCGCGGAGATCCTGCACCACTGCGAACGGCAGCTCGCCGGCTACAAGCGCCCCAAGACCGTCGACTTCATCGGGACGATGCCCCGCGACCCCAACGGCAAGCTGTACAAGAGGCGGCTGCGCGACCCGTACTGGGAGGGCCACGAGCGCGCCATGTGACGTGGCGCCGGCTCACCACTGCGTGAGGTCGTACACGGCGGCGCAGTACGGGTCCTCGGCCTCGGAGCGGGCCCACTCCAGATCGTCCCGTACGAGGGAGGGCACGGCCGCCATCGTCCCGGTGAACCCCTCCCGTACGCGCCCCTCGTCGTCCCGCAGCGCGATGTCCAGGCCGATCCGATCGGGCGGGCGCCGCGGGCCCCCGGGCCGGTCCACGTACAGCCGCACCGTGCCGGTGTCGAGCAGCACGAAACCGGTGAGCGGCGCCTCCTGCTCCGGTTCGGGCTGCCACGCGAACGGCCCGAGCAGGGAGACGGCGCCGTGGAGTGCGTCGGTGAGGTCGTACGAGGGATCGGCCTGGAACCGCGCGATTTCGGCGGCGGCGTCGACGACCGGGATGCCCAGGCCGTCCCGGGCCGGCGGGGCGGGCGGGGCGTCCCGGGCGGGCTCCGCCGCCTCCGGCCCCGCGGCCAGCCGCCGCAGCGTCCCCGCGATGGCCTTCCACGACACGTTGTCGCCGGACGGGTCGACCAGCGGCAGGTCGTAGGCGACCGAGGTGGCCGGGTCGTGCCCGTCCCACAGGACCACACGGGTGAACTCGGGCCGGCCGGGCGGCGGGAGCACCCCGCGCACCAGCCGGCCCGCACCCGCCTCCTCAGCCCCCGGCGGCGGGGAGACGTAGCGCAGCAACGCCCACAGGACGATGCGGTGGAACTCGGTCAGGTCGTCCTCGGTCCAGGGCGACGACGACGCGTCCGCTGAGGTCATGCCCCATTCTGCGGCGCACGGCCCGCCGCCCCGGACGACGGCGCCGCCACGCCCGGGATTTCGTGAGAAGAACCACGTCAGGACCCCGTAGCCGCCCCTTGCGCCGCACCCGGGGGACAGTTCTGGCAAGTTGGCGCATATGAGTACGGCAACCCGCAGATCACCCCTCACCGACTGGACCGTCATGGTCCCCGTGGTGGCGCTCGTCGCCCTCGTCCTCAGCTGGGGACGCGAGCTGCCCTCACTCGCGGTGGTCCTGGTCGCGCTCTGCCTCGCGGGCGCGGTGCTGGCGGCCGTCCACCACGCGGAGGTCGTGGCCCACCGGGTCGGCGAACCCTTCGGCTCGCTCGTCCTCGCCGTCGCCGTCACCGTCATCGAAGTGGCGCTCATCGTCACCCTGATGGCCGACGGCGGCGACAAGACCGCCTCGCTCGCCCGCGACACGGTCTTCGCCGCCGTCATGATCACCTGCAACGGCATCGTCGGCCTGTCCCTGCTCGTCGGCGCCCTGCGCAACCGGGTCGCCGTCTTCAACGCCGAGGGCTCCGGAGCGGCCCTCGCCACCGTCGCCACCCTCGCCACCCTCAGCCTGGTGCTGCCGACCTTCACCACCAGCAAGCCCGGGCCGGAGTTCTCCACCGCCCAACTGGCCTTCGCGGCCGTCGCCTCGCTCGCCCTGTACGGGCTGTTCGTCGCCGTCCAGACGGTGCGCCACCGGGACTACTTCCTGCCCGTGGACACCGGGCGCCGGCCCGACGCGGCCGCCGAGGACGGCGACGACCACGCCGCGCCGCCCACCGCCCGAGCTGCCCTGGTCAGCGTCGGCCTTCTGCTCGTCGCGCTCGTCGCCGTGGTCGGCAACGCCAAGGCCGTCTCCCCGACCATCGAGAAGGGCGTCGCCGACGCGGGCCTCCCGAACGCCGTCGTCGGTGTGATCATCGCCCTGCTCGTGCTGGCGCCCGAGACCCTGGCCGCCGTCCGGGCCGCACGCCGCGACCGCGTGCAGACCAGCCTCAACCTGGCCTATGGGTCCTCCATCGCCAGCATCGGCCTGACCATCCCCGCCATCGCACTGGCCTCGATCTGGCTCTCCGGCCCGCTGATGCTGGGGCTCGGGCCGACCCACATGGTGCTGCTCGCCCTCACCGTCGTGGTCAGCGCCCTCACCATCGTCCCGGGCCGCGCCACCCTGCTCCAGGGCGGAGTCCACCTCGTCCTGCTCGCCGCCTACCTGTTCCTGGCCGTGAGCCCCTGATCCCTTGAGGGCCACGGCCAGGAGCAGGGCGGGCCGTCAGCGCCGCTCGCGCGGCCACACCACCTTCAGCTTCGGCGAGGTGAGGATGTCCCGCTCGCAGAACCGCGAGGTCACCCAGCCGCTTTCCGAGAACAGCCGGGTCTGGTCCGCGTAGTACGGCGAGTTCGGATTCGAGGACTGGCTGTACGTCAGCAGGGTGCGGGCCACCGGGCAGCGGCCGCCGTCCCAGCCGACCGCCTGGACGTGGCTCGAGCCGTGCACGACCTCCGGGTAGCCGCCGGCCACCGCGTTCCACGGCGCCTCGATCTTGTTCCAGACGCCGAGCGCCTCCGTGCCCCCGCCCACCGGGAGCTTCCGGCCGCCGCGGACCACGAACTGGTGCTCGCCCAGCGGCGCGTCCAGCGCGATCCCGGCCGCCCTCAGCTCCGCCACCGTGTCCGCGAGCGCGCGGGCGACGCCGGGCGCGGCCTGGTTGAGCGTGCGTGGTGTGCGTACGGGATCGGCCGCCGAGAAGGGCACCAGCCACAGGTCCTTGGCCGCCGTCGACCCGGCCAGCTTGCGCCAGAACCGGTCGAAGAGCAGCGCGCCGCGACTGGCGACGCCGGCCGTACGGTCCCACGCGGCCAGCACCGGGCAGGCCGCCGAGACGTCCACCGCCGTGCCGTCGCCCGCCGTGGCCGTACCGCCGGGCAGCGCGGCACAGGCCTTCGCCGCGTCGGCCGCGGCCAGGTCGCCGGCCGGCACCCGGTTGGCGAACTGCTGCTCCTGCAGGTCCGCCACCGTCAGCCCGCCCCTGGCGGCCATCGCCGACACGTCCTCGACCGCGCCGCGCGTACGCATCGACCGGGGGGTGGCCACATTGCCCCAGATCCGCTCGTAGCCGGTCAGCGGCCGGTCGGCATTGGCCAGCCAGGCGCTGTCGTTGGAGTTCTCGGCGTACGGGGCGTCCCGCAGCGTCGGCGCCTTCCCCGGGCCGAACACGCCCGGCTGCACCGCGTCCGGGTCGGCGCCGAGCCCGCAGTCGGCGCGCGAACCGTCCAGTACCGCCAGCCCCGAGGCCGGGTAGGTGGCCCGGCCCAGCGGGGTGGAGCAGCGGGCGGCCAGCTCGTCGGTGATCCGGGGGAGCAGTTGGGACTGGGTGAAGAGGGTGCCGCCCGCGGAGTCCGCGGCCACGGTGTTCACCCACGGCAGGCCCTGCGTGCGGGCCAGGGCGTCCTGGATGCCTGCCACCGAGCGGGCCTTGCCCATGGCCAGGGCCGTGTCGGAGCCGCGCAGGTTCGACGCGTTCGGGTCGTTCAGCGCGTACGCCGTCTGCGCGGTCCAGGGCAGCGGCAGGCCCGGTCCGAGGCCGGTGATCACGGGCCCGTAGCGGGTCCACCACTGGGTGCGGGTCACCGGATCGCCGCCCGCCACCGGGACGGTGACGGTCCGCCGGGTCATCGCCTCCGGCTTGCCGTCGACCAGGTAGGCGGTCGGATCGGCCGGGTCGAGCGTGAGCTGGTGCAGGTTGACGGGCGTGCCGGTGGCCACCGTATGGCTCCAGGCCACCTTCTCGTTGAAGCCGATGTTGACCACGGCGGTGCCGAGCAGGGAGCCGCCCGACACGTTCAGCTCGCCCGGGATGGTCTGCTGGGACTGCCAGAAGCGGCGCCCGCCCTGCCACGGGTAGTGCGGGTTCCCGAGCAGCAGGCCGCGGCCGGAGGCGGTGGTGGAGCCGCTGAAGGCCACCGCGTTGGAGCCCATGTCGTAGCGGGAGGTGTCGAAGAACTCCCGTGCGGCCTCGGCGGCGGCCGCCGGATCGACCTCCTGCGGGGCCGTGCTGCGGGCCCCGGCCGAGACCGGCGGCTGCGCCGCCGTGATGCCGTCGACGCCGCGCCCCTGGCCGCCGAGGACCGAGACGGCGAAGCCGCGGGCGGCCACGTCGGTGGCGGTGACCGGGCGGACCCAGCGGGCGCTCTTGCAGGCCGGGTCGGTGATCTCGTTCTGGGCGAGCCAGGTGTTGTAGCCGGCGGCCCAGCCGCGCATCAGCTCCTTGAGGTCCTTGCCGGGACCGGCCGGAGCGGGCGTGGCGAGGAGCTTCTCCACCGTGCCGGACTCCCGCACGCCCTTGAAGTAGAGGTCGCTGGAGAGGTTCCGGGCGGCGGAGGAGAGCGATCCGTCGGGCGCGGCGTCCGGGCCGAACCAGCGCGAGCGCTCCCCGGCGACGGTCACGAACCCGTCGGCGAGCACGCACACCTGGTCGGCCGCCTGCGCCCAGCCGGTCCCGAAGCCGAGGTGCGCGTAGTCCCGGGCAAGGATGTGCGGAATGCCGTTCTCGGTGTACCGGATGACGGCGGACAGCCCGCCGCCGGACGGCCCCCGCTCCCCGGCCGCCGCCGAGGCCTGGGGCGCGGCGGCCGTGGCGGCGAGCAGCGCGGCGCCGGCGAGGGCGACGCGCCGGAGTATCGGACGGGTTCTGAGGTGCAACGTGCCTCCCAAGTAGCCTGCGGATGGGCCTGATCGCCCGGGGGACAGGCGGTGCGTCCGTGCCCCCACACTCATGCAGGCGGTCCGATGATCTGTCAACATCCCGTTTGGTATCCCGGTTATTGACCTTGGGCGTGCGGAGCACGAGGATCGCGCCATGACGGCAGACCAGGCGGCGCGGGCGGACCAGGTGGAGCGGGCAGCGGGAGCGGAGCGTCCCGTGCGGGACCATACGGTCGACGGGCTCGTGCGCCGCAGCGCGCGCCGGGTGCCCGGCCGGACGGCCGTCCGCTACCGCGAGCGGACCTGGACCTACGCGGAACTCGACGCGGCCGTCACCACCGGCGCCGCCGTACTGCGCGGGCGGTACGGGCTGTCCGAGGGAGACCGGGTCGCGACGTTCGCGCACAACTCCGACGCCTACCTGCTCGCCTTCCTCGCCTGCGCCCGCGCCGGCCTCGCGCACGTCCCGGTCAACCAGAACCTCACCGGCGAGGACCTGGCGTACATCCTGGACAACAGCGAGAGCGCCCTCGTCCTCGCCGATCCGGACCTCGCCGGGCGGATCCCCGACGGGTACCGGGTACGGGCCCTGCGCGACGCCGCCGACTCCTTCCTGGCCGAGCTCGCCGAGCCGCTGCCCTTCGACGGCAGCGGGGACCCGAACGGGCTGGCGCAGCTGCTCTACACCTCCGGGACCACCGCCCTGCCCAAGGGCGCGATGATGACGCACCGGGCGCTCGCGCACGAGTACGAGAGCGCGATCGAGGCGCTGGACCTGGCCGAGGAGGACCGGCCGGTGCACTCGCTTCCGCTGTACCACTCGGCGCAGATGCACGTCTTCCTGCTGCCCTACCTGGCGGTGGGGGCCGTGAACACCATCCTGGACGCGCCGGTCGCGGAAGAGGTCTTCGACCTCGTGGAGGCGGGGGAGGCGGACAGCCTCTTCGCCCCGCCGACGGTGTGGATCGGCCTGGCCAACCACCCCGACTTCGGACGGCGCGAGCTGGGTGCGCTGAGCAAGGCGTACTACGGGGCCTCGATCATGCCGGTCCCGGTCCTGGAGCGGCTGCCCGGTCTCGGCTTCTACAACTGCTTCGGCCAGAGCGAGATCGGCCCGCTGGCCACGGTGCTGGGGCCCGACGAGCACGAGGGGCGGATGGACTCCTGCGGGCGGACGGTGCGCCACGTCGAGGCGAAGGTCGTCGACGAGGACGGCAAGGACGTCCCGTCCGGCACGGCGGGCGAGGTGGTCTACCGCTCGCCGCAGCTGTGCCGCGGCTACTGGAACGACCCCGAAGCCACGGAGAAGGCCTTCCGGGACGGCTGGTTCCGTTCCGGCGACCTCGCGGTGCGCGACGCGGAGGGTTACTTCACGGTCGTCGACCGGGTCAAGGACGTCATCAACTCGGGCGGGGTGCTCGTCGCCTCCCGGCAGGTCGAGGACGTGCTGTACACCCACGAGGGCGTGGCCGAGGCGGCGGTGGTCGGCCTGCCCGACGAGCGCTGGATCGAGGCGGTGACGGCCGTGGTGGTGCCGCGGGGAGAGGTGACGGAGGCCGAGCTGATGGCGTACGCGCGCGAGAAGCTGGCCCACTTCAAGGCGCCCAAGCGGGTGCTGTTCGTGGACGCGCTGCCGCGCAACGCCAGCGGCAAGATCCTCAAGCGCGAGCTCCGCGACCGGTTCGCCTAGTGCTGTGGCCGGAAAGGTTTGCCGGGTCGCGGTGTCCGGTGCGGTGCATCGCAAGGCGGAGGGCCGCGGCTCGTACTGGACGTACTTG
>NZ_JBFBFP010000067.1:0-29994 GCF_040684275.1 Streptomyces sp. NPDC091371
GGGGGGGGGGGCCCCCCCGGGGCCCCCCCCCCCCCCCCCCGCGCGGGGGGGGGGGGGGCCCGGGGCCCGGCTCGGTTAGCCTGGGTCGTATATGAACCGCCTGATCACGCCCTTCGGCTCCTACGAGCTCACCCGCTTCCCCGAGGACCCGCGCGACCGGCTCCGCGCCTGGGACGCCGCCGACGAGTACCTGCTGCGCCACCTCGACGCCGGTACCGGGGAGCGCGGCCCGGTGGACCTGGCCGCCGCCGGCCGGATCACCGTGCTCGGGGACCGCTGGGGGGCGCTGACCACGGCGCTCGCCGCCTACCACCCGACGCAGATCACCGATTCCGCGCTGAGCCGGTCCGCCACGGCCGCGAACCTGGACCGGGCCGGCATCGGCACCGCCAAGAGCACGGTGACGCTGCTGACCACGCAGGACCCGCCGCCCGAGCGGATCGACGTACTGCTGGTGCGCGTGCCCAAGAGCCTGGCGCTGCTGGAGGACCAGCTGTACCGGCTGGCTCCGCACGTGCACGCGGGCACCGTCGTCGTCGGCGCCGGCATGGTCAAGGAGATCCACACCTCGACGCTGCGGCTCTTCGAGAAGATCCTCGGCCCGACGAAGACCTCGCTCGCGGAGAAGAAGGCCCGGCTGATCTTCTGCACGCCGGACGCCCCCGGGGCCGTCCGGCCCGTGGCTGCCGACCCGTGGCCGCTGTCGTACACGGTGGACGGGGAGGCGGGCTCGGCCTCGGGCCTGACCGTCGTCAACCACGCCGGGATCTTCTGCGCCGACCGGCTGGACATCGGCACCCGCTTCTTCCTGCAGAACCTGCCGACGAACACCGACGGTGCCCGGGTCGTCGACCTGGGCTGCGGCAACGGCGTCGTCGGCACGGCGGTGCAGGTCCACGATCCGGACGCGGAGGTCGTCTTCACCGACGAGTCGTACCAGGCGATCGCCTCGGCGCGGGCCACGTACAAGGCGAACGTGCGCGAGGGCCGGCGGACGGCCGAGTTCCACGTCGGCGACGGCGTGGCGATGCTGTCGCCCGGCTCCGTCGACCTGGTGCTGAGCAACCCGCCCTTCCACTCCCACCAGGCGACGACGGACGCGACGGCGCTGCGGATGTTCGCGCAGTCGCGGAAGGTGCTGCGCCCGGGCGGCGAACTGTGGGTCGTCGCGAACCGGCACATGGGCTACCACACCCATCTGCGCCGGCTGTTCGGCAACAGCGAAGTCGTCGCGAGCGAGCCGAAGTTCGTGGTGCTGCGGGCGGTCAAGCGGCGCGAGTCCTCACGCCCCATGTGACCTGCCGGTAGCTCTTATGCTTCGCCGCGTGAGCAGCCAGGCGGAGAGCAATGACACGGGCACGAAGGACGGCGGGCGCTACCGCCGGGAGGACGTGGCCCGGGCGGCCGGCGTCAAGGTGCGCAACCTGCGCTACTACCAGGAGCGCGGGCTGCTGCCGCCGCCGCGCCGGGAGGGCCGGATCGCCTGGTACTCCGAGGACCACCTGACCCGGCTGCGGCTCATCAGCGACCTGCTGGGCCGCGGTTACACGGTCAACGGCATCGGCGAGCTGCTGCACGCCTGGGAGGGCGGCGGCGGACTGTCCGGGCTGCTGGGCCTGGAGCGGGAGATGACCCGGGACTGGCTGCGGGAGGAGCCGGTCACGATGACCCGGGCCGAGCTGCGGGAGCTGTTCGGGCCGACGGCGACGGCCGAGGACACCCGGCGGGCGGCGGAGTTGGGGTACGTCACGGTCGAGGGGGACCTGGTCACCCACCCGAGCCGGCGGCTGCTGGACGCAACGCTGACCCTGGTGCGGCAGGGGGTGCCGCTGGCCGAGATCCTGGACGCGGGTGACTTCGTACAGACGCAGGCGGCCGCGCTCGCGGACCGGTTCGTCGCGCTGTTCCGGCAGCATGTGATCTGTCCGGAGGGCCTGGAGCGGCTTTCGGCCACGCAGCTCCGGCACGTCACCGAGGCGGTAGCCGCGCTGCGGCCCGTGGCCGGGGAGGTCGTGGCCACCGAGTTCGCCCGGGCGATGGCCCGGAGGGTGGACGCGGAGGTCGCCGAACTGCTGCGTACGGAGCAGTAGGAGTCGGCTCAAAGGGTGTGCTCGCACAACCTTGCCAACCTCCATTGGCACTCTTACATTCAACTCGTCGGTAACAACGGTGCACAGCCGAAATAAGGGTCGATCTCATGACAGATTCCCCGCACTTATCCGACGTATCCGGCGCGGGCGGCGTCCGCTGGCGCCGCTTCGCCCTCCTGACCGTCCCCGCCGTGGCCGTCACCGCCGGCCTCGGCATCGCCCTCGCGCAGGGCGCGCTCGCCGCCTCCTTCGCGGTATCCGGGCAGCAGTTCAAGGTGTCGGCGAAGAGCCTGGAGGGCGAGGGCTTCGCCCAGTACGGCAGCGTCGACGTCAACGCCCGCGAGGAGCTCATCCCGGTGGCCGTCACCGCCATCCGGGAGGCCAGGCTGAACAGCCTGTGCCAGTCGGTGGTCACCTCGCTCCCGGTCATCGGCGACATCTCGCTCAACCTGACGGCCGGCCGGGACAAGCCCGTCGAGGCGAGCAACCTGTTCGTCGACGCCACCCAGCTCGCCGGTGACGCGGTCTTCACCAACATCGAGATCGGGCGGGACGCCTCCACCCTCGACAAGGGCCCGGCCGACGCCCAGGGCATGCAGGACCTCTTCGGCCAGCAGGCGGACACGGTGCGCATCACCGATCTGAAGCAGACGGCGTGGGCGACCAACGCCGGCACCTTCAAGCTCTCCGGGCTGAGCATGGACATAGCCAAGGGCAAGAAGGAATGCTTCTGAGCCGCCGTGGGCGGTGCAGGCAGTGGCGGCGCGGCAGACCCTTCTGGGGCGGGCTGTTCACCGTCCTCGCCGGGGCCTGGATCTGCGTCCTGCCGCTGGCGCCGTTGAAGGTCATGCTCCAGCAGGGGGTGGCGGGGATCCCGTCCGTCCTGATGGGCGCCGTGATGATCGTGCTCGGCCTCACCGCCTGGTTCTCGCCCGCTCAACGCGGCCTCGCGGGTGTCCTCACCACCCTGATCGCCATGGCCGCGCTGGTCCTGTCGAACCTCGGCGGGTTCCTGATCGGCACCCTGCTCGGCATCCTCGGCGGCGGTCTGATGTTCGCCTGGCAGCCGTTCCGCGAAGCTTCGCCGCCTCCCGCACCGCTCCCCTCCCCCACCGCGCACCAGGATCCCCAAGGAGCACAGCCATGAGCCGTACGCGCACCGCCCTAGCCCTCGGAACGGCCGCCGCCGCGGCGCTTTCGCTGGCCTCGTTCACCGCCTCCGCGGCCCCGTTACCCGCGGCCGGGTCCACCACCGTGACCCCGGCCGGACACGCCTTCAAGGCCACCCTCAGCGGGAAGGCCACCCTCAAGGCCGGTTCGGTCACGGTGACCTGCTCGGTCTCCGTCTCCACCGGTGCGGTGCCGGCCGCCCCCGGCAACCAGAACGGGGCCGGGCCCGTTTCGTCCCCGATCTCGGCCCCGACGTACAGCTCCTGCACCTCCAGCATGCCGGGCGTGACCCCGACGGTCACCACCAGCGGAGCCTGGACGGTGGCGATGCAGAACGGCTCGCCCGTCACCGCCACCATGACCGTGCCGGCCGGCGGCCTGGTGGTCAGGACGAGCGGGCTCGCCAGCTGTACGGTCACCGCGGCGCCCACCGCCGCGGCGAACGTCGGCGGAACGTGGGCCAACGGCGCCCCGCCGAGCCTGACCTTCACCAACGCGTCCGTACCCGTCAAGGTCACCGGCGGCTTCGGCTGTCCGACGAGCGCGACCTCGTCCACCTTCAACGCGGTCTACCTCGTCACCGATTCGACCGACCCCGCCCAGCAGATCACCGTGGGGCCGTGACCACCCGGTAATGGGTCGTCAGCCGGCCGTCGTCCCCGATCACATGGAAGGCGACGGCCGGCGGCTCGTCGAGGTGGACGTGCTCGGAGGCCCCCGACCGGGCCTCCCAGGGCAGCCGGACGGTGGAGACCACGCCCGGCGCCACCAGCAGCGGCCGGCCCGCGAACGTCGTGGCCGCCGCGGTGTGCGCGTGCCCGCACAGGAACGCGGTCAGGTGCGGGTGCCGCTCGACGAGTGCGGCGAGCCGCTCCTCGCCGAACTGGCGGATCCCGTCCACGTACGGGACGTTCAGCGGGACCGGTGGGTGGTGGAAGGCCACCAGGACCGGGGTCTCGCGCGAAGTGCCCGCCAGGATGCCGTCCAGCCAGGACAGGGTGGACTCCTCCAGGAAGCCGTGGTCCTCGCCCGGTACGGAGGAGTCGCACACCGCGAGCACGAAGCCCTCACCGCGCAGCACCTGGTCGACGGGGTCCGCCGACGGGGCCGGCTCGGCCAGCAGGCCGCGGCGGAACGCGGCCCGGTCGTCGTGGTTGCCGGGACAGACGACCAGCGGGTGCCGCGAGCCCAGCAGTTCGGCGGCCTCCTCGTACTCACCGTCCCGGGCGTGGTCGGCTATGTCCCCGCTGACCAGCACGGCGTCGAGATCGTACGGCAGTTTGTCGAGGTACTCCATCACGGCGCGCGTGCGGTCGGCCGCGCGACGGTCGCCGTCGAGATGGATGTCGCTGAGATGGGCGATCACGATCACGGGCGATGCCTCCTTGGTCTCTGGTCGAGAGATGTCGATGCAGGATAGGTGCCCGCACCATCCGGAAGGGCTGCCCGCGCCCCGGACGCCGCCCCGGGGACCCGTTGTCAGAGGGGCCGTTTACTGTTCGGTCAACTGATCACGCGCGACAAGGGGAGGCAGCGTGCGGCGCTGGGAGTACGTCGACGGAGGCTCGGCCAAGTTCTGGGAGGCCGAGGCGGAGGGCACCTCGGTGACCGTCCGTTTCGGGCGCACCGGGACGGCCGGGCAGACCCGGGTCAAGGAGTTCGGCTCCGCCGCTGACGCACAGTCGCACCTGGTCAAGTCGATAGCGGAGAAGGAGCGGAAGGGGTACGCGGAGGTCGGCGCGACCGCGGACGCCGGTTCTCCCGCCACCGTGGCGGCGGTCGCCGCGGACGTGCCCGCCGCCTCGGCCGTACCCGTCGCCCCCGCGGACGAGGACTCTTTCATCCTGCCTGCCGCATGGAAGCGGAACCTGCTGCCGCGGCGCGGCGGGGTGACCCGGACCGTGCGCGAGGTCGACGGGAGCGCGCCGCAGCAGGTGCGCGAGTGGCTCGGCCTCGACGCGGAGACGATCGAGCGGGCGCTCTCCTCCGCGCAGAGCGACCCCGAGCTCGTCGAGGCCGCGCGGGCCCATCAGTCCGGCAGCCCCAGCCCGCTGGGCGCCGCGGTCCTCGCGAAGCTGCTGACCCATCACCTCCGCTCCTTCAGTGTCTTCGCGGACGCCTGGGTGGCCGAGTTCGGGCTGCCGTTCGCCGCACGCGCGGCGGCCGAGCTGCCCGAGGTCCGGCCCCTGTGGACGGCGGGGAACAGGAGGAACTTCATCGACGGGGTCGGCACGAACCCCGACCACGACCCCGCCAACGGCGGCTGGGGCAGGGAGCCCACGCAGCCGGCCCTGGAGCGCGTCAGGGCCCTGTTGTCCGTGGCGGACGAAGAGACGTACCGGGCCGCCGTCGCCGGCCTCTCGAGGGCCCGGCGGACCACGCGCCAGTACGTGGCGTCGTGCTTCATCGCCCCCTCCGAGCGGGAGTGGGTGGAGGAGTGCTGCGCCGATCCGGCCGTCCGCACCCACCCGGAGCGGGCCGTGCGGGAGATGCTGCTGTGCTCCCTGGGGTCGCCCGAGCAGGTCGCCGTGTTCGGCGGGCGGGTGGCGCTCGGCTGGCGGGGCTGGAACGCGGCCCTCGTCGCCACGCTCGCGGAAGGCGTGGGCGCGGCGATGGCTCCGCTGCTGGCCGCCGAGCTGAACGGGCAGTACGTCGACACGGACGACACCAAGCTGATGGCCGGCTCCCTCGCCGAACTGCCCTCCGACGAGGCCTTCGGCTACCTGGCCGACCGCCTGGACAACAAGCACGTACGGGCGTCCCTGACCGCCGCGGCGCGCCGCTACCCGGCGCGGGCGCTGCGCCTGCTGGCGCGGGCGTCGCTCGGCACCGGGGCTTCGGCCTCGATGGCCGGCCAGCTGCTGGTCGGGCACGTCGCCGCCCACCGGGACCTCGCCTTCGCCCTGCTGCCGACCCTCCCGGAGGAGATCGCCGAGGTCATCGATCCCCTCGTGAACCGGGCGGGACGGGTGGCGGAGGTGCCGGCCGACGCACTGCCTCCCCTGCTGACCAGCCCGCCGTGGACGCGCAAGCGGACGGTGGTCAAGCCCCGTGTGGTGACCGGGCTGGTGGCGCCGGCCGGGGCGCGCATCTCCTGGCGGACGGGCGAGCGGGAGGCATGGGCCGCCACGGAGTCGTGGGTCAACAGCTGGGTGCCGCACGACCCGATGGAGACCTACATCGAGAACCTGCGCAACGGTGTGCGGCACAGGGGGTGGGAGGCAGCGGCGGTGTTCCTCAAGGGCCCCGCCGAGCAGGTCCGTCCGCTGCTCGCCAACTGGAAGTGCACCACGTACGGCTACGACGGGATCAGCTCCTACAAACCGCTGATCGCCCGTCACGAGCTGGCCGCGCTGCCCGTGGCCGTGCGCCTGGCCACCGACAGCCCGACCGGCATGGCACCGCTCCTCCTCCCGTTCCTCGACCCGGCCGTGGCACGGCTGATGTCCGAGTGGCTGGTACGGCTGAAGGTCGCGGGTGAGACGGCCCGGTCCTGGTTCGTCCGGCACGGCGCCGACGCGGCCCGGCTGCTGGTCCCCGACGCGCTGGGCACGCCGGGCACGGAGCGGACTGCCGCCGAGCGGGCCCTGCTGGTGATCGTCGCGGCGCACGGGGCGAACGCCGTACGGGAGGCGGCGGCGGAGTACGGTGCGGAGGCCTCCGAGGCGATGGAGGTGCTGCTGGGCACCGATCCGCTGGAGGCGGCGCTGCCCGCCCGCATGCCCAGGCCGGCCGGGTGGGCCGATCCGCAGGCGCTGCCGCAGATCCTGCTGAAGTCCGGTGGGGCGCTGCCCGCTTCGGCGACCGGGCACGTGCTGACCATGCTCGCGGTGTCCACGCCGAGTGCGGTGTTCCCCGGGCTGGAGCAGGTACGGGAGCTGTGCACGAGGGAGTCCCTGGCCGCCTTCGCGTGGGCGCTGTTCGCGGAATGGCGGCTCGCCGGGATGCCGCCCAAGGAGGCGTGGGCGCTGCACGCGCTCGGCCGCTTCGGGGACGACGGGACCGTGCGCGCCCTCACCCCGGTGATCCGCGCCTGGCCCGGCGAGGGCGCCCACCACCGGGCGGTCGACGGTCTCGACGTCCTGGCGTCGATCGGCAGCGACGTCGCACTGCTGCACCTGCACGGGATCGCGCAGCGCGTGAAGTTCAAGGCGCTGAAGCGCCGTGCTCAGGAGAAGATCTCCGAGGTCGCCGCCGAACTGGGGCTCACCGGTGAGCAGCTGTCCGACCGCTTGGTGCCGGACCTCGGTCTCGACGCGGACGGCAGCACGGTCGTCGACTACGGCACGCGCCGCTTCACGGTCGGCTTCGACGAGCAGCTCAAGCCGTACGTGCTGGACGAGGAAGGCCGGCGGCTGAAGGACCTCCCGCGGCCTGGCGCCCGGGACGAGGCGGAGCTCGCGGCCGACGAGCGCAAGCGGTTCATGGCGCTGAAGAAGGACGTGCGGACGATCGCCTCGGACCAGGTGCGGCGCCTGGAGGCCGCGATGGTGGACGGGCGCTCGTGGACGGGCGCCGAGTTCCGGCAGCTGTTCGTGGACCATCCTCTGGTGTGGCACCTGGTGCGGCGCCTGGTCTGGCTGGCCGGGGCGGAGGGCGGGGTGACCGCGTTCCGGGTCGCCGAGGACCGTACGTACGCCGATGTCGAGGACGAGGCGGTGAAGTTCGCGGACGACGCCACCATCACCCTGGCGCACCCCTTGCACCTGGAGGGCGATCTGGCGGCCTGGGCCGAGCTGTTCGCGGACTACGAGATCGTGCAGCCGTTCCCGCAGCTCGGCCGGCCGGTGCTGGCGCCGACCGAGGAGGAGGCCGGCGGCGCGCGGCTGACCCGCTTCGAAGGCGTCACGGTGCCCGTCGGCAAGCTGCTCGGGCTGCAGAAGCGCGGCTGGGAGCGCGGCGAGCCGCAGGACGCAGGCGTGGAACGGTGGTTCTTCCGGCGGCTGGGACCCGAGCGCTATCTGGTGATCCAGCTGGGCGAGGGCATCGCGGTCGGGATGATCGACGAGTTCCCGGACCAGGAGCTGGAGACCATCTGGCTCGACACCCGGCCCGGCGACCACTGGTCCTCCCGCACGTACTCGCTGAAGTTCGGTGACCTGTCCCCGGTCATCGTGTCCGAGGTGCTGGCCGACCTGACGGAGATCACGTCATGACCACCACCACGCAGGAGTTGCAGCGGCCGCCCGCCGAGGTCCGCTACGCGGAGGAGCTCGCCGCGCTGCGGGCCTCGGACACCGATCACCGCCCGCCGGGCTGGCAGTTGAGCCTGCGGGCCGCCCGCCGCTTCATCGTCGGGGACGAGGAAGCGGGCATCGGCCGCAAGTTCGTCGGCGACACGGCCCTGGTCGAGCGGGCCCTGGTGGCGCTCGCGACCAACCGGGGCCTGATGCTGGTGGGCGAGCCGGGCACGGCCAAATCGCTGCTGTCGGAGCTGATCGCGGCGGCCGTGAGCGGCGATTCCACGCTGATCGTCCAGGGCGGCGCGGCGACGACCGAGGACCAGATCAAGTACTCGTGGAACTACGCCCTGCTCGTGTCCGAGGGACCCTCGCAGCGTTCGCTGGTGCCCGCGCCCATGCTGAGCGGGATGCGGGAGGGCCGGCTCGTGCGGTTCGAGGAGATCACCCGGTGCCCGCTGGAGGTGCAGGACTCGCTGCTGTCCTTGCTGTCGGAGCGGGTGGTGGCCATTCCGGAGCTGGAGGGCCCGGACGGGATGGTCTTCGCCCGCCAGGGGTTCAACGTGATCGCGACGGCGAACACCCGGGACCGCGGGGTCAACGAGATGAGCGCCGCGCTCAAGCGCCGCTTCAACTACGAGACCGTGTTCCCCATCGCCGATCTGGACACCGAGATCGCCCTGGTCGAGGCCGAGGCGACGGCGCTGCTGCACCGTTCGGGCGTGGCCGCGGTGCCCGACCGGGACATCATGGAGGTGCTCGTCACCACCTTCCGCGAGCTGCGCTCCGGAATCGGCGGTGACGGCGCGGCCACGGACCGGCTCTCGTCGGTCATGAGCACGGCCGAGGCCGTGTCGGTGGCCCACGCGGTGGGCGTACGGGGCTGGTTCCTGCGCGGCGAGCCGGGCGACGCGGCCGATCTGGTGACCTGCCTGGCCGGTACGGCTGCCAAGGACAGCCCGGAGGACCTGGCCCGGCTGCGCCGCTACCTCGAACAGCGGGTGGCCAAGCGGGGCGGGGCGCAGTGGAAGGCCCTGCACGCCTCCCGCCACCTCCTGGCGGGCTGAGGCTTCCGATGAGCGCCACCTTCCTCGGCGTACGCCACCACTCCCCCGCGTGCGCACGCCTGGTCGCCCGCACCATCGAGGAGCTGCGGCCCGCGCACGTGCTGGTCGAGGGGCCGGCCGACCTCAACGGGCGGCTGGACGAGCTGCTGCTCGGGCACGAGCTGCCGATCGCCGTGTTCAGCCACTACCGCGACGAGGAGCGCGCCGCCACGTCGTGGGCGCCGCTGTGCGACTACTCGCCGGAGTGGGTGGCGCTCACGGCGGGCCGGGCCGCGGGGGCGGAGGTCCGTTTCATCGACCTGCCCGCCTGGCACCCGGCGTTCGCCGGGCGCACCAACCGGTACGCGGACGCCGAGGCGCGGTACGCCGAGGCGACGGCCCGGCTGTGCCGGCGGTTCCAGGTCGATTCGGTGGACGCCCTGTGGGACCGGATGTTCGAGTCCGGACTCGAGAACGGGGACGAGCACGAGGAGGGCGGGCTCGCGGCCCGGCTGGAGGCGTACTTCGACGTCGTGCGCGGTGACGCGGCCGCGGACGAGGGTGACCGGGCACGGGAGGAGTACATGGCCTCCTGGGTCCGCGCCGCCGTCGCCTCGGCCGGCGACCGCCCGGTCCTGGTCGTCACGGGCGGCTTCCACCGGCCCGCCCTGGTGGCCCTGACGGGAGCCGACGTGCCGGGCGGGCCGGAGCGGCACGGCGGTGCCACGGAGCCGGGGCCCGGTCGGCACGGTGGCGGCGGGCCGACCGGTGACGCGCCCGGTGCTGACGGGCCCCGTGCGGACGGACCCGGTGGCGGCGCGGCCACCGGAGGCTGGCCGGAGGTGCCCGAGCCGCCGGAGGGGGCGGTGGGCGGGAGTTTCCTCGTGCCGTACTCCTTCCGGCAGCTCGACGCCTTCGCCGGGTACCAGTCCGGGATGCCCTCGCCCGCGTACTACCAGCGGCTGTGGGAAGCCGGCCCGGGCGCGGCCGGCGAGGATCTGGTGCGGGCCGTCGCCGGGCGGCTGCGCGAGCGCGGCCATCCGGTGTCGACGGCCGGGCTGATCGCCGCGCACGGCACCGCGCTCGGTCTGGCCGCGCTGCGCGGGCACCGGTCCCCGACCCGCCTCGACCTGCTGGACGGGCTGGCCGGGGCGCTGATCACCGACGCCCTCGACGAGCCGCTCCCGTGGACCCGGCGCGGCACGCTGCGCCCCGGCTCCCACCCGGTGGTCGTGGAGATGGTCGCCGCCTGCGGTGGCGACCGCGTCGGGCGGCTGCACCCCGACACTCCGCTGCCCCCGCTGGTGCACGACGTCGAGGCCCGGCTGGCCGCGCTGGGCCTGACACCGGGCGAGGGCCGCCCCGTCACGCTGCGCCTCACCGACCCCGCGGAACTGGCCACCAGCCGGGTGCTGCACCGGCTGCGGGTGCTGGACGTCCCCGGCTTCGCCCGGGTCAGCGGCCCCGCGCACGGCACCGACCCGGTCTTCACCGAGTGCTGGGAGCCCCGTACGACGGCGGGCCGCGAGGCCGCGCTGATCGAGGCGGGCGGCTTCGGCGCGACCCTCGAGGAGGCCGCGGCCGTCGCCCTCGACGACCGGATGCGCGCGGCGGGCACCGAGCCCGGCGCGCTGGCCGGGGTGCTCTTCGACGCCGTGGTGTGCGGCGCCACCCGCCTGTCCGACCGGCTGATCGCGGAGCTCGGCGCCGGGCTCGGGCGGGCGACCGTGCTCGGGCCGCTCGGCGAGGCCCTGCACACGGCGCTGGGGCTGTGGCGGCACGACCGGGTGTACGGCGTGGCCCGCGACCCGCTGCTGGCCACCGCCGTCGACACCGCGGTCGGCCGCGTCCTGTGGCTGGCCGAGGGGGTTCGGGGCGCGGGCGGGCCCGATCAGGGCCGGCTGCGCGCGCTGACCGCCGTACGGGACGCGGTGCTGCACACCGAGGAGCTGCTGTCGGTGTCGCGGGAGACGGTGGCCGGGGTGTGCAGCCGGATCAGCGCGGATCCCGCGGCCCCAGCCGACCTGCGCGGCGCGGCCTTCGGGCTGCGCCGCGTGCTCGGCGACCCGGGCGGCGGGAGCGCGGGCGCCGCGATCCGCGCGGCGACGGAGCCCCGGCTGCTCGGGGACTGGCTGGCGGGCCTGTTCGCCCTCGCCCGTACGGAACTGACCGCGGGCGGCGGGGCCGAACCGCTGATCGAGGTGCTCGACGAGCTGGTCCGCGCCATGCCGGAGGCGGACTTCCTGGCGGGCCTGCCCGCCCTGCGGCAGGCGTTCGCGTACTTCCCGCCCCGGGAGCGCGAGCGGATCGCCGCCCAACTCATCGAACGGCGCGGCCTGCGCGGCTCGGCACGCTCGCTGCTGCGCGTCCCCGCCGATCCGCTGCTGATTGCGCGGGCCCGGACCCTGGAGGACCACGTGGAGCGCACCCTCGACCGCTACGGCCTGCGGGGGGCGCCGTGACCGCCGCCCCCGATCCCGGCCTGGAGCGGTGGCGGCTCATCCTGGGCACCCCCGCGGAACGGTGCACCGGCCCGCTCGGTCCCGAGGCCGCGGCCCGCGACGCCGCCCTGGACTGGCTCTACGGCCGCGATCCGGAGCAGGCCCGGCGCGGGGTCCGCCGCGGTGCGACGGGACGCGAGGGCGGCGACGGGTCCTCCGCGGTGACCGCGGTCGACTGGCTCGACGACATCCACCGGCTCTTCCCGAAGGAGACGATCGAACGGCTGGAACGGGACGCCGTCGAGCTGTACGAGATCCACGAGATCGTCACGGACCCGGCCGTGCTGGAGCGCGTGGAGCCCAACGCGACGCTGCTGCGCGCCGTGCTGCGGACGAAGCACCTCATGAACCCCGAGGTGCTGCGGCTGGCCCGGCGGATCGTGGAGACGGTCGTGCGCCGGCTCCTGGAGCAGCTGAAGCCGGAGATCCGGCGCTCGTTCTCCGGGACGCGCTCGCGCCGCCCGAGTCTGCTTCCCTCGGCCCGCGACTTCGACTTCCGCGGCACCGTCCGCGCCAACCTGGCGCACTACCAGCCAGCCGAGCGCCGCATCCTGATCGAGAAGCCGCGCTTCCATTCGCGTACCCGCCCGCACCTGGAGCAGTGGCAGCTGATCCTGCTGGTGGACCAGTCCGGTTCCATGGTCGAATCGGTCATCCACTCGGCGGTCACGGCCGCGAGCCTGTGGGGGCTGCCGGGCCTGAAGACCCATCTGGTCGCCTTCGACACCAGCGTGGTGGACCTGACGAGCGACGTCACCGACCCGGTCGAGCTCCTCATGCGCGTGCAGCTCGGCGGCGGCACCGACATCGCGCGGGCCGTCGACTACGGCACCCGGCTGATCGACAACCCGCGGCGCGCCATCGTCGCGCTGATCACCGACTTCTACGAGGGCGGCGACCCGTACCGGCTGGTGCGCGGCGTCCGCGCGCTGGCCGAGCAGGGCACGACCGTGCTGGGTCTCGCCGCGCTCGACGAGGACGCGAACCCCGCGTACGACCGCGAGCTCGCGCAGCGGCTCGCCGACGCCGGCGCGCACGTCGGCGCGATGACGCCCGGGCAGCTCGCCGAGTTCGTGGCGGAAAGGCTGGGCCGGTGAACCGTACGGACCTCCTCGCGCTGGACTTCGACACCCTCGCGGCGCTCGCCAACCGCGGGCTGGTCAAACGCGCCGCGAAGGAACTCGACGCGGGCGCCGGCGCGGTGCTCTCCACGGACCCGGCCCCCGAGGCCGACGGCACCCTCCACGGCCTCTTCCCGGACGGCACGCGGGTGTCGCTGCCGCCGGGCGCGGGCCTCGACCAGGGCGCCTGCACCTGCGGGGCGTCCGGGGTCTGCCGGCACCTGCTCGGCCTGGTCCTCGCCTGCCAGCGCGCCGCCGCCGACGCCCCGGCCCCCGAAGCCGGCGAGCCGGACGGGGAGCCGTGGTCGCCGGGCGACATCGACGACGAGGCGCTGAGCGCGGCCGTCGGAGCGCGCGCGGTGGCCTCCGCCCGGCGCGCCCTGGCCCGCGGCTACACGGCCCGGCTGCACCACCCCGCGGCCGAGGAGCCCGCCGCCTGGGCGGAACTGCCCACCTGCACGGTGCGGTTCCCGGTCCCGGCGCCCGACGGGATCGGGCACGCGGTCACCGACGCCGCCGCCGACCGCCGCGGGGAGGTGATCGCGCTCGCCGTGTGGGCGTTCCGCGCCGCCGCCGAGGCCGGTGCCGCCGCTGCGCCGGCCCAGGTGGACGTGGGCGGGAGCGGCGGCTGGGCGCGGCCGGGCGCGGCGGAGCTGGGTGCGGCGGCCGCGCTGCTGGACGACCTGCTCCTGGACGGCGCGGTCCACGCGGGCCCGGTGTCGGCCACGGCCCTGCGCCGGGTGCGGGACGAGTTGTCCGCCCGGGCCCTGCACTGGCCCGCCGGGATCCTGACCGAGCTGATCGAGCAGCTCGACGACCACACCGCCCGGGGTGCCCGCTACCGGGCCGAGCGGTACGCCGCGCTGATCACCGAGTTCCACGCCCGGGTCCGCGCGGCCGGCCGGGAGAGCGGGCTCGCCGCGTCCCAGGTGCTCGGCTCCGGGGAGCGGGGCGACACCGCGCTGCGCCGCGTCCGCCTCACGGCGCTCGGCTGCCGGATCGGCGGGGGCCCCGGCGAGCGGACCGCCGAGGTGTTCCTCGGCCATGCCGGGGCCGGCACCGGGCTGGTGCTGCGCCGCCGGTGGGACCTGGCACCCGGGCAGGAGCCGACCGGGCCCGAGCTGGCGGCCCGCAGGCTGGCGGGGTCCTCCCTGGGCGCGGTGGCCGGCGGCAGCCTGGTGAGCGAGCGTGCCTCCCGTACGCCCGGCCTGTCGGTCACCATCGGCGCCTCCCGGGTGGCCACGACGAGCGTGACACCGGTCGGTTCGGCGTGGGCCGAGCTGCCCGCGCCGCTGCTGGTACGGGACTTCGCCGCGCACGCCCGGGCGCTGGACCGGCAGCCGCCGTACCTGGTGCGGCCGCGGACCGAGGCCGGCTCCGTCCACGTGGTCGAGGTCCACGAGGTCGGGGAGCTCGGCTACGACCCGGCCGAGCAGCGCCTGGAGGCGACGGTGCGCGACGCGCGGGGCGCCGTCGCGACGGTGTCCGCGACGCACAATCCGTACAGCCCCGGGGCGCTGGACGTGCTCGCCGAGTGCCTGCGCGGCGACCGGGGCGAGGTCCGCCACCTGAGCGCCCTGGTCCGCGTGACGGGCCAGGGGCTGCTGCTCGACCCGATCGGCGTCCTGACGGCGGAAGGCGTGACCGTCCCCGACCTGGCCGACCCGGCCGAGGCCTCGCGTCTCGTGCCGAGCATGGTCCCGCGCCCGCGCGACCCGCTGACCGAGGCGATGGAGGGTGCCCTGTCCGCGCTGGCATCGGCGGCGGGCGTGGGGCTGCGCGGGCTCGGTGAGCCGGCCCGCGCCCTGATCGAGGATGCCGCGGCCGCCCTGGCCCGTACGGGCCTGTCGGCCGCTGCCGGCCTCGTAGGGGCCTTCCTCGGGGTGCTGCGCGAGGAAGGGCCGGGCGCCGCGGCGCGGCCGTGGGTGGACGCGCAGCTCCACCTGCTGTGCGCCCTGGAACTGCATGCCCGGGCCACGTGATCGCCCCGTATATTGGCGTACGGTTCGTGATCTTGAAGCAACGCGGAGGAGGACGGATGAGCCGGGGCGTATTGGTCACCGGGGCTTCCCGGGGCATCGGGCGCGCCGTCGCCGCCGCGTTCGCGCTCCGGGGCGACCGGGTCGCGGTGCACTGCTCGACCCGGCAGTCCGACGCGGAGGAGACCCTGGCCGCCCTCGCAGGCGACGGACACCTGCTCCTCGGCGCCGACCTCGGTGATCCGGCGCAGGTCGAGGCCCTGGCGGGAGCGGCCGACGAGGCGCTGGGCGGGGTGGACGTCCTCGTGAACAACGCGGCGGTGATGATCGCGCACCCGCTGCCCACCACCTCGTACGCGGACTGGCAGGAGGCCTGGCAGCGCACCGCCGCGGTGAACCTCTTCGGCGCCGCGAACCTCGGCTACTGCGTCGCGCGCCGCATGATCGACGCGGGGCGGGAGGGCCGCATCGTCAACGTCGGCTCGCGCGGCGCGTTCCGGGGCGAGCCCGACCACCCGGCGTACGGCGCCACGAAGGCGGCCCTGCACGCCCTCGGCCAGTCCCTGGCGGTCTCCCTCGCCCCCCACGGCATCGCGGTCGCCTCCGTGGCACCGGGTTTCGTCGAAACCGAACGGGTCTCCGGCCGGCTGAGCGGCCCGGAGGGCGAACAGATCCGCGCGCAGAGCCCCTTCGGAAGGGTCGCGACCCCCGAGGAGATCGCGTCGGCCGTCCTCTACCTGGCCTCCCCCGAGGCCGTCTGGAGCTCGGGCACGATCCTCGACGTCAACGGGGCCTCCTACCTGCGCACATGAGCCGCGGACCCGGTGGCGGGCCGTGGGGAACGGAGAGCGAGCGGATGCCGGAAGGCGACATCCACGAGACCCTCTGCTGGCGCGGCCCGGCCTCGGTCAACGTGTTCGTCATCGGGGCGGGCAACACCCCGCTGCCGAAAGAGGCGTTCCACCTGGCCGGGCTCGTCCCCGACGACATGCTGCCGTTCGTGCTGATGGAGCAGCCGGAGGCCATCGCCCCGTTCGGCATGATCTCCTACGACCTCGACTTCGACGACACCTCGCTCGACCTGCGCGCATACACCCGGGCGACCCTCGGCCGGCTGTGCGAGGACGGCCGGGCCGTCGCCTGGGCCGGCTTCGAGGGCTCGCTCCACTACGACCACCTCCTCACCGACGAGGTGGCCGCGGGGATCTACGGCTTCTGCGCGAGCGGCACCGAGCCGGTGATCGAGTGGGACCTCGCCGCGCTGCGCAGCGACCGGTGGCGCCGCCGCCTGGCCGAGGCCCGCGCGGCCCTCGGCGCGCTGCTCGCTACCCCCGGTACGCCTCCAGCAGGCGCAGCCAGATCTCGCTGATGGTCGGGAACGCCGGGACCGCGTGCCACAGCCTGGCGATCGGGACCTCGCCCGCCACCGCGATCGTGGCCGCGTGCAGCAGCTCGGCGGCGCCCGGGCCGACGAACGTGGCGCCGAGGAGCACCTCGCGGTCGAGGTCGACGATCATCCTGGCCCGGCCTCGGTAGCCGTCGGCGTACAGGCCGGCCCCGGAGACCTTGGCCAGGTCGTAGTCGACGGCCCGCACCCGGTGGCCCGCCCTCTCGGCCTCGGCGAGGGTGAGGCCGACGGCCGCCGCTTCCGGGTCGGTGAACACCGCCTGCGGGAGGGCCCGCGCATCGGCGGTCGCCGTGTGCGCGCCCCACGGCTCGGTGTCCAGCGGGGTGCCGGCCGCCCGGGCGGCGATGGCGGCGCCCGTGATCCGGGCCTGGTACTTGCCCTGGTGGGTGAGGAGCGCGCGGTGGTTGACGTCGCCGACCGCGTACAGCCAGTCGTGTCCCGGCACCCGGCACGTGTCGTCGACCGCGATCCACTCCCCGGCGGGCAGGCCCACCGTGTCGAGCCCGATGTCCTCGGTCCGCGGCCTGCGGCCGGTCGCCATCAGCAGCTCGTCGCCCTCCAGGGTCTCGCCGCCCTCCAGCACCACCGTGACGGGGCCGGTGGAGCCGTCCCGTACGACCGCCTCCACGGTCACGCCGGTACGCACCTCCGCGCCGGACTCGCGCAGCGCCTCGGCCACCAGCTCACCGGCGAAGGGCTCCATGCGCGGCAGCAGCCGCGGGCCCCGTACGAGCACGGTGACCTGCGAGCCGAGGGACTGCCAGGCGGTGGCCATCTCGGCGGCCACCACGGAACCGCCCACGATCAGCAGGCGCCGGGGCGCCTGTCGCGCTGAGGTCGCCTCGCGGCTGGTCCACGGGCGGGCCCCGGCGATACCCGGCAGGTCGGGGATCACGGCTCGGGTGCCGGTGGCGACGACCACCGCGTGCCGGGCTGCCAGCACGTGGTGCTCGCCCTCGGGGCTGGTGACGGCGACCTTGCGGACCCCGTAGAGCCGGCCGTGGCCCCGGTAGACGTGGGCGCCGATGGAGTCGAGCCAGTCGACCTGGCCCTCGTCCTTCCAGTGGCCCGTCCAGTAGTCGCGGTGCGCGAACACCGCCTCCGTGTCCAGGGGCCACTCGGCGGAGCCTTCGAGCCCCGGCACCTTGAGCGCGTCGGCCCGGGCCAGCACCGGGCGCAGCAGGGCCTTGCTGGGCACGCAGGCCCAGTAGGAGCACTCGCCGCCGATGAGCTCGCTCTCCACCAGGGCCGTGCTCAGCCCGGCGGCCCGGGTCCGGTCGGCGATGTTCTCGCCGGCCGGTCCCCCGCCGAGCACCACGACGTCGTACTCCACCGCTTCGGTCATACGGACCAGTGTCACCGCCGGCCGGCGGCCACGGCCGTCAATCAGGCTTCCGGCGTGCCGCGTTCCTCGCCGCCGGGGCCGCCCGCGCCCTGCTGCGAGGCGGCGATCTTCGCGCGCACCTCGTCCATGTCGAGCGCCCGGGCCTGGCCGATGAGGTCGGTCAGCGCCGCCTCGGGCAGGGCGCCGGG
This sequence comes from Streptomyces sp. NPDC091371, assembly GCF_040684275.1. NCBI lineage: Bacteria > Bacillati > Actinomycetota > Actinomycetes > Kitasatosporales > Streptomycetaceae > Streptomyces > Streptomyces sp. NPDC091371. Next base: position 18,029 of record NZ_JBFBFP010000067.1, read on the forward strand.
CTGGGCGAAGATGGCCACCTGGTCCCGGACGATCATCAGCGTCGGGATCGAGGTGATCTCGAAGGCGCCCGCCAGCTCCTGCTGCGCCTCGGTGTCCACCTTGGCGAAGACCAGGTCCGGGTGGGCCTCGGAGGCCTTCTCGTAGACCGGGGCGAACTGCAGGCACGGCCGGCACCAGCCCGCCCAGAAGTCGATCAGCACGAACGGGTTCTCGCTGATCGTCTGGTCGAAGTTTTCCTTGGTGAGCTCGACTGTAGCCACGGTGTCCGGACCTTCCTGTTGATTCGTCTGCCCATGGAACGAACAACCGGCCGTCGGCATTCCGGCCACAGCGCTAGAAGGGGTGGCCTGCCGGGGTGGACCGGACCGTGGTCCAGCGCAGTTCCGTGAAGGCGTCCAGATTGGCCTCGCCGCCGAAGCGCGCACCGGTTCCGGAGGCGCCCACGCCGCCGAAGGGGGCGACCGCCTCGTCGTTGACCGTCTGGTCGTTGACGTGCGCGATCCCCGTCGGGATCCGCTCGGCGAGGTCCAGCCCGCGCGCCGCGTCCCGGGTCACGATGCCCAGCGAGAGGCCGTACGGGCCCGCCGAGGCCAGGGCCACCGCTTCCTCCTCCGTCGCGAAGGACCGTACGGGCGCGACCGGGCCGAAGACCTCCTCCGTGTAGGCGGGGGTGTCGTCGCCGACGCCCGCCAGGACGGTGGGCCGGTAGAAGAGGTCGGTGTACGTGCCGCCCGCGACGAGCTTGGCCCCGGACTCGGTGCTCGACTCCACCAGGGCGTGTACGCGCTCCACCTGGACGCGGTCGATCAGCGGGCCCAGGTGCACCTGCTCGCGGTACGGGTCCCCCACGGCCAGCGCCTCGGCGCGCGCGGCGAGCCGCTCCACGTACTCGTCGTAGAGGGAGGCGTGTACGAGGTGCCGCCCGGCCGTCATGCAGATCTGCCCCTGGTGGAAGAAGGAACCCCAGGAGGCCTGGGCGACGGCGGCCTCGACATCGGCGTCCCGCAGCACGACGAGGGCCGAGTTCCCTCCCAACTCCAGGTGCGCGCGCTTGAGATGACGGCCCGCCAGTTCACCGACGGTCCGGCCGGCCGCGGTGGATCCGGTGAAGGAGACCACCCTGACGCGCGGGTCGGCGACCACCGCGGCGCCCGTCTCCGCTCCGCCGGGCAGGACGTGCAGCAGCCCGGCCGGAAGTCCGGCGGCCGTGAACACGGCGGCGAGGGCGAGGCCGCCGCACACGGCGGTGCGCCGGTCCGGCTTGAGCAGCACCGCGTTGCCGAGGGCCAGCGCCGGCGCGACCGAGCGGATCGCCAGGATCAGCGGCGCGTTGAACGGGGCCACCACCCCGACCACCCCGGCCGGGACCCGGCGGGTGAACGAGAGGCGGGGCGCCTCGCTGGGCAGCACCTGCCCGGTCGGGCGGGAGGCCAGCGCGGCCGCCTCGTAGCACTCCTGCGCGGCGACGTGCAGTTCGAAGGCGGCCTTGCCGGGTATCGACCCGGACTCCCGGACCAGCCATTCGCTCAGCTCGTCGGCGTGCGCCGCGAACAGGTCCCCGGCGCGGCGCAGCACGGCCGCCCGCTCCAGGTGCGTGGCCCGCGCCCAGTCGTGCTGAGCCGCCTGGGCCCGTACGGCGGCCTCCGCGACGTCGGCGGGAGCGGCGAGGTCGAGGGTGGCGAGGGTACGCCCGGTGGCGGGTTCGACGACCGGGGCGGGGCCGCCGGTGAGGGTGGGTCCGTCCTGCCAGAGCGTCGGGTCGAGGAGCGGCATGGCGCGGGGCCTCCGGTATGGATCGGCGGGTGCGGCGGGGCGCGGGGGGCGGCAGCACGCGCCATCGTGCCAGACCGGAGGCTCCACATCTGTTCAGTTATTGGGCAGTTGACATTTCCTGATGACCGGAAATGATCGCCACCCGCGTCGGCCGGACGACTCAGCGCTCCAGGACGAGAGCGATCCCCTGCCCGACGCCGATGCACAGCGCCGCCATCCCGGTACCGGAGCCGGCCGCCGCCAGCTGGTGCGCGACCGACCCGGCCAGCCGGGCACCGGAGGCACCGAGCGGGTGCCCGATGGCGATGGCTCCGCCGCGGGGGTTGACCACGGCCGGGTCCAGCTCCGGCCAGGCCGCGAGGCAGCCCAACGCCTGTGCGGCGAAGGCCTCGTTGAGCTCGAAGGCGGTGAGGTCGGCGAAGCCGCGTCCGGCCTTGCCGAGGGCCCGCTGGACGGCCTCCACCGGGCCCAGGCCGAACAGCTGGGGCTCGATGCCGGTGACGGCGGAGGCGCTGATCCGCGCAAGGGGTTCCCGGCCGGTGGCCGCGAGCCCCGCCTCGTCGGTCAGCAGCAGGGCCGCGGCGCCGTCGTTGAGCGGGGAGGAGTTGGCGGCGGTGACCGAGCCGGTGCCGTCCGTCCGGAAGGCGGGCTTCAGCCGGGCCAGCGCCTCCGGCGTGGAACCCTCGCGGATGCACTCGTCCCGTACGAGGTCCACGCCCGCGTACGGGACGACCTCGGCCCCGTACTGCCCGGCGGCCCACGCGGCGGCGGCCTTGCGGTGGCTCTCCAGGGCGAAGGCGTCCTGCGCCTCGCGGGTGATGCCGTGCTTGTCGGCGATGAGTTCGGCGCCCTCACCGAGCGAGCCGGTCCACTCCTCGGGCATGCGGGGGTTGGTCATCCGCCAGCCGAGGGTGGTGGACCACATCTGCTGGTGCCCGGCGGGGAAGGCCCGTTCGGGCTTCTGCACCACCCAGGGGGCGCGGCTCATCGACTCGACGCCGCCCGCGATGGCGACGGAGGCGTCGCCGACGGCGATGGCGCGGGCCGCCTGGATGACCGCCTCCAGTCCCGAGCCGCACAGCCGGTTGACGGTGACCCCGGGGACGCTCACGGGCAGCCCGGCCAGCAGCACCGCCATGCGGGCCACGTCTCGGTTGTCCTCGCCCGCGCCGTTCGCGTCGCCGAAGACGACGTCGTCGATCCGCGCCGGGTCGAGTTCGGGCGTACGGTCCACCAGCGCGCGCACCACGTGCGCGGCCAGGTCGTCCGGCCGGACCCCGGCGAGGGCCCCGCCGAACTTGCCGATCGGGGTGCGGACGGCGTCGACGACGTACACGTCGCGGACGGTGCGGATGCTCATGGGGTCTCTCCTGGGCGGATCCGTACGGCCGGCGGCGCCTCGGCGCCGGTGTGGGCACCGGAACGCAGCGCCGGCTGCACCCGGTGGGGCGCGCCCGAAGTCTCCGTCCGCACATCACCCCCTGTCAACGGCCCAGAGCACGATCCGAGCCCCGCCCAGCGCGACCCCAGCCCCGCCGGCGTTCGAGGCGCGGGGCGCGATCCAGCCCCGCCGGCGTTTGAGGCGCGGGGTCTGGGGCAGCGCCCCAGCACACGACCCGCACCCGCACCCGCGCCCGCACCCGCACCCGCACCCGCACCCGCACACCACCCGAGGCCGCGCCCAGCGCCCGGCGCAACCACCGTCAGGTGGACTCACGGCCCACCGCCACCGCCCCCATCAGGTCGTACCGCTCGATCGCCTCCGGCACCTCCGGCGCCCCTGGCGCCCCCGGCGCCTCCCGCACGGCCCGGTCCACCAGCGCCGCCAGATGCCCACCCGTCGGCATCTCGATCCGCACCGTGCTCAGCCGGGGCCGCAGCAGCCGCCCGAGGAGCAGGTCGTCGGCCCCGATGACGGCCACGTCCTCGGGAACCCGCAGCCCCTCGTCCTGGAGGGCCCGCATCAGCAGCATCGCGTACTCGTCGTTGTACGCGTACACCGCGTCCAGCCCGAGCCCCCGCCACCGCGCCGCGAGCGCACCCGCCGATTCCTCGGTGAAGGCCATCGGAAGGGCCTCCACCACCACGCCCGCCCCCACGCCCGCGGCCGCGGCCGCGCGCGCACCCGCCAGCCGGGGCACGGAGAACAGCTCCATACCGTCCTCCTGCGGAAGGACCACGCCGATCCGCCGCCGCCCCCGCTCGATCAGATGGGCCGCGGCCCGGGCCCCGACCTCCTCGTGGTTCAGGACCAGCGCGTGCGCCCCCGGCACCCGGTCCGGCCCCATCGTGATGACCGCGCGGGCCCCGGCCCGCTTCAGCGTGGCGACCCCGTGCGCGGTCAGCGCGACCTGGCCGGGCGAGATCACCGCCACCGGACGCAGCTCCGCCCACGCGCGAGCGGCCTCGTCCCCGTCGAGGCCGAGGCTCCCGTACTGGACCACGGTGTAGTCGAGGCGGCGCAGCGCCCACTGGAGTTCGTTGAGGAAGGTGCTGTACAGCGGACCGATCGGCACGTGCGAGGTGGGCAGCAGCACCATCCGCGTGCGCCCGGCCCGCAGGCTGCGCGCGGCCGCGTGCGGGACGTAGCCCAGCTCCTCGGCGGCCTCCCGCACCTTGCGGCGGGTCGGCTCGCTGATGCGTACGGCCTCCGCGTTGTTCAGGACGTACGAGACCGTCGCGCGCGACACCCCGGCGAGCCGGGCCACGTCGGCGCTGGTGGGTACGGGCGACGGCGACTTCGGCGACTTCGATGACTCAGACATTGCCGTGGCATCTTTCCAGACCTGTTGCGCCCAGGGGCTAGCGGATGGCCTGAAACGAATGGTACACAGTGCTTACACGAGTCACTGACACGTGTAACCCACGACGTCACATCTCGCCTGACAGCGATGTCCCGTCGTGTCACCCGTGCCGCCGCCCTGTCGCGTTCCTTCGCACCCCGCCGTCGCGACAGGGCGGCGCGCACCCCGCACCCCCTCACCCCACCGCACCCCTTCCGCACCCTCACCCGCCCAGGAGGGCACCGTGGCCCTTTCCTCCCGCGACGCCGGCACCACCGCCGACGCCGACGCCACCACCACGTCCAGCCGCCCCGGACGCGGACTGCTCCCCCTGCTCCTCGTCGGCAACACCGCCATGTACGCCCTGTACATCGGTGTCGCCGGCGTCCTGCTCGCGCTCCAGGTCGAGGACATCGACCCGGCGAACAAGGTCTCGAACTTCGGCCTGATCGCGGGGGTATCGGCGATCTTCGCCACGGTGTTCAACCCGGTCGCCGGCGCCCTCTCCGACCGCAGCGGACGCCGCAACCCCTGGATCTTCGGCGGCGGACTCGCCGCGGTGCCGGCGATGTTCCTGCTCGGCCTCGCCGACACGATCCTGCTGATCACGATCACCTGGTGCCTCGGCCAGGCCGTCATGAACGTCTACCAGGCCGCCATCACCTCCGTGGTCCCCGACCGCGTGCCCATGTCCGCCCGCGGCAAGGCCTCCGCGGCCGTCGGCCTCGGCCTGCCCTTCGGCTCCACCATCGGCGCGCTGCTCGGCGCCGCCTACTCCGAGGACTACCGCACCGGGTACCTCGTCTTCGGCGCGCTCGTCGCGGGCTCGGCGGTCCTCTTCACCGCCTGCACCCGTGAGGAGCGGCTGCCGGCCCGCACTCCGATGCCCGTGAAGGCACAACTCGCCGCCTTCGGCGGTGCGTTGAAGGACCACGACTTCCGGTGGGCCTTCATCGGGCGGGCGCTGCTCGTCCTCGGCTACTTCGCGGTCAGCGGCTACCAGCTGTACATCCTCCAGGACCACACCGTGCTGCCGGACGGGATGAAGCCGGAGGCCGCGGTGGCGGTGCTGATGCCGCTGACCAGCGTGGCGATGGTCGTCTCGACGGTCCTCGGCGGCTACCTCTCCGACCGGTTCGACCGCCGCAAGCTGTTCGTCGGCACCTCCGCGCTCCTGTCGGCCGTCGCACTCGTCATCCCGGCCCTGTCGACCAGTTGGACGGCGATGCTGGCCTTCGCCGTCGTCAACGGGCTGGCGTTCGGCTGCTACATGGCCGTGGACACCGCGCTCGTGACGATGGTCCTCCCCAAGGCCGAGGACGCGGCCCGCGACATGGGCGTGCTCAACATCGCCAACGCCGGGCCGCAGATCATCGCCCCCTTCATCGCCTCGGTGGTCGTCTCGCTCAGCGGCGGCTACACCGCGCTGTTCGTCGTCGCCGCCGTACTCGCGGTGGCGGGCGCCCTTGCGGTGAAGCCGATCCGTGGAGTGCGCTGACTTCCGCTGATCCCATCGAGCCCGGCACCGCAACCCGTACAGAAAGGCACCACCGTGCAGCTGCACACCCACACCTGGGGCGAGGGCGACCGCGTCGCCCTCCTGATCCACGGCATCATGGCCGACCACCGGACGTGGCGCCGGGTGGGACCCGCCCTGGCGGACCGCGGCTACCGCGTCATCGCCGTGGACCAGCGGGGCCACGGGGCCAGCGGCCGCGGCGACTACACCCCGGAGCTCTACGCGGACGACCTGGTGGAGACCCTTCCCGTGGGCGCGGAGCTCGCCATCGGCCATTCGCTGGGCGGCCTGACCCTGTCGCTCGCCGTGGAGCGGCTGGGGCCGCGGCGGGCGGTGTTCTCGGATCCGGCGTGGCACCTCGCCAGTCCCGGCGAGGGCTTCGGCCCGGAGCTGTTCGCGCAGTTCAAGGCGGCCACGAAGGAGCAGATCCAGGGGATGAACCCGCGCTGGGAGGAGGCCGACGTGGACGTCGAGCTGGCGACGCTCGCGGTCTGGGACGAGGCCACCGCACTGGGCCTCGGCCCGCTGCTCGGCGCCGACTTGATGCCGGCGGCGCCCACGGTCCCCTCCCTCGTGCAGCTCGCCGATCCGAGCTTCCTGATCTCGCAGGAGCGGGCGGCGGTGCTCAAGAGCCGCGGCTTCGAGGTGCGTTCGGTCGCCGGGGCCGGACACACCATCCACCGCGACGACTTCGACGGATTCATGGCCTCGCTGGAGGGGTGGATCTAGCGACGCGCCGGACAGCCCGCCACGGCCCTGCCACGCCGGCCGGACCCTGTGATCCCACAGGCGCCCGACCGGCGTGCGCCGTACCCCGGGCCCGTCCACACTGGGAGGGTGAAGCGCAGTCGTACGGTCATGCTCTGCATCGCCGGCCTGATGGGCGCTGCCCTTCCGGCCGCGACCACCGCGGGCCCGGCCTCGTCGGCCGCGGCGGCGCCGGGGGCCTGCGTCACCTCGCCCGGCACCGCCCAGGGCGACGCCCGCAAGGTCCTCACCATCGCCCAGCAGGCCCAGCGGGAGTTCGGGCTGAACTCGGTGGTCCTGCGGGTCTCCTCCGGCGGCGAGGAAGTGCTCACCACAGCGCTCGGGGAATCGATGACCGGCGTCCCGGCCGAGCCGTCGATGCACTTCCGTACGGGCTCGGTGGCCATCGTCTACATGGGCGCCGTGCTGCTCCAGCTCGTCGAACAGGGCAAGGCGTCCCTCGACGACCCGGTGTCCCGCTGGCTGCCGGACGTGCCGCACGGCTCGGAGATCACCCTGCGGATGCTCGGCAGCTCCACCTCCGGCCTGCACGACTACGTCACGGACCCCGCCTTCCTCGCCGAGCTCGAGGCAAAGCCGTTCCGCCACTGGACAGCGGCCGAAATCATCGGGATCTCGACGGACAAGCCGCTCCTGTACAAGCCGGGGACCAACTGGAGCTACTCGCACGCCAACTTCGCGATCCTGGGCGAAGCGCTGGAGAAGATCAGCGGCCTGCGGCTGGACCGGCTGCTCACGGAGAACGTGATGAAGCCGCTCGGGCTGACCCAGACCACCAACCAGTACACGCCGCAGATCCCGGAGCCCGTCCTGCACTCCTTCACCTCGGAGCGGGGCACCTACGAGGAGTCCACGTTCTGGAACCCTTCGTGGACCACCGCCCCCGGCGCGGTCCTCGTACAGAACATCTGCGATCTCGACCGGTCCGCGCGTGGCATCGGCACCGGGGAGCTGCTGACCCCGAAGTCCTTCAAGACGCAGCTGAATCCGGGCACCATCGGCCTGGGCCACGCGACGGCCACCTGCCCGGCCACCGTCTGTCAGCTGACCAACACGGAGGCCCACCACTTCGGCCTGGGTCTGATCGTCGTCAACGGCTGGATCCTGACGAACCCTTCGTTCTCGGGCTACGCGGCGGTGCAGGCGTACCTGCCGGCGGAGAAGCTCGCGATCTCCGTCACCGTGACACAGGGCCCCAAGAGCCCCGCGGGCAACTCGGCGCAACCCATCGCCGAACGCATCTCCGAGGCCCTGGCCCCCGAACACCCGCTCAAGATGCGCTGACGCGCACGACCGCTCCCCCTTACTGTCTACCTACCGATCGGTAATGGGGAGGGGTCGCAGTGACATCAGCAGCAACCGGAACGGCCGGCTTGGTCGAGATGGCCGCCGCACTCGCCGAAGGCGCGCTCTCCTCACGCCAGTTGACCGAGCGGGCCCTGCGGCGCATCGAGGCCGCCCAGCCGCGGCTCAACGCCTTCCGGACGGTCCGCACCGAGGCCGCCCTGGCCGAGGCGGAGGCAGCGGACCGGCGCCTCGCCGCCGGCGAACGGCTGCCGCTGCTGGGGGTACCGCTCGCCGTCAAGGACGACATGGACGTGGCCGGCGAGTCGACCGCCTTCGGCTGCGCGGGCGCGTTCGTGCCGAAGACCGCCGACAGCGAGGCCGTACGAAGGCTCCGCGCGGCGGGAGCGGTCATCGTCGGCAAGACGCACACGGCAGAGCTGGGCCAATGGCCGTTCACCGAGAGCGAGGCCTTCGGCGCCACGCGCAATCCGTGGAACCCCGACCACACGCCGGGCGGTTCCTCGGGCGGCTCGGCGGCCGCGGTGGCGGCGGGGCTGGTGCCGGCCGCGCTTGGATCGGACGGAGCGGGCTCGGTGCGCATCCCCGCGGCCTGGACCCACCTGATCGGCGTGAAACCGCAGCGCGGACGCATCTCCACCTGGCCGGAACCCGAGTCCTTCCACGGCCTCACGGTGAACGGGGTGCTGGCCCGCACCGTGGCCGACGCGGCGCTCCTGCTGGACGCGGCGAGCGGGCCGCACCCCGACGACCTGCACCGCCCGGCCCGGATCTCGGCCGGCGAGGCGGCCCGCCGCACGCCACGCCGGCTCCGGATCGCCCTCTCCTTCGCGATGCCCTTCACGGCAACACCCAAGTCCCTGGATCCGGAGGTCCGTTCGGCCGTGGAGCGGCTGGCCGGCCTGCTGGAGTCGCTGGGCCACGAGGTGGTTCCGGAGGACCCCCGGTACGGCCCGATCGGGCTGACGTTCGTGCCCCGCGCGACCAGCGGCGTACGGGACTGGGTGTCCCGCGTCCCGGACCCCGGCCTCCTGGACCCCCGCACCCACGAGACCGCCCGTACGGGCCGCCTCCTGGGCGGCCTGCCGCTGCGGATCTCCCGCCGGGCGGAAGCGGGGCTCCGGTGGCGGGTGGGCGAGGTGTTCGGCCGCTTCGACGTGGTCCTCACCCCGACGACGGCCACCCCACCGCTCCGCATCGGAGCCCTGGCGGGACTCGGCTCCCTGGCCACGGACCGCTCGATGATCGCGGCCTGCCCGTACGCCTGGACCTGGAACGTCCTCGGCTGGCCGGGGGTGAACGTCCCGGCGGGCTTCACCACGTCCGGACTCCCCCTGGGAGCCCAACTCCTGGGCCCCGCGGACTCGGAGCCGCTGCTGCTGGGCCTCGCGGCGCAGCTGGAGGCGGCGGAGGCCTGGAGCACGAACTGGCCGGCAGCGGGGTCGTCGACCTGACCCCGGTCCTCGCCCCCGCCTTCGCGGCAGGCGTCACACCACGTCAAGCGCACTCTTCTCGGTCGGCTCCTTGGCCGGGGCGGCGGCACGCAGCGCCGCTTCGACCCGGCGGTTGCTGGTCATGGATGCCGTGACGGCCGTCATCGCCAGCAGGAGCACGCCGGCGGCGTAGACCGGGGTGCGGATGTCGTAGGTGGTGGCCAGCCAGCCGCCGAGGAAGGCCCCGATGGGGGCGGCGCACATGGCCACCATGCGGGAGGTGGAGGCGACCCGGCCCATGAGGTGGGCCGGGACGATCGCCTGCCGCAGAGAGGGCGCGAGCACCATCGTGGCGCCCATGCCGGCCCCGCAGACGGCGAGCGCCAGCCCGGCCACGTACGGGTTCGGGGCGGCGGCCAGGCCCAGGATGGCAAGCCCTTCGACGCCGGCCGTGCAGGTCAGCGCCGTGCCGGTGCCGAGTCGTCGCCCGAGGTGGGAGGCGATGCCCGCACCGAGCAGCCCGCCGGTGGCCTCCGCCGTGAGGAGCAGGCCGAAGCCGAAGGTGTCGATGCCGAGGCGGTCGTGCGCGAAGAGGGCGAGGACGGTCTCCACAGCGAGGAAGGCGATGTTCCCGACCGCCGGACGGAGCGCGAGCCCGAGCAGCAACCGGTCCCGGAACACGTACGAGGCCCCCGCCCGCGCCTGCCGGAGGAGCGACTCGCGAACCTCCGGCACGGGCCGGGGCATGGCGGGCAGCGACCGTACGAGCAGAGCGGAGACCATGAACGACACCGCGTCGGCGAGCAGCGGAACCGCCCGCCCGAGCGCGAGCAGCGCACTGCCCGCAGGCGGCCCCGCGAAACCGGACATGGCGGTCTGGGCTCCGCGCAAGCGGGAGTTGGCCCGCTCCAGGAGTGCGGGGTCGCGGCCGAGCAGATCCGGCAGGTAGGCCGTGGCGGCCGTGTCGAAGAAGAGTCCGCCGAGGCCGAGCAGGAAGGCGACGGCCGCGAGCAGCGGAATGCTCAGCACGTCGAGCGCGGCCGCTGCCGCCGGTATCGCGAGCAGCACCGCACGCGCCATGTCCATGACCCACATCGTGCGCCGGCGGTCCCAGCGGTCCACCAGCGCACCGCCGAGCACTCCGAAGATCAGCCACGGCAGCGTCCCGGCGGCCGCGACGACGGCGAGCGCCATCGGATCCCGCGTCAACGTCAACGCGATCAGCGGGAGCGCGGCATGCGCCACCCCGTCACCGAGCGAGGACACCGTCTGCGCGGTCCAAAGCCGCCCGAACCCAGTCGGCAACTTCCGTACGTCTGACGTCACTTGGCGCCTCCGGGGTGGAACAGCGCGAAGACGAGCGACGCGTCCGGCAACGACGGATCGGACAGCTCCCGGTACTCGTCCGCCAGCGCCTGCAACCGCGCCCCCAGCTCGGCGAACTGCTCCTCGGTGAGCCGCAGATGAGCCATCCGTACGTGCCGCTCGCCATCCGCCGGCGACGCCTCCAGGTCCGCCACCGCATGCCGCATCAGCACATCCGGCCCTCCCTCGCCCGGATCCGGCAGCACGATCGACCGCGCGGCCATCGCGTAGTACCGCTCGGTGACACCGCGCACCTTCCGCGTCCGCACCACCTTCACCAGGCCGGCCCGCTCCAGCAGCCGCACGTGATAGCTGGAACTCCCCTTCGCGAGGCCCACCCGCTCGGCGATCTGCGTGATCGTCGCGGGCTCGAAGCGGAGCACGGCCATGATCCGGTGGCGCGTGAGGTTGGAGACGGCGCGCAGCTGCTCGTCCGTGGTGACGTGGAACGCCTCGGGAAGATCATCGGTATGCATGCGAGCAATGGTCAACGTTTCTTGACCATTGCGCAAGAGGTTTCCGCCCGACCCGCGCATGGCGGAGGCGCTGCGCCGCAACACCGCGAACCATCCCGAGGGTGCACGTCGGCGCTTTCGAGGACTGGCAGCCCGAGAGCCGCGACTTCGGGCTGGTCCTGGCGCGGTGAGCCGCTGAGCAGGCATCCCCATCAACCGAAGACGGTCGTCAGACGCCGTCGTCGAGGAGCGCGTAGCGATCTGACGCGCCTCACATCCCCCGAGGTCCTTGTGGTCGAGGTTTGGGGGTGGCTGGCCGCCTGCCCAAGCCCGGAACCGGCCTGGGAGGGCCCGAGGCAAGGCGCGCCCCCTACCGGGAGGGGCCGCACATCCCTGACTGACCCGCTTCTGCCTCCTTCCGCCCGGCCTGTTCTTTTGGGGGTTTCCCGGCAGTCTCTTGTCTTTCCGGGGCGGGACGGCCTGAAGCTCCTATAGATCGTCAAGTGGTCTGTGGGTGCTTTGTGGTGGTGGGGGTCGTGTGCGGTAGGTGGCGGTAGATCTCGC